>NZ_JCAKRW010000006.1:0-359700 GCF_059515185.1 Chryseobacterium sp. CS2K3 | reverse complement strand
TTATTATAATAATATATGAATATTATATTCTATATTCCTATGCCGTTCTTTTTTTCTAATTACATAGAGCTTAGATTTATAATATTTTATAAGACTACTTCATAGTTACTATTTAGCGGTATGAAATTTTATCGCAGATAAAATCTTTGCGCCCTAAAGCATCAGTGATGTAAAAAACATGCGCCTTAGTGTTTTCCAACATTCACCCTTATTCTCCAAAACAGAAAACGCAGCCCAAAAATGGACTACGTTTTCTTCGTAAATTCAATCCTATAATATTCAACAAAAGCTTTATCCTTCCCAGGCTTCCACTTTTACAATTTCAATTTTTCGTTCTCCATCTCTGAAAGGCCATTCAATAACATCTCCTACCTTATATCCTACCACAGCAAGAGCAATATCAGAAAGAATGGAATGTTTATTTTTCTTAAGTTTTTCTCTCGCAGAAGACACAAAAATATATTCATGTTCAGAATCCAGAGTATGATCTTTCAATGTTACTTTTCTATTGACTGTCACAGTATCAGCCGGCAAATCTCTTCTTAAAACCTGTTTGGCTTTTCTTAATTCTTCAGTGAGTCTTTTTTCCTCTTCTAAGCTTACCTTTTTTCTCCTAAGAGTATCTTTTATAGCATCATAAATCCCAGTGGTTACAGTAATATGATTGGACATTTTTCAATTTTTTAAGATTAACATGCAGTATTTCCCGAACGATCCAATGTAGAATCAAAGCATAAACCTGCCTTATTCTATAGAAAACCGCAAAACAAATAATAGTATAAAAATCCGGAATAATTTCCCTGTCTTGGATCCTGACAGGGCTTAATTGATAAACTCCTTAGAACTTTTCAGAAAAGAATCTGTGTGTAGGTAAAGTAATGACAGCAACAATCCTGCTTGTCGGCGCTCTGCTGATAAAAAGATTGTTGCTGTCATTATAGATTGTTAATAATTTCTACAAATATAGAACTTAAAAACGGAATGTCGCTGCTGCGCTTAAGGAAACTCTTGTAAGTCCTTCTTTTTGGTCATTTCCAAAATCTACTGTTCTTCCATTGAAAGTCATTTTACTCAATGTTCCCGCTGTAATTCCCAGCTTAGGACCTATTAAAAAGCTTTTGGAAACTTCATACTGATATCCTACCCCTGCATCTAGCCCAAGATTGGATCCGGTACCTTTCATATCTCCTGTTTTCGTGGAATAAGATATTACTCCAATTGCCACATCAAAAAATAATTTATGCTTTGTAGGTTCATTATAATTGGAATACATTAGTGATGGACCTATAAAAGTAATATTATCTTTAGTGCTTACAGGAATAGAAACCGGCATTCCGTTGTTGTTATATCCCAACAAAAAGCCATTGCTTGAAGCATTGAAGTGAGAAAATTTCACTCCTAATCCAATATTTTTTAAGTTATAATATGCGGAAATATCAAAATGAAGTCCGTTCTTAAGTCCTTTTACATAATTTTTTTCAGCTTGGGAAAGACCGGCTGCCGTTTCCGCAGTTCTCCATGCATATCCTACTGAAGGGATGATTGAAATTTTTTGTTGTTGAGCAAACGCTATGCATGAAATCACAACAGCTCCTAATAGAAAGATTTTTTTTATCACTGGTTAATAATTTTGGCAAAAATAAAATTTTTTGCGACAGTATGTATCTAAAATTTAAAACGTCTGTTTTCTTTTTTATCAGAAAGTTTTTTCTTAGTATCCAAACGTTTTTGTTTCTGGGCTTTTGAAGGTTTTGTTGCTGTTCTTTTTTTAGGAACAATTAAAGATTTATTTACTATATCTATTATTTTTTCAATCGCCTTATTTTTATTCATCAGCTGGGTTCTGCTTTCTGAAACGGTTAGAAATAAATAACCTTCTGCATTGATTCGGTTTTTTAATTTTTCCTGAATCATCGTTTTTTCGTCATCATTAAAAATGTAGGAAGCCTCAACTTTCCAAAGTACGGTCACAGATGTTTCTACTTTATTAACGTTCTGCCCTCCTGCTCCACTGCTTCGGGAAGTTTTAAAACTGAGTTCTTTTGAAAAGTCTTTCATTATTTTAATTTTTCAATAGTTGCAGGATTCAGAAATACGATTATCTATTTTCGCTGATAATTTTATGAAGCTCAATTCTATTCACTTTTCCGTTGGGGGTTCTAGGGATTTTATTCATAAAAATAATTTCCTTTGGTCTGTGAAAATTTTTTTCAAAAGATACTTGTCCAATTTGTTGAATCACATCATCAGATTCGTTTCCTTCAACAATCAATATTAATTTTTGTCCTAAACTTTCATCGGGTAAACCTACAAATATAACTTCGTTTGGTATTTCTTTTTTCACCAAAGTTTCTAAAGTTTCAGGAAATATTTTTGCTCCTCCGGAATTGATTACATTATCGAGTCTTCCTAAAAATTTAAATTGGCTATCATTTTTAATTTCAACTAAATCGTTAGTTTTCAATATCTCCTCATTAACATTGGGCGCAAATATTGTCAAGCAGCCTCTTTCATCAAGAGAAATAGAAACGTTCTCAAAAACTGTGAAATAATCTTCCGGTTGTGGCATCAATTGTTTCAAAGCAATATGGGAAAGGGTTTCTGACATTCCATAGGTTTCAAAAATACGGTTTGAGCTGTCAGGATTCATTTCTATAATTTTATTTTTCAGACTTTCTGAAACGGCTGCACCACCAATGATAAGATTTTTGATCAAATATAATTTTTCCAGTGAATTTTCAACTTGAAGAGGTGTCATCGCACAGAAATCTATTTCTTCTTCCAGATTGGCTACAGGATGTAAAGAAGGTTCTGCTATAATTAATTTCAATTTTCGCTCCATAGAACGAACCACCATCATTTTACCGGAAATATATTCTGTTGGTAGACATAATAAAGCTTTATCGCCTTCCTTTAATCCTAAAAAATTGCAGGTCATTACTGCAGAATTGATCATTTTCTTTTTTTCAATTTCAAAAATTTTAGGCGTTCCCGTAGAGCCTGAAGTCTGAACATTTACTGTTTCACCTTCAGAAATCCATTCTTCTAAAAAATTTCTAACTTTTTTTTCAAATTCCGTATTAAAGGATAATTGATTAATATTGAGATTATTGAAGTCTATCTGCATATTTTCCGTAAATAAATCTACAGTAAATTTAAAAAAAAATTCAAAAAGTTCTTGCATCTAAAGAAAAAAGCTGTAAATTTGCACCACTAAAACAAACAGACTCATGGTGTAGCGGTAACACTACTGATTTTGGTTCAGTCATCTGGGGTTCGAATCCCTGTGAGTCTACAAACCACCCTTTTTAAGGGTGGTTTTTGTTTTTTTTGTTCTCTTTTGAAAAATAAAAAAGGGAACTAATGAAGGATCAGTCTCAAAAGTTGGGGAGAAAAATAAAATTATTAATTTTACATAGTGCAAAATGAAACCGAACTTCTTAAATTCTTACTTCCAGAATCTTTAAGAATCTGTCACAAAAGGAGTGGACCCTGCAAAAAGTTGAGTTCATCTACATAGAAAAAGTTTTCTATTCTTTACTCCTCTGAGTTTTAACCTGAAGTTTTTAATTTTAATTTGTCTGAAAAACAGGGAAGTTTACCTAACCTCTTTCCACTAATAACAAAGTCCAATATACAATAAAAATTCCTGCATCAATTGATACAGGAATTTGAAAATATTAAAGCTATCTCGTTAAGGAGTACAAATTATTATTTCAAAATGAGAATAAATTTATTTAATCAACATCTTTTTCAGATAATCTTAGAAATAAACTATCTCCTACTTATTGCTAGAGTAATCTGAAAAATACTTAAACATTAAGGTTGTATGATAAGACTATCTCTAACTTCAAAATCGTTCAAATATAATTTATAGTCATGATCATTAAACTCCAAGTATTGATTGAGAACTCCCAAAAAAGGCTTCTGATTTAGTAAATCTCTCATTTTGGGAATATACTGTTTATATAAATTTTTATGTCCAAAGTTGATATTTTTCTTTGTTAAAATATGATATAAAACTTCTTTCTTTTCATTACTTTTTAAATCAACTGCTGTAAATTCATATTTTTGATCATTACTATGGAAATAGTTATAATAGCTTTTTTTTAATATCATAGCAGATTTTGTAGAAGGATAATTCCCTATGTTACAGTAAATTGTCCTTTCGACATTTTCCAAAATATTATTTGATGCTTTTTCATCGGTATCATTATAAAGAACAAAAACCAATTGATTAGGTATTAAAATAGTCAAATCTTCATTTGTTTTATTTGAGAATATTAAATAATATTCTTTTTTATTCAAATCATATTTATATTCTAAAGTAACAGTGTCTTTTCCTACCTCTTGTTTTTGTGAGCAGGAAAATAAAAAAATAAAGAGGAATATCAATGTATATTTTTTCATTTGGATGTATTAAAAAAATTTGACATTATTTTAAGCATTAGATCTTTTTGAAACTTATGTCCTGGGCTTGCAGGAATTAATTTATTCAAATCTATTACAGGTAATCTATTTACAGGAAGATTTTGCCATCCTTTATATTTTAAGAATTTATCTTCCCATATAGCAATTATTGCATGATGGTTATTTAATTCAGTTGGATATGATTTTATACCCCAGTTCGAAACAACCATTTCAAACGCAGAAATTCCTTTTGAAAAAAAAGTTCCATGTAATAACTCATGCCCTGTTGTTTTCACTAATTGTTCGTAAGATCTCGCCGCATTTGGAGCAAAAACATATTTAATGTATTTATTATTATAAAATGGAGTAGTCGTTGCCAAAACTTCTTGTTTATTACCATTCATTAGAACCTTTCCATCAAAAGTATATCCAATTTTTCTCATATATTCAGGTAAATCACTAGGTTTATGTAATGCTAAATAGCTTCCATTAGTAGGTAATACATTTTTAAACTCTTTTTGAACCACTTTTGAAATTTGATCTGCGCTGTGCTCTACAGGTGTACCATAAATTTTATCGGATTCTAAATCTAATACCTCTGCTGTTTGACCTTGATATACATAAAAGTTATTAAACTGATTAACCACCCAGCTAATCCCACTTATAATTCCAGCAGTAGCCGCCGCAAAAACCGCTCCTCTATACATACCGGTAAAAAAATTCTCTTTACTAAACAAAGCATCAACTCCCCCGGCAATAGCACCATTCATACTACTCACAATCACGGCTCCTTGGAAGCCACTGGCTGACATTCCTCCAGTTAAACCTCCTGTGGCTGCTCCTGTAACTGCTCCTAAAAGTAAGCTTCTGGCAAAACCACCCCAAGACCAGGTTCCGGTCACTAGAGAGTTTACTATATATATTCCTGCAGCAAGTATTGTCCCTACAATAGCCCCTTGTATAGCAAACGCTGCAGCGGTCAATAATGCACCTGCCTCCCAATACTCCCCACTAGGATCATTGTATATCAATGGATTATTCATCACATATCCATATTTATTGTAGTTTTGGGTATTGTAAGGATCCTGTATGTTTTCATCAGCATTTAAAAATCTTCTCAATAACGGATCATACAATCTACCATTCATGTGGATGATTCCAACCTCTGCAAAATGCTCATGGCTGGTATAGCCTCTTTCTACTAATAACGATATAGTATCAATAATATTCTTGTCAGTAATTATAGCTCCATTTCCAATTTGAAGATGGGTAAAATTCCCCCATGCATCAAAATGTCTTTGCTCCAGCTTGTTTCCTGCTTCATTACTGATAGCTAAGATACTGCCAATATAATCTTTGTGTAGGAATTTATAAGAACCATTCGCCTCATTATAATTTTTTAAATAAATAATATTGCTATTATAAGGATTTCCACCAATATAAAGAATATGTTTCTCTTTTCCTGTCGCATTGTCCTTTACAATTTCATAACTTCCATCTTCACTGTAATACTTGGTGAATTTTCCATCTCCATCAATATTAAAATTACCACCATATGTAACTCTTTGCCTCATGCTTGTTAATCCATATTGGAAAGCTACATCACCTTTCATTCCATCAATAAATACGGGATCATTATTCTCATTATAAGCAATGCTTTGGATCAGATCATTATTGTAATTCTGAGTTCCCACTGCATTCAATGTCATTGCTGTCGGCTGATAGATCTTAGCCGCATTCTCATACTTCATGGTTCCTACCTGGTCGTTTTCCATGATCCTACCCTTAATATCATAAACATTCCGGTTATTGGAAGGTTTAATTCCGGTTACAGGATGTGTCCAGTTTACTAATCGGTTATTATCGTAATAATCAAAAGATTCTACGATATTAAAATCTCCACCTGTTGTTCTGCTTTTCAGTTCATTTTTTATCGCATCAAATGAGTAAGAAAGTTGGAGAATGCCTGATTTCACTGCTGATGAATGATTGACATTTGTTAAAAAACCATTTGAATCATACGTATTATTAACACTTGTAGCTCCTAATTTAGATTTTAACAGCTGTCCTTTAGCATTAGTCTCCTGAAGCTCCCAAAGAATTTTACCAGAGCTTTTATCTTTTACTTGATACAATTCTCCATTCCAAGCACTATATACATTTTCGATATTTACTTTGGTTAAAGCACTAGAAGAATATAATTGTTTTTCATAAGAAATGACTCTTCCTTTGTCATCATATGTAATACCTTTTCTTATATAATACTTACCATTACTACTTTCAGACGAAGATAAGAGTCTTCCCTGTGGATCATAAGAAACATTAGAACTGTAAGCTTTCCCATTTGAGATTCCCCCTTTAGAAATTACCCTACCTTTATTATCATAAGAATATGAAATTATTTTATTAGTAGCTTGTCCGGCGTCTGTAGTTGACAATTCTTTTTGAGAGATCAGCTGACCTAAATTATTATAAGTATATTCTTTCGTTCCTTTAGGACTACTTATTTTTTTGAATTGTCCAAAAGGATCATATTCATATTTATACAATCCGTTAGAAGGATCATTGAACTCTGATTTTCTTCCCCAAGCATCATATTTAGTTGTAACAACATTTTCAGCATATTGCGCCTTAATTTGCTCTCCTGCTGCATTATATGAGAAAATAATTGTTCCTCCTTTATCCTTGCTCAAAATTACATTATTCAGTGCATCAGTAGTTTTTGAGGTAGTTCTTCCATAGCCATTTAACTCTTTTACCGTTGTTGTTAAACCGGAAACAGAAGTCTCCATTTGTTTACCATTAAACTCAGTAGCTGTTACTTTAACAGGATATACAGAATCATCATAAATAATGGTATTCCACCCGGAGGCACTTTGTCCATCAAAATAAGGCTCAGATTCTTTAAGCTTTCTACCCAATACATCATATTGTACATCCTTTGAAGCAAACTGACCCTGTCCAAATGCTTTGGTAGATGTTTTATATTCTTGTCCTAATTTGTTGGTAAACTTTTTCGCTATACCTCCATCCGGATCATACTGTGTCACAATAATATTGGAATTATTCTCTCTATCATATTTATTACGGATTACCGTAAATTAACCGTATTTCTATTAACTAATGATAATTATCTATTCCACTATTCAAACTAAATTCCTATAACTGTAAAGTTGATAAAATTTGCAAATCACCAACGAATCGGTTCGAGATTTGTTCTTGTAGATCTACATTTAAAAAAAAAATTCATATTTCTAAGATCAAAGCTCCAGCCTTATAGATAAGCTAAAATAAATAATGTATTATTTAATTGGATACTCAATATCTAATAAAGGTAAAGAAGTATACCTTTCTTCAAGCTTTTTCATCCAGCTTTCTCTTTCTTTCGCATTATTAAAAATAACAACACCATTATCAGCCGTCTGAATTTTAAATCTAGATTTATTAAATGTAACTTTTGGAATGTTTTTGAATTTTTTTGAATTTGGGAGCTTTAAAGTTTTTATTTTCTTTTTAAATTTTTGAAGAGTAAATACAAAGTCCTTTTTTTCATCATATAGAGAAACTATGAAACCAGGCAAGCCATTAAATTTGTAGGGTCCAAAATCAATTGGAACATCCTTACTAAACCAAGCAAACCATGTCCTTCCATAAGCATTAGTTTTTGCCAATTGCATAGTAACATTTTCCTCTTTCCTAATTTTATCCAATATTACCCAGCTTATTTTTTGATTTTCCAAATAAGATAATTTAGCATCTATTACTGTTTCAAAAACTTTAAATGAATTTTTATCGAAGAGAACCATCTCATTGAAATCACTGTCATAACCAGCTAATTGCAAAGGATCTTTTATATCTACTGTATCTTTTGCATAGTTGATTGAGCTTTGAAAAAAAGACTTTTTATTAATAGCATCAATAAACAAAATGAATTGCTCATTATCTTTTTTCCCATTTATTGAGTACTCTAGTTTATATGTGCAGACGTAATTAGATTTTAAATCTTGAGAATGTAAAAAATTGACTGTATAAATTAATAATAGAAATAATATTTTTTTTAAATTCATTGTTATATAGCATGATTTATAAATAGGTTCGTCAGTTTGACGAACCTATTATTATTAAAATCTATTAATGTCTATGGCTCGATAGAAAGATTAATTTTAGCAGGTCTCACACCACATTGATTATAATTGTATTGACTTACTGCTTGAGCAACTTGAGAAGTACTAGCACCATCAGCAATTTGAATAGTTCCAACAACTCCGCAAGTAGTTGTAATTGTCCATGATGCAGCAAAAGATAATGTACTAATCATCAATAATCCTGTAAATAATAGTTTTTTCATTTTAAAAAATTTGAGTTTTTTTTGATTTGAATCTCAAGTTTAGACACATTGATTGCTCTTTGGTGTTTGTTTGCAAACATATTTAATTCATCTTATTTTTGTATTGTACACTACAAAATATCAGATAGTTTAAATCAATTATTTCTTAAATACTTACAGATATAAGTATAAGTAAAATTATCGAATAATTACAAATATATTTTCCCCATATTTTGAATTAATATTATTTCCGTGAGTAAATTTTACTCAGCAACACACTAAAAAACACAGTATTACAATCGTTTTTAAAACATTTAGTATTTATTTTCAACCACTTTCATTGCATATATTACAAATTTTAAATCTTTCATAAAACAGCAATTTAAATATAGATTTTAAAAATATATTTTCAAAGAAAGCATTTTTATTATTCCAGACTTAGAGTTCTATCTTTTTCCTGCCGTTTTCCTTTCCAATTCTCCCTACTCATAAAATTTTGAATGGTTCGGTAGCTACTGAATCTGTCACAAAAGTTGTGAACCCAGCAAAAAGTTGAGTTCATCTGAATAGAAAAAGTGTTCTGTTCTTTACAGATTAGAATTAAGGGTCACTTAAATGGATTTTTCAATGCAAAGTTTTTATTTTGATTCTACAATATCTCTTGTCAATTTTGGCAATCATCTCTTTGAAAAATCTGATTCCTACAAATAATTTCCCTGAAACCATTCTTCTAACATTATTTTCACTACTAAAAAAGTTCCTTCATATTTTTTTAAGAAACCTTTAATATAATCTTCATTATAAATCTAATTCCTTATTTCAAATCACTTCCCCATAAAAATGTATAACTACGATTACAATATTCACAAGTGCATTTATAGTACTAATATAAAATACTGATGAATTGATTATTAATTCACATCGGTCTATTTAGGTTAAAAATACTTGTTACTGCAATTACAGAATAGCGAGGTCAAAAAACTTTTATAAGGATAAAAAAACAATGAAATTTGCACTCTAAAGAATGTGAATGATCATTGTGGTCAAAAAAATACACATAGAAAACAGTATAAAAAAATGTAGTTGGTTTAAAATAAATTACAAAAAAAACATTGCGGAAATATATGTTTTCTAAGTTGCACCCCTATTAATAATTCACTCATTTATAGCACGATAAAAGAGGGGCAGAAATCAATAATTGCTCAAAAAACAGAATTCTATTTTACTACAATAAGCCTATCAAGAATAGACTTTCCCTCGAATCATCAATTTTATAAAAACTAATTTCCAATAATAATGAAAGTACCATTAAAAACAATATTTAGCTGGTTTGAAAAGGGTGATATGCCCACAGAAAATCAGTTTCAGCAGACCTTTTCTTCATTCCGACATTTAGATGAAAACATCAGGATGGATGAGGTAACGGGTTTAAATGAAACTTTTCAAAAAACAGTATCCAGCACCACTTTTACAAATCATCTGCAAGATGAAAGCGCACACGATTTAGTGCTCGCAAAACTTAATGCATCCAATCTTACTGCCAGAAATGTAGAAGAATGGAAAGAAAAATTAAAGATCAAACTAGCAGCCACTATAGACGATGGTGAAGAGACCGGAAATGTCTATACAAAGGAGCAAATCGAGGAAATTGTAAATATACTTCAGGAGCAGATAGAATTGCTTAAAGGTTCAGGAGCAAATTCTTCCTTTGGAGGAATTTTAAGACCTGCTGATAATATTATTGTTAAGCCGGGATCACCAAAATGGTTTTGGGCAGGAAGTGGAGTCTACGAAAATGCTTCTGGAGTTACAATTGAAAATTTCGGAATAATTTCCTTTGACGGTTTGGTGTGGTCTGTTCTTGAGGTGAATATGCCTGGAGGCGGAGCAGATGGTTTTATTGATTTAACACAAGAAGATTAAAATGAGATATACAGGAAGAATTTATTTTACAAATTATGAAAGATCAGATAAAGAAGTTGCAGATAACTTTATTTATCCCGTTATGTTCTTCATTAAAAACGAAGATGGAAAAATCATTAAACAGATTGCATATTCAGCTTTAGGAGAAAAGTCAGAAAGTGAATATGGAACTGGTGGAGGAACCGGAGGAGGCAATGGAATTGTTTTCCGCGCAAAATCTGAAATACCTGCATCGTTCGTAAAATCATTCGGAAGCGAAGTTAAACTAGTTTTTTCATGGTCATCCATCGACAGCGTTGATGGTAGTGAGACTGGCGGAGGAACTGCGAGTATTTTAAAGGGAAATACAATCCTATTTAATAAAAACATTAATCAGGGAGCCAATGAGATAGATATCACGTCATATATTTTGGCGGGAGATAATACAATAACACTTAGTATCACTGATAGTTATGGAAATAATAGGAAATTAAAATATGATATTCAAACAATAGCACTTGCTTTAAGTACTACATACAACAAGACCACTATTAATTCGGGACCCATCATTTTCCGATATATTCCAACCGGGAATGTCGAGAAGACGATTCATTTCAAATTAAATGGATCAGATCTTCCTCCGGTAGTTACTTCAATTAATAACAAAGAGCTTCTTTATGAAATTCCTGCACAGCCGCACGGAGTTCATATTTTAGAGGTATATATGACCGCTGATTTGTCAGGAGAGATCATTGAAAGCAATCACTTATTTACAGATATTATCAGTGTTGTTGCCGATAATTTAACACCTCTGGTTTCTTCGGCAAATAATGTTGTTGCGAATCAATATGCTCCAGCTTCGATTGAATATCTGGTGTATTCACCATCATCTAATTATAGCGATGTTGAGATTTTGGTCGACGGAGTGAAGGTTTCAGAATTGGTAGTAAATAGAAGTTTGCAGAAGTTCACCTATACATTTATGGACTCAGGTGCGCACACTGTAACTTTTAAATGTGGCAATGTCACGAAAAATACTTCAGTAGTGGTAGCAGCATTTGATATTCAGGTAGAAGCCGAAACGCTAGGCTTGGAATTATTTTTAAGCAGCCGAAACAGAAGCAATTCAGAGATTAACAAAAAAGAGTGGAAATACAAAAATTTGTCATGTATTCTTACTGATTTTGATTTCAGCACCAATGGGTGGATTCAAGATTCAAAAGGTTCTGTAGCGCTTAAAGTGAGCGGAAATGCAAGGGTTGAGATTCCTTTTAAAATATTTGATAACGATTTTAAAACAGGCGGTAAAACATTAGAATTTGAATTTTCAACTTCAGATATAAAAAACAGTGACAGTACTATTTTTTCTTGTAAGAATGGAAATGTTGGATTTGTTGCTACCTCAAATTCGTTTTCGTTCAGCTCTGAGCAGGACAGTACATCCATATTTTTTAAGGAAGAGGAAAGGATCCGTGTAAGTGTAGTCGTTACAAAGGTTGCAGATCAAAGATTGGTATTTGTGTATATCAATGGAATTATATCTTCATTATATCAGTATAATTCATTAGACAGTTTTTTACAACAAGCTCCTCAAAACATTACCATTGGAAGCAGTGACTGTACTATTAATCTATATAATATCAGGGTTTATAATAATAATCTAAACGCCGATCAGATGTTATCCAATTACATCGCTGACATGGATAATCTGGTTGAAAAAGTCAACATCTATGAGAGAAATAAATTGTACGATGCATTCGGAAATTTGTCCTACGATAAATGTTTACAATCAATTCCATGCTTAACCATTGTTGGAGATCTGCCAACTTATAAAGGCGATAAAAAAACAATTGTTGGAGAGTATGAAAATGCTCAGGATCCTACAAAATCGTTTTCTTATGTAAATGCGAGTATTGATGTTCAGGGTACATCATCACAATATTATCCCCGAAAAAACTTTAAAATAAAATTTAATGGAGGTTTTAAAAATGGCGAAATAAATTCTTCAAAATACAAACTTCGTGATAATTCATTGGCGGAAAAGACATTTACTTTTAAAGCCGATTTTATGGAATCTTCAGGTTCTCATAACATTGGTTTGGCAAGGCTTGCACAGGATTCTTTAAATCAATTGGGTTATTTAGTTCCGCCACAATTAATTAATCCTGATATCCGTACTACGATGGATGGATTTCCTATGCTTATTTTTCACAGAGCGACAACAGATTCTGAGCGTATTTTTCTCGGAAAATATAATTTTAACAATGATAAGTCCAATGAAGCAACGACAGGTTTTACAGGGGGGCAGGAATGCTGGGAATTTTTAAACAATACTTCAGATAATACATTATTTATTGCTACAGATTTTCAAAGTGTAGACGAAAATGGTAAGCATTTATGGAAAAATGATTTTGAGGGAAGATATCCGGAAAATAATGAAGATACATCGAATCTTGAAGCTTTGCATACCTGGATTGTGAGTTGCAAAAATAATCCTTTAAAATTCAAAACCGAGGCTCCGGATCATTTTAATATTCAGTTTTTACTGTTTTATTATGTATTCACTGAGTTTTTTGCAATGGTCGATCAGCGCGCTAAAAATCAAATGTTTGCGATGTATCCGGATGCGCAAGGAAATAATCGTTGGTATCTTATATTTTATGATAATGACACGGTTTTAGGTCTTAATAACGAAGGTCACAATGTGTATGATTATTGGGTAGAAGCTCACGACCAAGTAGGAAGTGGATTTGTCTGGAATGGTGCCCTTTCAGAGCTTTGGAAATTGGTTGAAGTAGCTTTTGATAGTGAGATTACCGCATTATATCAGCAAATGAGAACTTCAGGAATTCTGACTTATGATAAGTGCAATACGTATTTTAACACATTAGAATCTGACAAATGGGCGGAAAGTATTTTCAATGAAGATGCGAAATATAAATATATAGATCCTTTGGTTGTTGCCGGGAACGGAAGTTATTTATACCCCGCACAAGGTTCAAGAAAATCGCACAGGAATTATTGGTTATTAAATAGATTCAGATATATGGACGGAAAATATGACACGTCTACTTTTTCATCTGATTATATCACAATGCGACTTTATACACCTTCGGGCACCCTTGCAATTCCTCCAAATGCTAATTTTTTATTAACGGCTCAGAAAGACGGATATACGAAAATTAAGTTTGGTTCCTATATCAACCGTGCGAGGCTTAGAAAAAATGTTTCATCTTTAGTTCAAGCTCCGGCTATTACTTTTAACGACACAGAAACCATTATCTATGGTGCCTCTGCAATTAAAGATCTTGGAGATTTGTCAAGAAAGTATCTTGGTACTTTAGATGTTTCAAAAGCGATGAATTTATCGAGGCTTCGAATAGGAAGTCAAGTGGTGGGGTATTCTAATCAAAATCTGAGAAACCTTTTTGTGGGAAATAATACGTTGTTGGAAGAGTTGGATATTTCGAATTGTCCTAATCTCAAGCAGGCTGTTGATTTATCAGGCTGTACAGCGATAAAGAGCGTGTATGCGGCAGGAACTGGTGTTTCAGCTGTTTTACTGCCAAAAGGTGGTTTACTAAATTTATTAGTACTTCCTACAGTGGCAAACACTCTTATTTTAGACAATCAAAATTTTATTTCCAATCAAAATTTATTTTTCACACCAACCAGTATTACAACGCTTTATATTAAAAACTGTTCAAAAATAAATGTAACTACTATTGTCAATAATTTAACAAAAATAAGTAGAATCAGTGTCAATAATCTTGTAGGAAGCAGTGATAATAGTGATTCTTTTTATAAGCTTATCGTTGCAAAAGGAATAGATGATAGCGGAAATACACTTCCTCATTCAGTGGTAGAAGGTACATGGGATTTCAAAACGATTTATGCTGACGATAAAGTTTTTATGGAGAACAATTGGCCTGATTTTCATTTTACATTCCAAAATGTTACTGAATTTATCCAGTTTTCTAGTTCAACAAGAAAAAAATTAATTTTAGAGAAATATGATAAAAATGGTGATAATGAACTCAGTTTTTCCGAAGCTCGACTTGTGACTAAAATTGAAGATAATGCTTTTAATGGTTCAATCAATCCAAGTTATAATACTGATTTTGCTAGTGCTTTTCCTGAGTTTAGATTTTTTACCAACTTGGAAGAAATAGGCTTTAGAGCATTTTATGGCATTTACTGGGGACCTAATATTATTTTCCCGCCTAACATAAAAAAAATAGGAGCTAATGCATTTCAATTATATGCTACCACATCAAGTATTGCCAATACAACCAATCCATTTGAAAATCTTGAAGAAATTGGAGATGGAGGCTTGGGGAATATTAGAGTGGATCTTAGTTGGTTCAAAAATGTTAAAATATTAGGTGTTAATGTTCTTACTAGATGTTACGTAAAATCAGGAGATGGTAATAAAATCTCTTTTAAATATTTAAAAGAGATAAAAGCTAATTTGTTGTTTGAGTCTGCTTATATTCCGATGACGGATGAAAATAATGTACAATTGACTTCTTATGATCTTTCAGAATGGACTGCACTTACGATAATAAGAGCTGATTCTATTCCTCCTCCTGCCAATATCGTTACACCATTTTTTGAAGTAAAACTCCCTGCATCAGTTGAATATATTGAAACAAGACCATTTGTTATGGGTGCTTTAAATGGAAAGTATTTGAAATTAACAATTTTTGCCGTAATTCCGCCAACCCTTATTTCTAAAACATTGTGTAATGATCCGAGTAATGATTTAATAAAAATATATGTGCCGGCAGGTAGTGTAAATGCTTATAAGACAGCAACCAGTTGGAGCTATCATGCTGCACGAATTTTCCCAATCGAATAAAAATGAATATAGAAGATAACATAATTACCGCTGAAGCAGGTAAAGTATTTAGAAGAAAAATAGATGGAATGCTATTTAGTGAAGAGATATATCTTGGTTTAACCTATTATTTAAATGGCGTTAAGCTCGAAACTCCAATTCAGGAAAAACCTGATGATTTTGAAGAAATTGATATCGAGGTTCAAACAGAAGAAATTAATTAAAAGATGATAAATCTATTACTTATTTCCCAAACGGAAATATATAACCAGTCCTGACAATATGCTCAAAATAGGACCGAATATAATGGCGAATCAGTTAGAATAATACTATAATTACGAATATGTTTTTATGATGTTAGTTTGGATAGAACCATAAGGTCGTCAATTATTTAGTTCGACATTTGTTCACTTTTTGACTACAAACCATCCTTTTCAAGGATGGTTTTTGTTTTTTCTAGAATTCTTCTAATAAAATAAAAAACAGACACTATAAAAGTATCTGTTAATAGATTTTGGCAATCATTTTTTTTAATTACATCCTCTGCAATAGCTTTTATCAACATATTCTTTATTTCCCCCGGAAGACAAATAATAACATCCTCCTTTTTCGCCTGTATAAAGCGTATGCCCATTATAAGTACAATATTCGGATCCAGAATCACTTCCGCTTCCTCCACAAGAATAAATGATAGATGTTAATACAAGTAGTAAAAGTATTTTTTTCATGTTTCTAGCTTTAATTTTTCACAAAACTAAATCAAAGCTCAATTAAAAAATTATGGAAAACCATAACTTACTTGTTGTATAAAAGAAAAAATCCACCTCGAGAATGAGATGGATTTCTTCATGATGTCATATAAAGCATGACTATTTCTTTAATTCATCAATTTCTTCCTGTATAGATCTGATCTTATCTCTCAGTTCCTGGCTTACTTTTCCCGGAATTTTTTTAACTTTTCTCAAATCCAAAGCCAGCATAATAGAAGCAATTCCCATAAAAATAAAGGAAATACCCGTTAAGGTAACTAGTGAAATCCCTGTAAATACTGGATTAAATATTAATAATAGAGAAAATATGATTCCACCTACACTTGCCAGGGCTATATTTCCCCAACTCATTATTTTCATACTTTTCAAATCAAAGGCAAAACCTAATAACTGAAAAGAACGAAATAATAGAGTAAATCCAACTACAAAAGGCAGAATAGACATTGAAATCTGTGGATAAGCTATTAAATAAACGCCAATTGCGGTTGTAAGTAAACCACTTACCAGAAACCAGCCCCACCCTTGTAAGGATTTACTATTTTGTAATGAAAAGAAAACTTCTGTAATCCCGGAAAAAAGAAATGAGACACTGAAAAAGATGGAAAGAGTAACATAAGTTGCAAGCGGCACACTGAATACATAAAAACCGCAGATAAGAAATAAAATTCCAAAGATCAATGGGATATACCAATGTTTAACAGTGTTGGTAAAGGTTTGAAATAAATTAGCCATAGAAGTGTTTTTTAAATGCCTACTTTGTATTGCGGTGTTCGGCTTGTCCGCTGCATTTCTTCAAAAACAGACAGTAATTTCACCTGATTTTGAATAATTTTCTATTACTAATTTACAAAAAATGCAGATAAAAACCATACTTTAAAAATACTTATAGGTAAACAGAGGATGATTAACATTTTACTTCACTTCTACCCGGTATTCTGACTGCTTTAAAAAATTTTCTGTTTGAGAACTATCATTGAAATCCAGTTTCATTATTTTATCTATTGCTGCTTTTTTATCTTTTGAGTTTTCATAAAATCTTTTTGTAATAATGTAGCCTATAAAATATCCCAAATCGGCAGGTCTGTCTTTGATTGTAGATGTATTGGATAACCAATTTTGAAAATCATATCCATCCTTTTCTTTTATGAATTGTTCCCATAAAACATTTTGATGAGCCATTCCGTAATCAATATAAGGAGCCTCCACTTTTTTCCCGGTCAGCAATTCAGCTATA
The DNA here is from genome assembly GCF_059515185.1 of Chryseobacterium sp. CS2K3. NCBI lineage: Bacteria > Pseudomonadati > Bacteroidota > Flavobacteriia > Flavobacteriales > Weeksellaceae > Chryseobacterium > Chryseobacterium sp. CS2K3. The sequence goes on along the minus strand of NZ_JCAKRW010000006.1, from coordinate 342,217 downwards.
AAATCAGCAGATCCTTCTTTCAAACTAAGCCCCAATAAATTGGTCTTTCCATCACCTTTTAAATTTTGTTGCGTGTGAACCAGTTCATGAGCCGTAAGAAAAATAATACCTGAATTAATCTTCATTCTGTCCTGATAGTTTTTAGACAATTCGGAATAATCTACCGTGGCATCAGAAGCAGCAAGTTCAGAGCCAATAATTAAATTTCCATTAATAACAGTTCCTCCTCCTTTGAGATTTCCTATGGTAAAGTAGATTTTCGGAGGTGAAAAATCTGTGTACAGCTGACTGAAATGCTGATAAATAGTATTAATACTTTTAAAATCTTTTTGAATGCTCTCTGTTTTACTTCTGATAGAATTCCAGAATTTGGGTTTGTCTGCAAATGACTCAATCCATTGCTCCGAAGTAAAATTCCTTGAAGCCATAAAGTCTTTTAAGCCGGAAGTCGCTTTATCCACATATAGTTTTTGGAATCTTGATATTTTATCGTTTTTATTTTCAATTCTCCGAACCTCATCATAAGCTTTCCAAAAGTTCCGGATATCGGAAGTTTCAATATAAATATTAAAATCACTCTTTTGAGCGGCTCCAGAAATTGGAAATAAACATATGAACAGAAAGAAAAAAAAATGCTTCATGAATGATACTTTTTAAAATAAAATATGGTTTCTGTACTACTAAAAAGCTTCCAAAAACCATATCTTTTATTGTATTTAAAACCTATTAACTGGGTTTATATAATTTATACATTACAAATAAAAATCCTATCCAGATCGGAATCAAAATTACCTGAATCTCCATTCCTGTAATGGTCATTAATCCTAAAATAAGAACTAAAAAGGCAATACATATGTAATTGGAAACAGGATAAAATATGGATGGAAACTTTGACTGAACTCCTTCTTTCGTTATTGACTGCTTAAACTTCAGGTGAGTATAGCAGATCATCAGCCAGTTGATAATCAATGTAGATACCACAAGAGCCATCAGATATTGAAATGCTTTTTCCGGCACCAGTTTATTAATGATAATACAGATTCCCGCGAAACATGAAGATATAATGATTGCATTGGTCGGAACTGAGTTTTTATTCAGCTTTTTCAGGAATTTTGGTGCATTTCCTTGTTGAGCCAATCCGAAAAGCATACGGCTGTTGCTGTAAACACTACTGTTGTATACGGATAAAGCAGCAGTCAGTACAATAAGGTTAAGTACATTAGCAATCAGGGTATTGAACTGGATTACTTTACCAAAAAGACTGAATTCTAACCCATTCAGATTTTGGAAAACCATTACAAACGGGCTTGAACCTTCTGTAATTTCTCTCCAGGGACTTAATGAAAATAAAATTACCAAAGCTCCTACATAGAAAATTAAAATCCTGTAGATCACCTGATTGGTTGCCTGTGGAATAGTTTTTTCAGGGTTTTTAGCTTCAGCAGCTGTAATTCCGATCAATTCCAGACCTCCAAAAGAAAACATGATCATTGCCATAGCTGCAAACAGTCCTGAATAACCTTCAGTCGTTTTATTGAATAATCCTTTCGGGAAAAGTCCGCCGTCATTCCATAAATTGGTAATTGTCGCTTTTTCTCCTCCGGTACCGCTTATTAAAAGATAAACTCCAAAAATAATCATTGCAATAATCGCGACAACTTTGATGATGGAGAACCAGAATTCTGTTTCTCCATATACTTTTACAGAAGCCAGATTCAGGGCATTAATGACCACAAAAAAGAACAAACTGGAAACCCAGAGTGGTATTTCGGGCCACCAGAAATGTATATAATGACCTATTGCTGTAAGCTCAGCCATACTTACGAGAATATAGAGAATCCAATAGTTCCATCCGGAAGCAAATCCTGGAAAATTTCCCCAATATTTATAGGCAAAGTAACTAAAACTTCCCGATACGGGTTCCTGAACAACCATTTCACCAAGCTGGCGCATGATAAAAAAGGCGATAATACCTGCCAAAGCATATCCTAAGATAACGGATGGTCCTGCCAGTACGGCTGCGGGTCCAATTCCCAGAAACAATCCGGTTCCTATGGCACCCCCAAGGGCAATTAATTGTATATGTCGATTTGTTAATCCTCTAACTAAAGTTTCGTTTTGTCCTGTTTTATTTTCGTTGTCCATTGAATCAATTATTCGGTCGCTAAATATATAAAAACTTTTCACAGAAATTCACATTCCATGGGGCAAATTGATTAATCATCGTCATTAAAAACAGTAAAAAATACAGATTGTTCCCCATCATTCAATAGGGGTAATAAGAAAATAAATAATAAACCAGTCTTCACACAACGGTCAAGACTGGTTTATTATCTTTATCTAAGATCTGAAAGAATATATCTATCTTTTTAAATGCGCATCCGGAATCGGAATATTATTCTTTTTCATATATTCCAAAAGTTCCTGATATTTATCTTCGTATCCGTCATCTGTACCGCATTTATGAGAAATGCTGCAAATATCGGAAGGCTTTATGTCTAAAATATCTGAAATCTTAGTCAGGATCTCAAGATTGATCTTCACTTTGGAGTTTTCAATATCGGAATATGCTTTTTGGGAAATCCCCATTTCAAAAGCCATGTATTCCTGAGTAAGGTCTTTACTCCTTCGTATTTTCCTGATATTTTGTCCACATACTTTCATCGTTTTTGTTTTAGTAGTTTTCGGTATATTTTAGAAGATTATCTATTAGCCTCCAACAAAGTTAATAAATACCTTTGGCAAAACATTATACACGTTACATGATATTTACTTTTAACATCGAAAACGGCGAAAAATAAACCATTTTCAGAGCAAATATCACTTCGGTAAACACTATTGGAATTTATGGAGACGCAAAAATTTAACTATGACAATAATATTGTCAGGGCATTCCTCTATGCAACTATCGTATTCGGACTCGTCGGATTTCTGCTGGGGCTTACTGCCGCTTTGATGCTTTTTTATCCTGAATTACCTGAATTTTTATTCGGTACGGATGATACAACGATTAAGAGTTTAGCTTCGGGTAATATTCAGGGGCTTATCAATACACAAGGAGCGATGGGATTCGGAAGGATCAGAATGCTTCACACGAGTGCCGTAATTTTTGCTTTCGTTTGTAATTCCTTCTTCTGCGGTGCTTATTACAGTATGCAGAGATTGCTGAAAACAAGAATGTATAGTGATACGCTTTCATGGATTCACTTCTGGTCTTGGCAGTTTATGATTGTTACCGTAGTGATTACTTTCCTGATGGGTATCAATACTTCTAAAGAATATGCTGAGCATGAGTGGCCTATTGATATATTAATTACTTTCTCATGGGTAGTATTCGGAATCAATATGTTTGGAACCATTGCTAAAAGAAGGGTAAGACATTTATATGTAGCGATCTGGTTCTACATGGCAACATGGATTGCCGTAGCAATGCTTCACATTTTCAATAACCTTGAAGTTCCTTTATCTTTCACAAGCTGGAAATCTTATTCTGTATATGCAGGTGTAAAAGATGCATTAGTACAATGGTGGTATGGTCACAATGCGGTTGCATTCGTATTAACCACCCCTGTATTAGGTCTGATGTATTACTTTATGCCTAAAGCAGCCCAACGACCAGTATTCTCATACAAATTATCTATTATTCACTTCTGGTCATTAATCTTCGTTTATCTTTGGGCAGGACCTCACCACCTGCAATATACAGCATTACCTGCCTGGGCACAGGCGGTAGGTACAGGTTTCTCTATCATGCTGATTGCGCCGTCTTGGGGTGGTATGCTGAATGGTCTTCTTACCTTAAGAGGGGCATGGGATAAAGTAAGAGAAAATCCTATCCTTAAATTCTTCGTGGTAGCCGTTACCTGCTATGGTATGGCAACGTTTGAAGGACCTTTATTAGCAACAAAATCATTAAATAAAATAGGACACTATACAGACTGGGTTATCGGACACGTACACCTAGGAGCTCTTGGATGGAATGGCTTCATGGCATTCGGAGTAGTATATTACCTGGTTCCGATTATGTGGAGAACAAAACTTTGGTCTGTAAAACTAGCTAACTGGCATTTCTGGTTAGGAACATTAGGAATCATTTTTTATGCAGTACCAATGTATATTTCAGGATTCACCCAAGGATTAATGTGGAAACAATTTAATCCGGACGGTACCTTATTATGGAAAAACTGGCTGGATACCGTTACAGCGATCATTCCATATTTTAAAATGAGATTCTTAGGAGGTGTTCTTTATCTTTCAGGGGCTATTTTAATGGTGATCAATGTGATCAAGACTATTAAGGCGGGTTCATTCCAGAAAGAAGTACCTGCAGAAGCTCCGGCATTAGCCAACATTGGCAGTACAAGAAAAGAAGGCGAAGGTGTACACCTTTGGTTAGAAAGAACTCCTACTCTGCTTGCGGTATTAGCTTTTATTACCATAGCAATCGGGGGGCTGGTAGAAATCATCCCGACATTATCACTGAAACAAAGTGTTCCCACCATTACCGCAGTGAAGCCTTATACACCATTAGAGCTTGAGGGAAGAGATTTATATATCCGTGAAGGATGTAATTCTTGCCACTCTCAGATGATCCGACCTTTCCGTGATGAGGTAGTAAGATTTGAAGGAAAGAACGGACAATACTCTAAAGCGGGAGAATTTGTATACGACAGACCTTTCTTATGGGGATCTAAGAGAACAGGACCGGATCTTCACAGAGAAGGAGGCAGAAACCCGGATTCATGGCACTTTAAGCACATGTATAACCCAAGAATTACTTCTGCAGGTTCTATTATGCCACGTTTCCCTTGGTTAATTACCAATAAACTGGACCGTTCACAGATGGTAGACAAAATAAAACTAATGAAGAATTCATTTGCTGTTCCATATACAAAAGCACAGATTGATTCTGCCAATCAATGGGCAGACAACCAGTCAAAAGCTATTGTAGAAAGAATTTACTCCGAAGCTACCGATGTAAGAGATCAGATGGCTAAAGAAAAAATTGCAAAAGGAGCAGCTTATATTCCGCTTGAACAAAGAGAAATCGTAGCAATGATCGCTTACCTGCAAAGATTAGGTACAGATATCAAAACAACACAGATCCAAACAGCAAGTGCAGAGTAATCATTAAAAATTGATGTAATGAAAACGAGAACCCCCATTTCAATATATATCGCAACAACGATAGGTCTAACGATCATGGCGTTTGAAATGTTCGCCAGTGATTCAGGATACTTTTCTTCTCCATTTTTCTGGGCGTTGATATTAATAGCCATTATTCTTCTGATGATCATGAATTCTATCGGAGACATGATTGAAAATGAAAACTTCAGCAGATTATCTGAAGAGGAGAAAAAAGAATATCTGGAAGCAAGAAAAGTTCCTTACTATCAAAAATTATGGAATTCTGCTTTCAAAAAACAGTCTGCAACGGAAGAAAAAGATATTCTTATTGATCATGGCTTCGACGGAATTACAGAGCTTGACAATTCTCTTCCAAAGTGGTGGATCGGTCTGTTCTGGTTCGGATGTATTTTCTGTGCAGTGTATTTAACGGCTTATGCCTTTACAGATTATGCTCATCCGGATGCCGAATATACCAAAGAAGCGAAAACCATGCTTGCTTCCATTGAAGAGTATGAAAAAACTGCTCCCCAGATCAACCTTGAATCTGCAAAATACAACGCAGATAATATCGCAGAAGGTCAGGAACTTTTCAAAACCAACTGCGTAACCTGCCACGGAGATGCCGGAAAAGGAGGAATAGGTCCTAATCTTACCGACACACACTGGATCAACATCAAGGAAAAAAGCTTATTCAAAAATGTTTTCTGGATGCTTGAAAACGGTTCTCCCAATAATCCGACCATGAGACCATTCATCAAAGACGGAACCATTACAGGAAGAGATGCTGAAAAAATTGCAGCTTACATTTACCATATCAACCAGGAAACCCCTCCCATCACACCAGCTCAGGGTGGTGCCGCTCCTCAGGGAGATGAGGTGAAATGGGAAAACGGAAACGATTAGATGATTATTATCTGATTAATACAAACCATGCCAAGCCCCCTTTACTATACTAACATTTGAATTTTCATTTTTGCTAACTAACCTTTTCAACATAAAAAATGATATAAAGGGGGCTTTTTAAAAAACAAAATCCACACCTTGGCTCGTCTTACTCAACTATTCACTTGACAACTACACAACTAAAAATTCCATAATAAGGCAGCCAAGGCAGGATTTTTGCATTCGAAAATGGTACCACAACAAAGACCGGATAAAATAAGTATTATTATCTTTGTTAGAAACCACATCGCTTTTGAAACTAAAAATCAACACCTCAAAACTCTTAAGGCGTATTGCAATAACCTTTATTTCAATATTGGTTCTCCTTACCCTATTGATACTGAGCTTAAGACTTCCCGCCGTCCAAAATTTCATTAAAGACAAACTTGTTGTTTATCTTGAGAAAAAAATCAACACCAAAGTAAGCCTCGAAAGAGTTTACATCGGGTTTCCCAACAGCCTTGTCATGGAAAACCTTTACCTCAAAGGACAGGACGTTGATACTCTTTTAGCCGTAAAAAAGCTGGATGTAGGATTAGACATGCTAAAGCTGATCAATTCTACAGCAGATATAACCTCTGTAGATTTAGAAGGCGCTCGTGCGAATGTGGTAAGAAAACCGGATGGCAAATTCAATTTTGATTATATCATTGATGCTTTCGCTACAAGTGATAAAGAAGAAAGCCCTTCCAAGCCATTCATTATTTCTCTGGATAAAATCAATTTAAAAGATATTGGAGTTACCTTCAATGACCAACAGTCGAAAAATGATATTAATCTGTACTTCAAATCCTTTGATACCAGAGTTAAAAAATTTGATCTCAATAAAAATACATATGCTGTCAATGATATTAATCTTGATGGATTAAAATTAAAATTGAAGCAGGGAATTGTAGAGGAAGTTTCCAAGAAGGTAGAGAAAAAAGTAGATTCCCTTAATGAAAAAAAGCCAATGAATATTGGTTTAAGAGGAATCAAGCTTACTCACTTCGATATTGATTATGGTGATGAAAATACCAAGACCTTTGCCAAAGTTTTGTTCAAAGAATTAAGCACAAAAGTTAATAAGCTTGATCTTGAGAATAATTCTTTCAACGTTGCCAATGTTTTCCTTTCCGGAGCAGACATTAATGCGAACCTTTACCTTCCGACTCAAAATGCCAATCCAAAAGATAAAAAAGAATCTGATGTTTCAAAAGTTTCCGATCAGGATAAAGCCATGAAACTTCTTTTGGGAAAACTTGTTCTGAACGATGTAAAAGCTACCTACAACAATACCGCCATTGCTCCTACCAAACAGGGAATAGACTTCAATCATCTGAACTTTTCTAAATTAAATACCGAAGTAAGGAGTTTCAAAATGGAGAATAACACCTTTGCCGGAACTGTTAATTCTGCCGAAATTCAGGAAGCCAGAGGTTTAAACATTCAGAAATTCAATACAGATTTTGTCTATGCAGAAAAAGAAGCATCCCTGAAAGATTTATATCTGCAAACTCCTAAAACATTATTGCGTGATGAGGTTATTTTAAATTATAACTCCATTGATGAGCTGACTCATAATCCTGGGGCTGTAAAAATTTCAGCCAATATCAAAGATTCGAAAATCGGGTTTTCAGATATTCTGAATCTGGTTCCTACCTTAAGAAATACAGCTCCGTTCAATACATATCCAAACGCTATTCTGAATGTCAATGCAAACGTCAAAGGTATGGTGAATGATCTTTTGATTCAGGATCTTAAAGTTTCAGGTTTGGATCAGCTGAGAGTGATTGCATCCGGAAGAATCAAGAACGCCATGAATCCTGATCAGTTGTACTATGATGTAAGAATCGGTGAGTTTTCTTCAAATTCTAAAACCATCTTCAACCTTATTCCGAAAAACACCATTCCTTCTAATATTACTCTTCCTTCAAACTTCAGTGTAAAAGGAACAGCAAAAGGAACCACCAAAATGGTGAATACTGATCTCAACCTCTATTCTACTCTTGGAAATGCAGCAATTGTTGCCAATGTAGATATGCGTAGGAAAAATCATGAATTATATGATGTAAAAGCCAATCTGCAAGGCGTACAGGTTGGAAAAATCATTCAGAATAAAGATATAGGCTCTATTACCGCACAGATTTCTGCAAAAGGAGAAAGTTTTGACTTTAAAAATGCTAATGCAGATCTAAAAGGTCATGTAGCCTCCGCTGTTTATAAAGGGTATCGTTATCAGAATATGAATGTAACGGGTAAGATCAATAAAGGAGCTTATCATGTTATTTTGAACTCAAAAGATCCGAATGCTGATTTACTATTAACTGCTTCGGGTATCTATGACAAGAAAAATCCTACTGTTAAAGTGAACGGTGAAGTCATCAAGCTGGATGTCAATAAACTTGGTTTTTATGAGAAACCTATGATTCTTGCCGGAAAAATAGACGGAGACTTTACAAGTCTTGATCCTAATAATCTGAATGGTTATTTAAACCTAAAAGATTTTGCTTTTTCCGATACCAAAGAAGTGTATCCTGTGCAGGAAATGAACCTTAAAGCATCTTCCACTACGGATTCTACGCAGATTATTTTCAATTCTCAGGTTGCCGATGTTGAACTGAAAGGAAAATATAAGCTTACCCAGATATTTGGCGCTTTAACGAAGACTATCAATCAGTATTATCAGTTCCAGAAGCCGGATAAAACACAGAAAATTGATCTGGGGCAGCATTTTACTTTTAATGCAAAGATTAAAAATGATGACCTGATCAGAAAATTCGTGCCGGAACTGAAAAGTTTTGAGACGATTAATTTAAATGGAAATTATGATGCCGATTCTCAGAAAATCGAAATTGACGGACAAATTCCACAACTTCTTTATGGTGAAAATACTATCGAAAAAGGAATATTAAAAGTTACTAATGAAAATCAGGCATTACAGTACAGCTTGAACGTTGCTGCTTTAAAAAGTTCAAGTTTTTCAATCAATAAAATTGATATTAATGGTGATGTTGCTGATAACACCATCAATTATAATGCAACCACAAAAGACGATAAAGATGTTACCCGTTTCCTTATTGCCGGAAATGCAAAATCATTGAATGACATTACAGAAATTTCTCTAAATCCTAATGGTTTAAAACTAAACTATGCAGATTGGAATATTGCCGAGAACAATAAAATTCAAATCAGTAACAAAGGGATTTTAGCAGATAATTTTATTCTGAGCAATGGCGGAAGTGAAATTTCCATTCAATCGGAAAACAGCAGCCCAAGCAGCCCGCTTAACATCGCTTTGAAAGATTTTAAAATCGAAACGATTACAGAACTTATCAAAAAAGATACGGTTCTGGCAAGAGGAACCATTAACGGAACGGCTCAACTCAGAGATGTGATGAAGGATATGACCTTCACTTCTGACCTGAATGTATCCAATCTTATTGTCTATGGTAGCCCTGTCGGAAATCTCGCAGTAAAAGTAAACAATTCTTCACCGAAACTTTTAAATGCTGATATAGCTCTTTCCGGTAACAATAACGATGTAAGGATTCTTGGAGATTACAATACAGCTTCGAGCTCTTTCGACCTGAAGATGGCGATCAACCAGCTTCAAATGAAGAGTATTCAAGGATTTTCCATGAATGCGATTACCAATACGGAAGGCTATCTTTCCGGAAACCTCAACATTACAGGAACTACAGATAAACCTAATATTCTGGGGAAAGTAAAGTTTAATGATGCAGGGCTGGAAATAGCAAAAACCGGAAGTGATTTCAGAAATCTGAATGATGAGATAGACTTTACAAACCGCGGAATTGAGTTCGATAAATTTAAAATCAAAGATAAGGACGGAAATGCTTTGGTAGTAGACGGACAGGTTCTTACACAAACCTATAGAGATTTTGCATTCAACCTGAATGTTAATGCCAAAGATTTCAAGGTGGTAAACTCACAAAAATCCAACGATGCAATGATGTATGGGATTCTTGCTATAGATGCAGGGCTTCATATCCGCGGAAATCTTGATTTACCAAAAGTAGATGGTAGATTGAGTGTTGCTGATAATACAGATTTCACCTTTGTACTGCCACAATCTAATCCTTCACTACAGGAAAGAGATGGAATTGTAGAGTTTGTGGATCAGGATCAGGTTGTTTTAAATAAAACCATCAAAACAGACTCTCTGAATGCACAAAGTCGTATCAAGGGAATGGATGTGAGCGTAAATATTGAGGTAAGCAAAGACGCAAAACTCTCTATTGTTATTGATAAAGCTAATGGAGACTTTGTTCAGCTACAGGGAGAAGCTGAATTAACGGGAGGAATTGATCCTTCAGGAAAAACGACGTTAGTAGGTGTTTATGAAGTGAACAAAGGAAGCTATGATCTTTCGGTAAGCTTCCTGAAACGAAGATTTGATATTCAGGAAGGCAGTACCATTACCTGGACGGGTGAACCTACCACCGCGATTATGGATATTACAGCCGTTTATAAAACTGAAGCAGCTCCAATTGATCTTGTAGAACAGCAAATCAGTGGTGAAAGTGCTTCTACGATGAATCAATACAAACAAAGGGTACCTTTCAACACGCTGTTAAAGATGAAAGGTGAGCTACTGAAGCCGCAACTGAGTTTTGATATTACCACTGAAGAGAAAAATAACTCCATATCTACCAATGTAAAAGATGTGATTGATCAGAAACTTGCACAGCTTAGAACCCAGGAGTCAGAATTGAATAAGCAGGTATTTGCTTTACTACTTCTGAACCGTTTCATTGGAGAAAATCCATTTGAAAGTGGCGCAGGAATGTCCGCTGAAACTATGGCAAGACAAAGTGTGAGTAAAATTCTTTCTCAGCAATTGAATAACCTTGCTTCAGGATTAATTAAAGGTGTAGATCTTAATTTTGGTCTTGATTCCTCAGAAGATTATTCTTCAGGACAAAAAAATACAAGAACTGATCTGAATGTAGATATCAGTAAAAAATTATTAAATGACAGGCTGAAAGTAACAGTAGGAAGTAATTTCGGATTGGAAGGACAGGCACGCCAGAATGAAAACATGACCAATATTGCAGGAAATGTTTCTGTGGATTACAGCCTTTCCAAAGACGGAAGATACATGCTTCGCGCATATCGTAAAGATGAATATCAGGTTGCTCTTCAGGGGCAAATTATAGAGACTGGTGTAGGGTTTATTATTACGCTGGATTATGACAAATTCCGTGAGATTTTCGAGAAATCCAAAGCAAAAGAAAAGAAGCCTAAAAAGAATCAAAACAATCAAGTGGTAGAATTTAAATAATGAGTAATACATTTCATACATACTGTAAATTTCTGTTGGTTTCCGGATTATCTTCGGCAGTAGTGTCGTGCAGCAATACAAGGTTTTTGAAGGAAAATCAAATGCTTTACACTGGCGCTGAGGTAAAGATTGAAAGCGACACTATTTCAAAGAAAGACAAGAAAGATCTTCAGGCAGCACTGGAAGCCAATCTTACTCCAAAACCGAATTCTACATTTTTGGGAATGCGTCCTAAGCTTTACTTTTACAATATTGCTAAAGAGCCTAAAAAGGATAAAGGATTTAATTATTGGCTTAAATATAAAATAGGTGAAAAACCTGTTCTATTAGGAGATGTAGATCGTGAGTTCAATAAAGATATCATTGAAAATTATTCTGAAAACAAAGGATATTTCAATGCGCACGCTACTTACGATACCGTTTCAAAAAATAAAAAAGCGAAGGTAATCTATACTTTGAAACCCGGAGCGAGATATTTGGTGGATGGGGTAAAATTTCAAAAAGATTCTACTCTTGTTAATCAGGAAATTCAAAATTTAGCAGGAAAAACTCTTCTTAAAAACGGGAAACCATTTGACCTGGATGTCATCAAATCGGAAAGAGAAAGAATTGATAACGGTTTAAAAGAAAGAGGATTTTATTATTTCCACCCTGACAATATTATTGTACAGGCAGATAGTACTGTGAACAAAAATCATAAGGTAGAACTGAATGTAAAGCTTAAGGATAATACGCCTGATCTTGCGACCCAACAGTTTAGTATTGATAATGTGATTGTATTTCCCAATTATAATATTCAGGATGTAAAAGAGGGAAAATACAGCATTCCTATGAATAAAGATTCTCTTAGCAAATATGCATTTGATGATATTTATGTTATTGATCCGCAACATAAGTTCAAACCGAAAATATTTGACAGAGCTTTATACTTTAAAAAGGGAGATCTTTATAACCGCTCCAATCATAATCTTACTTTAAACCGATTGATCAGTCTGGGAGTATTTAAGTTCGTAAAAAATGAATTTGTGACTTCTGACTCTTTAAATCATAAGTTTGATGCTTATTATTTATTAACACCAAGACAAATTCAGTCTTTAAGACTTGAAGCATTGGGAAGAACAAACTCTGCCAATTATGCAGGTAGTGAGCTTAACCTGAACTGGACCCATAGGAATTTCTTCAGAGGTGCAGAACAGTTTAAAGCCGCGATCTTCGGAGCTTTTGATTTCCAGATGGGAGGCGCTCAGGATGCTAATAATATCTTCCGTGCCGGAACTAATGTTCAGCTTTCGATTCCGAGAATTGTGGCACCATTCCGTTTTCATTCTTCCAGTGAGTTTGTTCCGAGAACGAATATTACATTGGGCTATGAATTTCAAAACAGATCGAAATATTATACCCTTAATAATTTCACAGCTTCATTCGGATATTTATGGAAGGAAAATGCCAGAAAAGAACATGAGCTGAAAGTGATTGATATTACTTTGGTTTCTCCTCAGAAAGTGACTGATGAATACAAAAAAAAGTATGAAACAAATCCAGCATTAAAGCGAATTGTAGACAGGCAATTAATTTTTGGTCCTACCTACTCTTATACTTATACCAATACCATGCTGCCGAAAAAGAATACTTTTTATTACAAAGGAACGCTGGATCTGGCAGGAAATATCACAGGACTGGTGACGGGAGCTAATGTAAAGAAGGATAAAGAGAAAAAAATATTTGGTATTCCTTTCAGCCAATATGCCAAAATTGAAAATGATTTCAGATTCTATCATAAGTTTACAGAAAAATCTTCATTAGCAACAAGATTCATTGGAGGTATTGCTTATCCTTATGGAAATTCTGAATTTGTACCTTTCTCCAAGCAGTTTTTCTCAGGAGGAAGTAATAGTATAAGAGCATTCCGTGCAAGAACACTAGGTCCCGGAAGTTTTGATCCAAGAACAATACAATCAGGAACTTATTTCGATCAGTCCGGAGATGTAAAGCTGGAATTAAATGCTGAATATCGTGCTAACCTATACAAATTCATAAATGCTGCTGTTTTTGTAGATGCCGGAAATATCTGGCTGCTCCATAATGATGATACAAGACCGGGTGCAAAGTTTACAAAAGATTTTCTGGATGAAATTGCAGTAGGAGCCGGAGTTGGTCTGAGACTTGATTTTTCTATTCTAGTTTTAAGGCTTGACTTAGCAATGCCATTGAGAGTACCTTATTATGAAAAGGGAGACAGATGGGCTATCGATAAAATCAATTTCGGAGATCCAAGCTGGAGAAAAGATAATCTTGTTTTAAATATTGCCATCGGATATCCATTTTAATATGATCAATAATTTAAAATTTTTCTGGGAAGTTCTAAAGGACACATTTACGGAATGGAACGACTCTTCTGCGTCCAAAGATTCAGCAAGTCTTGCTTATTATGCCATCTTTTCCATCCCTGGATTATTGATCATTATCATTTGGGTACTTGGTAATTTTTTTGGTGAGGAAGCCATCAGAGGGCAGATCAGCACTCAAATCAGCGGAATTATGGGGCAGGATGTAGCGATAAGTATTGAAGGAATGCTTGCCGGCGCCCTTATTGATAAAGAAAACTTTTTTATGAAAGCAGTGGGAGTCGGTTCTTTGGTATTCGGTTCTACGACTCTTTTTTTTCAGTTACAACATTCTCTAAATTCACTTTGGGATGTAGAAGCTGCTCCTAAAAAGGCTCTTCTGAAGTTTTTACTGGATAGAGCCAACTCTCTTGGAATGATCCTTATCTTGGGATTTCTGTTGATGATTACCATGATTTTATCTTCACTCATCAGCCTTTTCAGTAAGATTATCACTCAATATTTCGGATTGGAAGCTTATCTTGTTGCAGAATTGATCAATTTTGCCATAAGCTTTGGGCTTGTCATGCTTTTATTTGCGCTTATGTTTAAAGTCCTCCCGGATGTTTTGATCAGCTGGAAGCCTGTTTGGAGAGGCGCTTTTTTAACGGCACTTCTTTTTACATTGGGAAAATTCCTATTGAGTCTTTATTTTAATCAGGTAAAACCTACTTCTACATTTGGTGCTGCCGGAACTGTTATTCTGATTATGATGTGGATTAATTATTCCTGTATGCTCATCTTTTTCGGAGCGAAATTCACTAAAGTTTACACTTATAAAAAAGGATATCCGGTTACTCTTTCAAAACATGCCAGATGGAGTGCCGCTAAACTTTATGCGGATAGTCTGAAGAAAATGCATGGAGAAGATAATGATAAGACCTGAATCGGGATTTGGAGTTAGCGTCATTCCAATACAAAAATTTTACAACAGATATAGAAAAAGCCTCCTGAAAAATTCAGGAGGCTTGTTTATTTTACATTCTGTTTACTGTTCCTATTCCCAATAGTTCCAACGATTTTTTGATCGTTTTTGCTGTAAGATCGGATAGATTCAGACGAATTTGTTTAATGTTTTCATCATCCTGATTCAGAATCGGATTATTCTGATAGAATGAATTGTATGATTTTACAAGGTCATAAACATAGTTTGCCACTAAAGCTGGGCTTAATGTTTCTGCTGATCTGGCTACTACCATTTTAAAGTTTGCTAATTGCATGATCAGCTCTTTTTCAAACTGATTCAAAGTTACATCATTCGTTTCTTTATAATTGAATTCAGCTTTTGATAATAATGATTGGATACGAGCGTAAGTATATTGAATAAACGGTCCTGTATTACCATTAAAATCTATACTTTCAGCCGGATTGAAAAGCATTTTTTTCTTTGGATCCACTTTCAGCATGAAATATTTTAAAGCTCCAAGCCCTACCGTTTCATAAGAAGCTTCTTTTTCTTCATCAGAAAGAGTTTCCAGCTTCCCTAATTCCTGAGCTTTAGATTTTGCCGTTTCGTACATTTCCTGCATTAAGTCATCAGCGTCTACTACCGTTCCTTCACGGGATTTCATTTTTCCTTCCGGCAACTCAACCATTCCGTAAGAAAGGTGGAATAACTGATCTGCCCATTCATATCCTAATTTTTTAAGAATCTTAAATAACACCTGGAAGTGGTAATCCTGCTCATTTCCTACCGTATAGATCAGCTTTTGAATATCATTTTGCTTAAAACGTTCAACCGCCGTTCCTAAATCCTGAGTCATATACACTGAAGTACCGTCGGAACGTAATAATAATTTTTGATCAAGCCCTTCATCAGTAAGGTCACACCAAACGGAGCCATCTTCTTTCTGGTATAAAACACCTTTATCTAATCCAGCCTGAATAAGGTCTTTACCTAAAATATAAGTATTGCTTTCATATTGAACCTGGTCAAACTCAACGCCTAATCTTTTATAGGTTTCGTTGAATCCTTTGTAAACCCAAGAATTCATTTCAGCCCAAAGATTTCTTACCGTTTCATCTCCATTTTCCCAATCTAAAAGCATTTTTTGCGCTTCCTTCATTACCGGAGCATCTTTTTTAGCCTGCTCTTCTGTAATTCCCTCAGCTACAAGTTCTGAGATTTCTTTTTTATAATTCTTGTCAAATTCTACATAGTAGTTTCCAACAAATTTATCACCTTTTGTATTGGTAGTTTCAGGAGTTTCACCATTTCCGAATTTTTCCCAAGCTAACATTGATTTACAGATATGAATCCCTCTATCATTGATAATTTGGGTTTTGATCACATCATATCCAGCCTCTTTTAAGATTTGAGCAACAGAGAATCCTAACAGGTTGTTTCTGATATGCCCAAGGTGCAATGGTTTATTGGTATTCGGTGAAGAATATTCTACCATTACAGTTGAATTTTTCTTATCTATTGTTGAAAAATTATCGTGTACAGATTTGAAGTTATCTATAAACAGTTGATTTTTGACTTTAACATTAAGGAAACCTTTTACCACATTAAAGCTTTCAAACAATTCTGTTTGTTCAGTTAATGCTTCACCTAATTCAACCCCTATACTTTCTGGATTTTTCTTTAATTGTTTAACCAACGGAAAAGTAACAATGGTAAAATCGCCTTCAAATTCCGTTTTATTTTCCTGAACTTCCAGCTTAATGTCTTTTAATTGATATACATTTAAAATGACTTCCGAAAGTTTCTTTTCTATAATATCTTTAATATTCATGTCAAAATTTAAAGTACAAATTTAGTGAAATAAAAAAGACAAGTCTATAATGAGATTGCAGACATTCAATTATTTGAGTTTTTTTTGAATAATTATTCTGAAAATCAAATATTTGTCTATATTTTCCATATATTTATCATACTCATTAAACAAAACTTTATTATGAAAAATCTTAAAAAAATCACCAAAACAGAGCTTAAAAAAATTACTGCCGGAAATGCACCTTGCTGCGAACCGTGGGGAACATGTCCTGATGGTTACAAACAATGTCGGGAATGGGGAGCTTGCCTTCCTAAGTCCGTTAATTGCGGCGGATAGAAAAAAGAGGTCATAAAGACCTCTTTTTTTGTGCTTTGTTCCAATAAAAAACCGCCCGAAGGCGGTATAATATGAATGTTGTTAAATATAGTTTATTGATCCCACCAGACTTTTGAAGTGTTTTTATCTTCAGCTGGCAATAATCCCTGAACTCCTTTCAAGTAGTTAGAGTTATTGAAATTTACCTCTTCTATAGGATATCTTAATCTTCTTGGAATTACTCCACCGTTTACAGCACTTGGTGCTGGTGATAAAGCCGGATAGCCAGTTCTCCTAAACTCAGCCCATGAATCAAAGCCATTCATAAATAGAGCAATCCATTTTTCTTCTCCAATTACTCTCTCAGCACCAAATGCTGTAATATCAGCAACTCTGGCACTCGCATAAGCTGTTGCATTGGGTGTTATTTTAGTTCCGCCAAAAGGATTTTCAACACTATTAAAAGTATTTGTATTTAATACATAATGGTCATCTAAAGTATTATAATTTAAAATTATTCCTTTAGTTAACATATCAGCAACATCTTCACCCGTCCAGCCTTTTGAAGCAGCTTCAGCTCTATTTAAAAAGGTATATCCAGCTGTCATTAAATTAATAGCTGAGTTATTACTTCTAAATTTTACATTCACAGTAGAAGTTCCTGCTGTTGAATAATCTGCCGCAGTTAAATCATTAGAATTATAGCCATATGGTAATCCAACTGCAGACATATTTCCAGCATTGGCATATAAAGTCAGGCGTGTATCAGGAGTATGATTGGATGTTTTATTAAAAGCGTTATTAGATCCTTTTAAAGATTCTACTAATTCCCGTGAAATACGAAAATCAGCTGATCTAAAATCGGATAAAGGATTAGGATATGAATTTCCCGGAGAAATTGTATACCATGCCTCATCAGATACTATCTCGATTACTCCTGCAGAATTAGTAAGAGCTGATTTAAACTCTGTAGCTGCGTAACCTGTTGCTGATGGATATTTTTTAGATAATTGTAATGTAGACTGAAGTAATACAGAATTAGCTAGTTTTTTCCATTTATCCATATCTCCATAATATAAAATATCACCTGCAGGACTTGTAGATGAAGAATTTAACATATCCCTTCCACTTTTCAAATCCGAAATAATAGATTCATATATAGATTTTTGATTATCATATTTTGGTAGTAATATACCTGATGTTGCTTGTGTAGCTTCTGAAAAAGGAGCATCACCATAAGTATCCGTAAGTCTTTTCATAATGATTGCTCTAAAAATTTTAGATACGCCAATCATATTTTCTGCGCTTCCCTGAAGTAATATTTCTGGAGATGGATTATTAGAATATGCAGATATAATTTCATTTAAATTAGTGATCTGATTGGCATAAAATCTTCCCCAAGCTCCTGGAGTATCACCATAGGTTTGCTCTGTAGTATAAACAACCTGTGATTGATACTGAGAAAATAATATTGGCATCATTTGATAAGCATTGCTGCGCTCGCCTGCATTTTGTCCAAAATTCATAATGGCACCCGCTAATAATGATTTATAGTTTACTGAATATATTCCATATTGATCTTTATTAAAATCATCACCATAATTTTCATTATTACAAGAAACAACAACACCAGCTAGCAGTGAACAACAAATTATTTTATTTAAAAATTGTTTTTTCATTTTTTTCATTTTTTAAAAATTGACTTTAACATTAACTCCAAAACCTCTGGTTGATGGTAATTGTCCATCTTCTCCAAAATTTTGAGAAAGTTCTGAAGGATCAAATCGATGTTTATTATCTTTTGAAACAGAAATCAACCATGGGTTTCTTGCTGTTACTCCCACAGACATATTAGAAATCCCTGTATTTGCAAAAAGTGATCTTGGTAATTGATAATTTAATGCTACCTCTCTAAGTTTAATATAACTGGCACTATGAATAAATGGTTCAGCTATTCTATTGGCATGAAACTGTTTAAAATAAGTACTTGCTTCTACATACATATCTACTGGCGCACCGGTATTATTTACTCCAACCACTCGAACTCCTCCTCCATTTGCTACTGCATCTCTAACATTATGTCCTCTATCATTCATTGCAGCAGTTTCCTCTAACAAACCTCCTGAATTACCCCATTGTTCAGAAAGAGAGAAAAATTTACCTCCTTTTTGAAAATCAATCGTAAAGCTTAAGCTCAACCCTTTATAACTAAATGTATTATAGAACCCACCTGTAAATTCAGGTAATATACTTCCAAAAGCTTTATTAGGTTCATATTCATAAAGACCATCTGAATTAATTACAGCATTACCACTTGCATCTCTCTTAATCCCAGTACCATAAAGTTGTCCCCATTCCATTCCTTCTTTCTGAAGTATTGATACATAGCTGAACGAGTTAGCGTCACCATATTGAATAGATTCAAGATTTTCATTCACCTTCGAAATGGTTGATTTATTTTTTGCCCAATTCATTGAAGTAGTCCAGCTAAATCCATTATCACTTCTAAAAATATCTCCTGAAAGTGCTAATTCTAAACCTTTTCTTTTAGCATTGGCTGAATTGATCACAATATCTAATTTCCCACTGGAAGAAGCTAATGTTACAGGAATTGGTTCATCTTTTCTGGTTTCATCATAATAAGTAACACCAAAAGATAATCTGTTTTTTAAGAATTTTAAATCTCCTCCTATTTCTTTATTACTATTCACAGCTGGTTTCAAATCTTTGCTTATAATTCTGGTAGGGAACCACGCTGTCTGATATAAATTACCTTCAATAGACAGTGGCTGATCTCCATTTCTATATTGAGGGTTAGTAAGGTTAGCTGTCAAATCAGCTGGAATCTGAGCAATACCTGCTCTAAGTTTAAAATATGTTACAATATTATTTTTGGGTAATAAATTATGTAATAGCACACTTGCTCCTAACGAATAACTAACAAATGAATTATCACTATTTAAATATGCAGAATTGATATCATTTCTTAATGATGAATCAACAAAATAAGTGTCTTTAAATCCTATTGAAGCAGAAGCATATAATGATTTATACTGCTGTTTGTAATCATAGGGTTTAGCTATAACAGGAATATTTGTATTTTTAAAATTAAACACATCAGGCGTAAGAAGCCATTGTGTTGTACCTGTAACATCCATTACCTGAGAATTTCCCTCCCAATGTCTGTTAGTGATATTAGCTCCTCCTATTGCTGTAAGATCAAACTCACCAAATTTCTTCTGATAAGTCAAACGACCATCATATTGATCTTCAGTATATTGATCATCTTTAATTCCAAAACCATTAAGTATTGTTAAATAGCCTCCAGGCGTTGAGGAACCTGTCCCTGAACCGTTTTTAGCTAAGGAATTAGGCATAAAATATCTGTTGGTAGATTTATTTTGTGTTCTTGAAAAGGCTACTCTAGCTGTCAGACCATCAATAATTTTGTATGTAGGTGCTACGGATAACAATAATGTATTTCTATCTGTATAATTTCTAAAATTTTTCATCCATGTATATGGGTTAATCCAAAACGCAGGTTTAGCCTCATAACCAGTTGATGAATAATCATCAGGCCCCCACCAGTTCCAACTAGCAGAATATCCTTCCGGAGTTTTTAAATCTTGCAATAATTTTAATTTGCTCATGTCTAAATCCCTACCAAACCACTGATTAAATGACCCAGAAGTCTGATTACTATAACCATCATCGAAATCTCCGGTTACTCTTCCATCAGAAAAGTTTACAATGGCATCAGCAGATAAACGATCACTAAATTTATAATTACCGCTAAAATTCAGATAATTTCTTTTTAATGAAGTATATGGAGTAATTCCGTTTTGATCTAAATTAGTAAAAGATAATCTTGCCATAAATGATTCATTTCCCCCTGAAACAGAGACTGAATTCTTTAGCGTAAGAGCTTTATCATAGAAATCCTTTACATTATTTGGCTGTGCTTGATATTTGGCTGTTTGTCCAAAATATGGACTATCTTTCCACCATGCATACCAAGGGATATAATCTTGTCCATCCATTCTTGGTCCCCAAGATTCATCTGTATAATTATTACTACCGGCAAGATGTCTTTTACCATCGAGAACTGCCCATTCGGCAGGCATAGTTCCGGGATTAAATTTAAAAATTTTAAATGATGCATCACCATCAGCTCCCTGCCCATATAAGTTTTGAAATTTCATAGTTCTAGCAACCATATCGACAGTGACAGTAGAATTTAACTCCACATTAACCTTACTTTTGCTTCCTTTTTTGGATGTAAGAACTATAACTCCATACTGAGCTCTTACCCCATACAAAGAAGTTGCATTAGGTCCTTTCAATACGTTTACTGACTCCACAATATCCATATCAATAGTATTGGGATCCACAATTACTCCATCTAATACATAGATAGGATCAGCATCACTTAGCAAACTTACAGCTCCTCTCAATCTTAGCTTACCTGTCTCCCCAAGCTTAGATCCTGCCTGACCATTTAACTGTACACCAGCCACTTTACCTACTATAGAATTTTTAACATCAACATTTTGGGTCAAATTCAGATCTTTAGCTTTTACTGTTTGATTAGCATAAGAAAGTGACTTCTCTTCTCTTTTAATACCGAGAGCAGTTACTACCACTCCTTCGATCTCTTTTGTTTTGATTGTATCTTTCTTTTGTTGAGCATTCGCAACAGCCAAAGAAGAAGTCAATACTAAAACAAGAAGACCTGTTGTTAGTTTCTTCATATCAAATAATTTTTATATCCGCACAAATTTGTCAAACTATCTTAACAAGTCAAAGAGAAAAAAGAAGAAAATTAACAAATTATCAATAATTAGTATTTTTAATTATTAAATAATTAAAAAAAATAAACTAAAAAAAAGCAAATCAAGAATAAAAACAAGTCTGAAAGAGAGAAAAGGAATATTGTTTTTCAATAAAACTTGTCTAAATATTAAATAAAATCATGTTAAAAAAGTATATATTAATAAAATCCTGAGATAGAATTAAATAATAACCGCACAAAATGATAAATAAAGACATAAAAAAACCGCCCGAAGGCGGTATAATATGAATGTTGTTAAATGCGTGTTTAAAATTTGTCCCAGAACAATTTTGTCTGTTGTTGGTCTCCACCGATAGCAGTTGCTGCTTGATTGTAGTTGCTGCTATTTAAGTTAGATTCAGTTACTGGATAAGTAAATCTCTTAGGAACTGGTCTACCTGTTTCAGCCGGTAATCTTAGTCCTGGAGCATCATACTTCCTGTACACTGACCAAGCTTCAAACCCTCTGTTGTACATAGCAATCCAGAACTGTTTACCAATTTTCTCTCTCCATGTACCTGGCGCTGAAGCATAGTTAACATCAGCTCTCGCAAGATAAGTAGTGATATCGTCTTGAGCAACTCCCCAATACTCCATACTTGCCTTAACTGCTTGTGTATAGTAAGCAGCAGCTGAAGCTCCTACATTATACCCTCTTTCTTTTGCTTCTGCAAGTAAGAAAGAAATCTCAGAATAATCCATCAAATCTCCTTGTAGGTCACGTTTATAGAAAATTTTCCCTAAATGAGTAAAATCTGAATATTCATTAAGAGAACCATATACACCTCCAATGTATGGCATTTTATTATTATCAAAGTATACACTTCTTCTAGGATCATTTAAGTCATTAAGATAATCAACAAATGTATCCGATGGCACGAAATCCAATCTTCCACTTAGAACAAGGTCTGCATACAAAGGGTTAGCATTAGCCGTATTATTTTGATATTTAAGAACGAAGTTATCTTCATTAGAAGCTATTAATCCGTCATTATAAGCAGCCTCAGCTTCTGCCTTAGATAATGCAGGGTCAAAATCAGCTATTCTCATGGCTAATTTAAATCTAAGAGAAGCTGCTAATTTTTTCCATTTTTCCATTTTCCCTCCATAAATAAAATCAGTTTCTAATCCTTCTGAGGTATCATCAATATCATTATAAGCATGAGCTACTTGAACTAAAAGATCTTTATATATGGTAAAGGCGTCATCATAAACAGGTGTTGTATTATCAACTCCTTCTAGGGCTCTTGAATAAGGAATATTTCCAAATACATCTACCATTTGCTGCCAAGCATATACTTGCGCAATGGTAATAAAAGCTATTTGGTTTTTCTTTTCTCCATCCTTAAGGGTAGTATCAACTATAACAGACTCTTTAGCCTTCTTTAAACTATATAGAACAGGTCCATACATTTCGTTCCAATGCGCCTCAGGTAATGCTCTATTTCGTATATCATAATTTGTTTCAGATACATATTGAGTTTCGGTCCAGTGTTGTGCTACTAATCTGAAAATATTACTATTAACACTAGTACTTCCCATCTGGTCAAACAAACTCTTTACTCCATTCGTAAATAAAAAACTTCCTGGTACTTCAGTTGGGTTTTTAGGATCCACGTTCAGATCATCAAAACTATCTGAACAAGACGCTAGAGATAGGGCTACAAGGGATCCAATTATTATTTTTTTCATAACTTTTTCTTTTTAAAATTCAACTTTTACGCTTGCTCCTATTTCTCTGTAAGTTGGGTGAGCTCCATTTTGGAAACCAATTGCATTACCAGCACTCATCATTGACTCTGGATCTGAATATGGTAGATTTTTATGAATGATCCATAAGTTTCTTCCTATTACAGAAAAAGTTAAGCTTTCAATAAATGTATTTCCTAACATTTCCTTAGGTAATTTATAAGAAAGGGTAACGTTTCTCAATTTCACAAAAGATCCATCATAAACATGCATTGCTTCAGGCGCTCTGTTATATCCATACGGGTTATTAACATTAGTAAAACTTGTTCTGATATCATTTGGTGTTCCATCTGCTTTTACTCCCGGAAGAATAACCCCACCACCATTTGCAAGGCTATTTCTGATAGGATTTCCTAAATCATTTAGACCTGCAGTTTCTTCATACAGTCCACTCAATAATCCGAATGCCATATCCTGCGAATATACATCTCCACCTTTTTTCATATCGATCAGGAAGCTAAGGCTGAAATTCTTATATCGAAGTGTATTCATAATACTTCCTCTCCATTTTGGAACAGCATCACCAATTACTTCCTGAGGGTTATCACTGATCAGATATGCACCATCATCTCCAACAACTCTCTCACCGTTTAGGTAAACAAAATTAGTACCTCTGATTGTACCTGTAGATTCTCCTAATTTTGCGCCTGATGTTACATTCCACATCTTAGCAAGCGGCAAGAAGTCGTTATCTCCGTTGATATGTGTTACTATAGATTTATTCTTTGACCAGTTTGCAGTAACTTCCCAGGTAAAGTCGGTAGTTTTAATAGGAACCACAGTTAATCTTGCTTCAATACCTTTATTCTCTATATTTCCTGCATTTACCCACATTTTGGTGAAACCTGAACCTCCTGAAATATCTGTAGGAGTAATTAGGTCTTCAGTTTTCTGCTTGTAAAGGGAAACATCAAAACTTAAACGGTTTCTGAAGAAGCCCATTTCTAAACCAGCTTCAAGCTCCTTTAATCTTTCAGGACCTAATTCAGGGTTCTTTGATATTGTAGAAGCACCTGCATTAAATGCGCCATCAAATCCTGGATTAAATATGTAAGTGTTTCTTAAGTTATAAGGATCCGTATCATTACCTACTTCCGCATAGTTCAATCTAACTTTACCAAAGTTAATCTTGTCTTTACTCTTTAATAGCTCTGAGAACACAAAGCTACCAGATAATGAATAATATCCATATGAACGTTTGTTACTAGGAAGTGTTGAAGATCTGTCACGTCTGTATGATCCATCTACAAATAACATATTTTTATATCCTAAACTTGCCTGTGCAAATAGTCCTAGATTACTTTTGGTATTGTCGAAGTCTAGTAAATTCTTTTCTGTTAATGGTTCAGCTGAATTTGTAATAGAATATAATCCAGCCACTTTCAATCCGGCATTAGTAACAACCGACATTCCATATCTCTTATTTCTTCTTAAGTTGAAACCAATGTTTCCATTAAGGTTGAAATCACCTCCAAGATCTTTGTTTATATTGAAAATACCATCATAATTCATTTCATATACCTTCTGCATCATCACATAGTATTCACCTTTACCACCATTACTTAAACGTCCTTGATCAGATGAACCTTTAGCCACTCTTTCTTCTCTTAAATCATCAAAAGTGTCAAAAGTATATCTTCCCATAAAGTTTAACCAATCTGTAAACTTATAGTTTAATCCTACATTTCCAAAATAACGATTTCTGTCATCAGTTTCATAGTTTTGGTTTCTATTGAAGAAATAGTTATCAGTATATCCTACAGTCTGTTCTTCCCAGTCCTGAAGGTTCCATGTCATATTTTTTCCGGTAAGTTCATAAGCTTGTCTCTGCTTATCCATATCCACACTCATGTTCCACCAACCTCTGAATCCCTGCATTGGGTTTCTAGATTCATATCCTGTGTATACTCTTCCTTTTCCACGGGTATTGATATAGGAAATATTAGTAAATACATTTAATTTATCTGTAAAATTGTAATCTGCAGAAAAGTCTAACGTATTCTTCTTAATTTCACTGTTTATCAAAGCTCCTTGTTGATAAAAATTAGTATATCCTACTCGATATTTTCCTTTCTCATTTCCAGCTGAAAAAGCAATGGAGTTTTGATATGTTGTAGAAGTATTCCAAATCATATTAGGATCTTTACCTGCTACCCATGGTGTAGGTTTTAAATAACCTGGTAAGCCTGGATATTGAGAATCCCAGTTATACACTAATAAATTTGGGTCGAATCTTGATCCAAATGAACTGTCATTATAAGTACTTACAATATTATTGTCTGCAATACCATCACCATTAATATCTGGGGTCCCATCTGGATTCACTTTATAGAAAGAGTTTCCATTCGTTCCACCACCATATTCATGTTGATATTTAGGAAGCGTTGATTTATCCACTGTTCCGATAGTAACAGAACTGTTAAATTCTACACCTATTTTTCTAGATTTCTTTCCTTTTTTAGTAGTTATCATCACTACTCCATTCATACCTCTTGATCCATAAAGAGCAGAAGCTGCAGCTCCCTTTAGAACGTTTACACTTTCAATATCATTTGGATTGATATCAGCCATACCATTGGCATAATCATATCCTCCTCCTCCAGATCCCATATTTGCCTGGTTAAAAGTGTCGTTATTGATTGGTGTACCGTCTACTACAATAAGTGCCTGGTTACTTGATGTAAGTGATTTTATACCTCTGATAACTACATTGGCAGAACCGCCCATAGTTCCTGACTGTGTAATGTTCAAACCTGCTACCTGCCCAGCTAATGCATCTGAAACATTGGCAACCGGAACATTAGAGACCTGATCTCCCTTTACCTCCGTTGTGGAATAACCAAGAGATCTCTTCTCTCTTTTAATACCGAGTGCAGTCACTACTACCCCCTCAATTTCTTTTGTTTTGATTGTATCTTTCTTTTGTTGAGCGTTTGCAACAGCCAAAGAAGAAGTCAATACTAAAACAAGAAGACCTGTTGTTAGTTTCTTCATATCAAATTAATTTTGTATCCGTACAAATTTGTAAAACTTTATTAAAAACACAAAGAAAAATGTAAAAAAAATATCGATTGTTCAATAATCAAGAAAATTAACCACAAATAATTTATTAAAATAAGTTAAAATAATTTTCTTTAACAAAGATTAAAAAAAAATTAATCACTTTTTTTCTGAATATTTAAATAAAATATTTAATTACCATAATTAACACTTCATTTTCTTCAAAAAAAGCATAAACAACTGTATTACAAACATATAAATATCACCATAAAGAGAAAAAAATAACATACCACATCTATATACAATGTTTGGCATAGTTTTTTATTTTCACGAAAAAGAGAATATTTAGCTCCAAACATCCTAGCTAAAGGCATAAATACAATTAAAAAATAAAAATTATAAAAATTAATCAACTTTATAAAAAAACAGTTACAGCGTTATCAATAAAACACTTTTATATATAGAATTTACACATTGTTAAAAACTGTAATTTTTAATCTGACGATTCTCACATTTAAAAACCATCAAAGCTATCTCTAATCAATTTCTTTTTATAATTTTACATGCTCATTATTATTATCATGGAATTATTACAAAAGTGGACGGATACATACATCGAAGCAGGATGTGATGAAGTTGGAAGAGGATGTTTAAGCGGACCGGTTGTAGCTGCTGCAGTTATTTTAGATGATAGTTTTGAACAGAATCTTGTTAACGATTCAAAAAAGTTGACATTTAAAACAAGAATGGATCTGGATAGTTATATTAAAGATAATGTAAAAACTTACGCCATTGCCGAGCTTCCCCCTTCATTTATTGATGAACATAATATTCTGAACGCAAGCATTCATGCTATGCATCGTGCATTAGATCAGCTTACAATTATACCGGAATTAATTCTTGTAGACGGTAATAAATTCCATCCCTATAATTATATTCCTCATCAATGTATCATTAAAGGAGATTCAAAATTATTATCCATTGCAGCAGCATCTATTCTTGCCAAAAACTATAGAGACAGATTAATGATTGATCTTCATGCAGAACACCCTGAATATGGTTGGGATACAAATTTTGGATATGCTACAAAAAAACATCAGGAGGCACTGATCAAATATGGTCCTACAAAACATCACAGACAATCATTCCGTTTAAAATATGATTAACTAAAGCCGCTAAGCTATAGCTATAAACAAAAAAAGAGAAGCAAATTGCTTCTCTTTTTTATTTTATTTATGACAAGATTATTTTTTCTTATTTCTCTGTTGTTCCTGAGATTGCTGTTGCTGTTGAGCCTGCTCCATCATCTCTCTCATTCTTTTCTGGAATTTACCTTCTGTTTTCGGTTTTTCCTTATTAGCCTGAATCTGGGCATGGATTTTCTTTTCATCCAAAATAACATACTTAATAACAAGAATAATTAAGATGTTGATCGCATTGGATACAAAATAATACCAAGAAAGACCAGATGCAGAAGTATTCAGGAAGAATAGGAATGTAATCGGGAAGATATACATTAATACTTTCATATTTGGCATTCCTTCCTGTTGTGGCTGCTGCATGTTACCTGAAGTCATGATGGTATAAATTAAAATAACAATGGTACATGCAATTGCAAAAATACTTAAGTGGTCTCCTAAGAAAGGAACTTTAAATGGTAATTTAATCAAATCATCATAAGCTGTTAAGTCTTTTGCAAACCAGAAGCCTTGTCCTCTTAAATCAATAAAGTTCGGGAAGAAACGGAACAATGCATAAAAGATTGGAATCTGAACCAATGCAGGTAAACATCCCGCCATCTGATTTACTCCAGCTTTTCTATAAACTTCCATCGTAGCTTGCTGTTTCTTCATCGGGTCTGCGTCCTTAAACTTAGCATTAACCTCATCAATTTCCGGACGGATTACTTTCATCATTGCACTCAATTTGTGCTGCTTATACATAATTGGTGATAAGATAAGCTTCACTATAATCGTCATAACAAAAATTACCCAACCTGCAGATAATCCCCACGCAGCAATAATTCCATATAACCACATAAAGAAATAACGGTTCATAGCTCCAATGAATGACCAACCTAATGGAAGAATTTCATCAAAGTTTTTATCATAAGATTTCAATAAAGGAAGATCCAATGGCATAAAATACCATGTAAAATCCTGGTTCAATTCACTTCCGGTCATCTGAACGAAACCTTCATAGTTGAATTTCTTAAGATATTCTCCTTCTTCTACATTATCCTGATTTCCTTTACTCTGAGTGAAACCGTTCTTCGCTTCGATTACAGAAGAGAAAAACTGTTGTTTTACCCCAATCCAGTTAAGAGTTTCTTTCTCCTCCTCCATTGTTGTTCTTCCGTCATAATCATAATCTTTATAATTATTGAAGGCATAAGAGAATTCTGAGTGAGACTGCTCCTGAGCTCTACCTTTTTCAAGGTTTCTTACATTATAATCCCAGATAAAATCAGCTTTATTATCAGAAGTAATACTTGCCAATCCTTGAGTTCTTACTTTAAAATCAAGAGTATATTTTGGAAGTAATGTATAGATAAACTGGATAACAGCACCATTGTAGTTAGCTGTCATCGTTACAGCATTTCCGTTAACTGTTGGTGAGAAAACTAAGTTTTTAGTATTGATAACTTTTCCTGTTTTATCTTTAAACTGAAAACCGTAGTTTGAATTATTTTTGTTGATCAGGTAAAGCGGAAGATCGGCTTTGTCTGTTTTGTGGTTATATGCTTTATATTCTGAAAGCTGAACTTTAGAAACCTGTCCTCCTAAGCTTGAGAATTCAACATTCAATTCTTTGTTTGACAGATTAGCTGTCTGAATTGCATTCGGAGTTACATCTGGATTGATATTACTTGCCTGAGTTTGTTTTACGGCATTTTTCACCTGTTCCGTTTTCTGCTGCTGAGCTTTTAACTCCTCCTCCTTCATCTGCTTGTTCTGGAAATAGAACATCACACCGAAGAGAATCAGGCATAAAACCGCGAAACTAATCATTTGCTTCTTATCGATTCCGTTGTTTTGTTGCATTTTATTTTTATATTAAAATTTTAAATTTAAAATGTACGTACTGGTGTACGTAATTTGAGCTGACAAAAATACTGTTTTTTTATCAAAACTCTATGCTTTACCATGTTACTATATAACAAACTCAAGCTGAGAATAATCAGCCTGAGTTTATTGATAGACGTTTATAGTAAAAAATTACCTTATTTATTTGTCATTAGAAAGAATGATAGTGTCATCATCCTATTCTTCCCAACGTTAAGATATCTTACTTAGAGGTTTCACAAGCTTTAATAAAAGCTCTGAATAAAGGATGCGGTGTTGCTACCGTACTCTTATATTCCGGGTGATATTGTACTCCAACATAGAATGGGTGCCCTGGTAATTCAAGTGCTTCCACCAAACCTGTTTCCGGGTTTGTACCTGTAGCATGGAAACCATTCTTTTCAAATTCCTGAAGATAATCACTGTTGAATTCATAACGGTGACGGTGTCTTTCAGAAATATTTTTGTTTCCGTAGATTTCAGATAATCTGGAACCGTTTTTCAAAGAACACTTCCATGCTCCAAGACGCATCGTTCCACCTTTATCGATAACATTTTTCTGTTCTTCCATTAATGAAATTACAGGATCCGGAGTTGCTGTATCAAATTCTACTGAGTTTGCTTTTGTATGTCCTAAAACATTTCTTGCAAATTCAATCGTCATGATCTGCATTCCTAAACAGATTCCCAACATCGGAATTTTGTTCTCTCTTGCATATTTTGCAGTAAGAACTTTTCCTTCAATACCTCTGTCTCCAAAACCTGGAGCTACAAGGATACCGTTCACCCCTTTCAGCGTTTCTTTAATATTTTCTTCTGTAATATCTCCACTGTATACCCATCTTACTTTTACTTCAGTTTCAAGGTCAGCACCTGCGTGTTTGAAAGCTTCAGCAATTGAAATATAGGAATCCTGAAGAGAAACATATTTTCCAACTAATGCAATTTCAACTGTCTTCTTAGGATTCTGGAATTTTTTAAGGAAATTCTTCCAGTCTTTAAGATCAGCCGTTTTATCACTTTTCAGATCAAGTTCTTTCAATACTACATCATCAAAGTTCTGCTTCTGAAGATACATTGGAACTTCATAAATTGTTTCAAGATCTTTACATTCAATAACGTTATCTAATGGAACGTTACAGAACTGAGCCAGTTTTGCTCTCTGATCTTTTGGAATTTTATGTTCTGTTCTGCAAACCAATACATCAGCCATAATTCCGCTTTCCATTAGCTGGCGAACAGAGTGCTGTGATGGTTTTGTTTTTAATTCTCCACTTGAAGCCAGGTAAGGCAATAATGTCAAATGGATCACCATAGAATTACTTTCTCCCAGTTCCCACTTCAACTGACGTACAGTTTCAATGTATGGTAAGGATTCAATATCCCCTACTGTACCACCGATCTCAGTAATGATGATATCGTAGTTTTGCTTTGAAAGGATTTTAATTCTACGCTTAATTTCGTTAGTAATATGAGGAATTACCTGAACTGTTTTTCCAAGGAAGTCTCCTTTTCTTTCTTTTTCGATTACAGTCTGGTAGATTTTTCCTGTCGTAACGTTGTTGTTTTGCGATGTAGGAGCATCAAGGTAACGCTCGTAGTGACCTAAATCCAGATCCGTCTCCGCACCATCTTCAGTCACATAACACTCTCCGTGTTCATAAGGATTCAAAGTTCCCGGGTCGATATTGATATAAGGATCAAGTTTTTGGATCGTTACGTTAAAACCGCGTGATTTTAGCAATAGTCCCAGAGAAGCAGAAACGATTCCTTTTCCCAAAGATGAAGTAACACCTCCTGTCACAAAGATGTATTTTGTATTCTTTTTACTCATTAGATTAGGTTTGTGCAAAGTTATGGGAAAAAGAAACACAAAGCAATTTTTTACATTTTGAAAATGCAAAAACATGCTTCAAACAATTATAAAACCTGATTAAATTTTTTATCTATATTTGGTATAGACAAATGACAAAAAGCAATAACCACCATGATTTCGGTATATAAACTAAAACCAAAATTCCAACAGCTGCTCACTCCTGTTTTATTATTTTTAAATAAGAATAAAATTACGGCAAACCAGATTACAATCAGCTCTATCCTTTTATCTGTCGTTATCGGAATATTATTTTGGTATGCAGACACTTCAGAATGGTTTTTCCTGAGCCTTCCGATTGGATTACTTTTGAGAATGGCATTGAACGCACTGGACGGGATGATGGCGAGAAAATTTAACCAGACCAGTAAACTGGGGGAAGTATTGAATGAAGTGGGAGACATTGTTTCGGATGTCATTATTTTTTTTCCATTGCTGAAATTTCAACCCGAAAGTTTATACCTGATTGTTGTTTTCATGATCTTAAGTGTTATTAATGAATTTGCAGGACTTATAGGAAAAGTCATTGGGAAAGATCGCCGTTACGATGGTCCAATGGGAAAAAGTGACCGTGCGCTTATTTTAGGATTGTATGGTCTGCTTATGGTATTTGGAATTACAATTACGAATATTTCAAACTATATTTTTGGAATCATTATCCTTATGCTCCTTATCAGTACATATACCCGACTTAAGAAATCTTTGAATGAAGCCTGAAGAAAATAAATTTGCAGATGTTCCTTTAAGAGTAAAAACATGGATCTACATCATTATCGTCTTTGCCCTCGGAATTTCACATCCTCTTGCTATGGCGGTCTTTGTTTCATGGCTGGGATTACAATCTTTTTTTGAGTTTTCAAAAATATTTAAAGTCAATACCAATCCTGTCATTTCATCAGTATTCATAGGGATTGTACAATTTTATTTACTTTATTTTTTAAATATTGACAATTACTTTTTATACTGTATTATTTTAGGAATTGTGATTCTATTGTATCATTTAATCATACAATCATCTTCAAAGCAATTATATGGAATTTTGATCGCTTTATTAATTTGTCTCTTTTCTTTCCCACATTTATTTTGGATAAGAAATAGTATCAACGGACTGAATTCCATTATTTTCATTGTTGTGGTAACAGAATTAAATGATGTCTTCCAATATCTAATGGGAAAATTCTTTGGAAAGCATAAAATTGTTCCTCAGATCAGCCCAAACAAAACATTGGAAGGATGTATCGGCGGAATTTTTCTAACGATCATTCTAAGTAATATTCTGGGAGTTTTTTTACTGAAAACTGATGTGATAACCAATTCTATTATAGGAATCATTTTAGGAGTTTCCGGATTTTTGGGAGATATTTTCATGTCTTATATCAAAAGAAAAACTGAAGTAAAAGATACCGGAAATCTTCTTCCCGGGCACGGTGGTCTTCTCGATAGAATGGATAGTCTTATTTTCAATGCACCCATATTTTTCTGGTTAATCCCATTTCTGCTAAAGCATTAAAATCATGAATGAAAAATTTAAAAGAGCAGTCATATTCTCAGGTGGCGGAACAAGATTAATGATCTACCTCGGAGTTTTTGCAGCTCTTGATGAACTGAATATGAAACCCGATCTCCTCATTGCTTCTTGTGGAGGATCTTTTGCGGCAACGGTTATCAATGCTTTTCCAGATCATATTTCAAGAAAAGAATATCTGAAATCTGAAGAATATTTCCAGTTTGTCTCAAAAACAATATTGACAAAGCAGAAAAAACTTTCTGAAATAGGGCTTTTTTCATTGAAAAAATCTTTTGATAAAAGAAAAGCACCTTTCATTGAAGATGTCTTTAACCGCTATCTTGTTGAAATGCCTCAAAACCTTGCAGAATCTTTTCCATCCATAGAAAATGCTGAGTTTTCAAAAGAAATTCCGACAATTATTATTGGCTCTGAACTTCTATTCTCGCCAAAGGAATCACTACAAAAAAGAAACGAAAAAAAACTATTCAGAAAAATAATTTTCACAGATTCTGAGACCGCACAAAAAATAAATTCAAAGCATATTCTGGTAGATTTCGATAGCTTTAAAGACAGCGCTGTTGAAAAAAACTCAAAGATCATAACTGATTTTTCTCTTCTTGAGAGTACCAGAGCTTCTGTTTCTGATATGTTTTATGTAAAACCCGTAAACCTTCATAACAGACATTTTATGGGCGGAGTTATTGATCTTGTACCGATTGAATTGGCAAAGCAGCTTTCCCAAGAAGTAATTACAGAAAAAAAACAGCCTTATACCCCGATTGAAGAATCACTTATCCGTTCTGTTTTCGGCTTTAGTGCTAATGAAAGACTTTTGGAAACGGATAAAATTATTGCCGATTTTCAGATTGACACCACTTCTATCAAAGATGATCTTAAAGGACATTACCCTGAGAAAAGCATCAATTGGAGAAAGCTTGAAATTGATATTTCACTTCCAACAACATATGAACAGTTTGCAAAGGATATGGAAATGCAGTGGCAATATGGTTTTGATCAGACAGTAAAATGTATCAAAGGTTTTTCCACCCACAATAGGAACGTAGGCTTATAGTATGTCAAAATACTCTTATTTTTACCTTAATTGAAAATCATAAAATATCCATGACCATTTTTATTGCAGGCGGAACTACTGGCATCGGCTTTTCTTTGGCAAAACATTATCTTTCAAAAGGATATTGGGTGGGAATCTGTGGAAGAAATCCTGAAAAAGTTTCCGGGAATAATTTTGAGAAACTGCAGATCTTTCAGGCTGATGTTTGTGATCTGAATTCAATGTTATCCACATTAGAGCGTTTTCTTGGGGATAAAAATGGATTGGATATTTTCATTAATTGTGCAGGAAGCTATGCGGAGGATGTTGCCGGAAATATTTCTTATGAAGAAGCGGAAGAGATGTTACAGACCAATATTCTGGGAACAGTTAATTGTTTTGAAGCGGCAAGAAAGATCATGAAAAATCAGAAAAGCGGAAGCATTTCTGTTATTGCTTCTGTTTCCGGGATACTGGAATATGAAAATTCAAGTTTGTATACTAAAACCAAAAGATCTGTTATACAAATTGCAGATGCTTATCGACGGGCTTTAAAACCTTTTGGAATTTCTGTTACGACCATTGCTCCCGGATATGTAGATACTCAAAAATTGAGAACTCTCAATCAGAATGATCTAAGTAAAAAACCATTTCTCGTCCATGAAGAAACTGCAACGATCATTATTTCCGAAGCTATTGAAAACAAAAGAAAATTAGTTATTTTCCCCACCAAAATGAAGTGGATGATGAAATCTTTATCTCTGCTTCCATCCTCATTATTAAATATAATCATGTTCAGAAAAGCAAAATGGATGAAAAACGACTGAAAATACAGCATAAGTTCTATGCTTTACTTCTTTGTTCTGTTGTTTTCATGATTGTTTACAACTATTCAGCATGGCATATTTCAAAACTGGAAAATGTTCCTTCATTTATTTTTGATTTCGAAAAATATATCCCGTTTATTCCCTGGACAATTATTCCTTACATGACAAGCGGATTATTTTTCTGTCTGGTATTTTTTCTCTGTACAAATAAGGAGCAGCTTAAGGTTTTAACGCAAAGAATGCTTTTCGTGACCATTATTGCAGGTATTTGCTTTCTTTTTTTCCCTTTAAAATTTTCTTTTTCCAAACCCGAAACTGGGAATTTCTTCGGCTATTCATTTCAATTTTTAAAGACATTTGATTCTCCCTTTAATCAGGCTCCATCATTACATATTGTTTACGCATTTATTTTTTGGACCGTCATAAGTACTTTAAAAAAAGGACGAACATTCTTTATGTTCTGGCTTATCCTTTTAGGTATTTCAACGTTAACAACGTATCAGCACCACTTCATTGATATTATCACAGGAGCTTTGCTTGCCCATATTTCTTTTATTATTTTTCCTTACTGCAAAAAGGATTTCCGATACAGAAGTTTTCATGTTGCAAATTATTATTTTTTATCAGGCTGGTTTCTTATTCTCTTGGCATTACTATTGAAATCAGCATTTTCAGAATTTATTTTACTATGGATTTCTTTGATGAATTTTCTCATCGGTTATCATTATCAAAAGAACAATACTTATTTTTTAAAAGATAGAAACGGAAATATTCACTGCATCAAAAAAATCTTCTATTTCCCATACCTGCTGATATACCAGATATGCTGGCGGGTTTTAAGAAAAAACAAACTCCCCATTGAACCTGTTTCCCGCATTTATATTTCATCAAAACCAAATCAGGAAACTTTAAAAAATTTTAAGGTTGACAAAGATACTTTTGTCTATGATCTTTCGCCAGAAATTGAGGAAACATCAATACTAAAAGAGCAATCTGCCTATTATTTCCGACCTATTTTAGACATTGGAAAATTTGATATGGAAAAAACACAATTTCTCGTTACGGAAATTAGCAGAACATATACCCACCTTCCTGAAAACGGAAAAATCCTTATCCATTGTACTATGGGATTTACCAGAAGTTCTGTAATCGGGATTTTAGTAATCAAAAATATTCTATCTTTACCTTTAGACGAAGCCATAACCATTATGAAAACCAACAATAGGAGCATGATCATTCATTCTTATCTGCTGGATTTTCTGAAAAAATTTTAACCTATGAACAGCGGATATTTTACGAGTTTTGACAACAATGAGATTTTTTACCGTGAATGGAATTATCAGCCACAACAGAAAACGATCATCATGATCCACCGGGGACATGAACATTCTGAAAGACTTAATGATATTGCCCAGTCTCCACAGTTTTCAAAATACAACATCTTTGCATTTGATCTTCGCGGACATGGGCTTACCAAAACGCAGACCTCATCTGTTTTCATGGATTATGTTCGGGACATGGATTCTTTTTCCAAATTTCTGGTTTCAAAGTATAATGTGAAAATCCCGGATATTTTTGTTGTTGCCAACAGTATAGGTGGAGTCATTGCTTCTGCCTGGGCTCACGATTTTGCCCCGAATATAGCAGGAATGGCACTTCTTGCCCCTGCTTTCAGAATTAACCTTATTGTTCCCTTGGCTAATGAAATGATTACGTTGGGAACCAAGCTGAAAAAAGGATTAATCATAAAAAGCTATGTAAAATCGACTATGCTTACCCACGATCCTGAGCAACAAAAAGCTTACGATACGGATCCTTTAATTTCCCGATCTATTGATGCTGCATTGCTGATTGATCTTGCTAATGCCGGAAAACGTCTGGTAGAGGATGCCGAAGCTATAGATACTCCTACTCTCATTTTGGCAGCAGAAAAGGATCATGTGGTTTTCAATAAAGATCAGAAAATATTTCATGATAAATTAGATACGAATCTGAAACATTACGAAGTTCTTCCTAATTTCTTTCATGGGATTTTATTTGATTCCGGAAGAGAAAAGGTGTATGATAAAATTGTAGATTTTGCTGAACAATGTTTTCAAAGAGCTCCAAAACAGCTGAGTCTTTCCCAGGATCGGTTTTCTGTAAAAGAATATCAGGATCTTCAAAATAATGTTGGGAATAATCTGAATTTTAAGCTTCAAAAATTCTCTCTCGGAAAAATAGGAAAGATCAGCAACGGAATGGCTATCGGATTAAAATATGGTTTTGATTCCGGTGCTTCCCTGGATTATGTTTATCAAAATCAGCCAAAAGGAAAGTTTGGTTTTGGAAAAATGATGGATAAAAATTACCTCAACGCTATTGGCTGGAAGGGAATCCGAATCAGAAAACAACATTTACTTCAACTTCTGGAACAAAATATTCAAATTCTGAAACAACAAGGAAGAAAGGTTAAGATTCTGGATATTGCAGGAGGAACGGGGAATTATTTATTTGACATTAAAGAAAAATATCCTGAAGTTGAAATCGTCATCAATGAATTCGTAAAATCCAATATTGAAATCGGAGAGAAAGTGATCAGAGAAAAAAACTATCAACACATCCGCTTCACCAATTTTGACTGTTTTGATCCTGAAACCTATAAAAAATTGAATTTTGAACCTAATATTACTATCGTTTCCGGTATTCTGGAACTTTTTGGTGATAATGAAATTGCCAGCAAAGCGATTCAGGGAATAACTTCTATTTCAGAAAAAGATTCTTACATTGTTTACACAGGACAACCTTGGCATCCACAATTGAAAATGATTGCCTATGTTCTCAACAATCACCAAAATAAGGATTGGATTATGAGAAGACGCTCACAGAAGGAACTGGACAGAATTATGGCTTTCAATACCATTCAAAAGGAAAAAATGCTGATTGATGATTTTGGAATTTTCACGGTTTCTTCAGGAAAATTAAACCTATAAAAAGTATATTATTCATAAAAAAAAGGTTTCTCAAGCATATTGAGAAACCTTTTTTTCATTGATCCAAAGAATTATTTTTTGATTAACTCAAGATATACATCAACAGATACCTCTTTTGCAATTGCTGTTCCTGTAGGATCATATTTCAAATCATAGTCGAAACGGTTAACAGAAAATTTAGTCTGCAGCCCCATCATTTCTTTTCCTTCTTTGTTTTTTGTCAGACCTCCTAAAGTAACCGGTACGCTAACATCTTTGGTAACTCCTTTAATAGTAAGTTTTCCTTTAAACACATACACTCCGCTTTTATCTTTTGTAACGGATGCTCCTTCGAATTTCATATCAGGATATTTAGCTGCAGAGAAGAAATCATCACTTTTAAGGTGTTTGTCTCTCATTTCAACGCCTGTATTAATGCTTTCAGTAGCAACTGTTACATTGAATGTTGAATTGTCCAGATTAGAACCTTTAGTAGCAAGTGTTCCTGCAAATTTATCAAATCTCCCTTGAACAAAACTGATTCCCATGTGCTTGATATTAAAGTTCACAGAAGAGTGCATCGGGTCAATTTCCCAATTATTTTGAGCAAAAGTAAAAATGCTTAACAGCATAAATGCGAATGATAAGAATAATTTTTTCATTGTATTATTTATTTAAATATTTTCAGCAAAGCTATAGCATTACGCTCACTCAATCCATTATCCTATGTTAAGTTTTTATCACTAAAAAAATATCTCAGCCGTTCGGAAGAAAAATGCTTTTTTTATAACTTCGCAGTATGGCAAAACTGAAAACGGCATATTTCTGTCAAAACTGCGGAACTCAATATTCTCAATGGATGGGACAATGTAAGAATTGCGGACAATGGAACACATTAGTGGAAGAAGTGGTGGAAAAACCCAACAGTAAGGCAGTACCTTTCTCAAAAACAAAGCAACATGTCATCAATATCATTGAGGTTGAAACAAGTGAAGAACCAAGAATAAAGACTCCTTCCGAAGAGCTGAACCGCGTCTTGGGTGGTGGAATTGTTTTAGGATCTGTTACGCTTATCGGTGGCGAACCAGGAATAGGGAAGTCTACACTTTTGTTACAGCTTGCCTTAAAAATGAAGAAAAAGATCTTCTATGTTTCGGGAGAAGAAAGTGCATCTCAAATTAAAATGAGAGCCGACAGACTTACGGATATTCAGAATCCAAACTGTTTTCTTTTTACGGAAACGTCTCTGGAAAAAATTCTTCACGAGGCAAAAAAACTGGAGCCGGATTTCATGATCATTGACTCTATTCAGACATTACAGTCGCAGTTGATTGAAAGTTCTCCGGGAACCGTTTCTCAAATCAGAGAATGCTCCAACGAAATTATTAAATATGCTAAAGAAAACAGTATTCCTGTATTTTTAGTAGGTCATATTACCAAAGATGGTCAGATTGCCGGACCAAAAGTATTGGAACATATGGTGGATGTCGTGTTAAATTTTGATGGAGACAGAAATCACTTGTTCAGATTATTAAGAGCCAATAAAAACCGTTTCGGTTCTACTTCTGAGATCGGAATTTACGAAATGATCTCTCAGGGATTGAAAGAGATTAAAAATCCTTCAGAAATCCTTATTACAAAGAAATTTGAGGAGCTTTCCGGAAATTCGGTTGCGGTAACTCTGGAAGGAAACAGACCGATGCTATTGGAAATTCAGGCTTTGGTAAGTACTGCTGTTTACGGTACTCCACAAAGAAGTTCTACCGGATTTGATTCCAAAAGGCTGAATATGCTTCTTGCGGTGCTGGAAAAAAGAGCGGGATTCCAATTGGGGGCTAAAGACGTTTTCCTTAATATTACGGGAGGAATTAAAACGGATGATCCGGCATTGGATCTTGCGGTGATTGCTTCTGTTCTTTCATCGAACGAGGATGTTGCTATTTCCGAACATTATTGCTTTGCAGGAGAAATCGGGTTAAGTGGCGAAATTCGTCCGGTTGCACAGGCAGAACAAAGAATTACAGAAGCTGAAAAATTAGGTTACGAGAAAATTTTCATATCCAATCTCAATAAACTTCCGAAGAAAAAATTTGGAATTAAGATTGAAGAAGTGAGTAAGATTGAAGATTTCCATGAAAGACTTTTTTAAAATTTTATGATGAATGGTGAATTTGTCTCGCAAGACAATCCTCAATTTTAAAAGCAGATTAAAAAATTTACAGCGAAGCAGATTCACTATTCATTATTTATCACTATTCTACTATTCACTTTTAATTCATACCTTTAAATTATGAATTATCTGGCTCATTCCTATCTCACCTTTACTGACGGACAAATCGTGGGTCAGTTTTTAGAAGATTTTATCAAAAACAGAGAGCGTTTTTCTTTTCCTAAAGATATTCAGGACGGAATTACCCTGCACAGAGCTATTGATACTTTCACAGACTCCCACCCTGCCATTCATGAGGCGAAAAAAGTATTTGCTCCTTTGGTAAGACTCTATGCCGGAGCATTTGTAGATGTTTCTATGGATTTTTTTGTAGCAAATGATCTGTCTTTAAACTCCCTAGCCGAATGGAAAGCACATTCTCTGCATGTTTACAATGTTTTAAATGCTCATGAAGAATGGCTGCCTGAAAATTTCAAAAGAATGCTGGTCAAAATGGAGCATGATGACTGGCTTTATAATTACCGCGAAGATTGGGGCATTAAATTCAGTATTCAAAATGTGTTGAACAAAGCGAAATATCTGGATAAAGATATTCCCGTTTTTGAGGCTTTTTTAAATAATAAAAAAATTCTTCAGGAATGCTATGATGATTTTTTTCCTGATCTGATTGCTCATGCCAAAGGGATAAACACTTTAATTCAGCTTGACAATTAAAATTGCTTATAAAGATAACGGTTGGGATAAACCATTTTCTCACTTTTTCTGTCTCCGTTCACGATGATATGAACAATATTGATCTGATCATCAAAAAGATTATATAGAAAACTTACTGCAGCTTCTACCTTTTTAGGATTGACAACAGGTTCTGATTCCATATAAACATTCACAGATTCCTGGTCTTCTTCATAGCCTACATAATTTATTTTAAGGAATTTATTGTCTGTTTTAAGCTTAAAATATTCCTGACAATATTTCTGTAAAGCATCATTGAGCTGGGTTTTATATTTACCATCATTGAAATGGTAGGTTCCACCGTATTTCTTTCCGAGACCGTTTTCCAGATCGTCCAGAAAAAATCTGCCTGTTACTTCAAATGTTTTAGACTTCGAACTGTAGTTGATCTCCACAGATCCCACATGATAAGGGTGTAATGCTTCACTGCTTACAAAACTTTGAAATATCATCATCAAGGACAAAAGAAATCCAAAAAAAAGTCTACCGGACATTCGTTCTATTTTACAGCAAATATAAAAAAAGCAGCAGTTATAAAACCGCTGCCTTTCATTATCTGATTTTTTAATATTTATTGCTTAATTATTTTTTTAGTGATCTTTTGGTTATCATCTACATCAATAGTAAACATGTAGGTTCCTTTCACCAATTCTGAAATCTCTATTCTGCCAGAGTTTGAATTGATATTTACTGTTTTAACCAATTTTCCGGAAGCATCATAAATCGTTACAGAAGCTTTAGAATATTTACCTAATGAAACATTTACAAAATCTTTTGCCGGGTTTGGAGTAATATTGATATCTGTACTTAATTTAATATCTTTTGTTCCCAGTGTTCCATTTGTTTTAACAAAATAACCACCAAAACCTACAGCCTGAAAGCTCACTTCCCAATATTTATAGGTATCATTCCATACAATATCATTAATATCCGGAGTAATGTAAGTTGCAGCACTTCCGAATGAGCTTACTGTTCCTGTATTCCCTGCGCTTGTTCCGCTATACTTTTCAATAACAAGGTTTGCTTTGTTGGCAATGTCTGCCGGAGAAGTAGGTAATTTAATACTGCTTATCGCATTATAAGCATCAAAGTCACTTTGTTTGAAGTATAAAGTTACTTTTCCGGTAGCAGTAGCAGCATTGGTATCAGGGTTTATCTCATATCTTCTTGATACATAATTTGGCTGTATATTATCTACCCATACTTTAGAAGTTATGTTTCCTGTAACTGTACTTGCTGTTTCTTTTTCTACTCTTGCAATAAGCTGACATGAGTTGGTAAAATAATTATATCCCGTAGCTACAGCATTTGCTTTTGTTTGATTAGCAGTTGCAAGATTTTTTACCTCAGCTACATTTTCATAAACAGTAGCTCTCATCTTAAGATCAAAGTTTCTGGCAATCCAGCTTGTACCGTCTGTTGATGTTTTACTTCTTCCGCTTACAGAAATATTTTCATATTTTACAGCAATTCTTCCAGCCAGACCATTAATTACAATATAAAAGTCTTTTCCTGTAGTTGTCTGAATATTTAAACTGGACAAGTCTACATAATTCCATGTAAATCTCTGAACATCATTGATCCATGATGAAACTGTTTTGGTAGCAATAATATCACCAGGATCTCCGTTAGCATTTACTTTTCTTATCTGAATATCTACTGCAAGATCTGTAGGGATAGCTCCTGATCCTGATGTAAATGAAAATCCGCCCAGTTTCCCTGTTAATGTTGGAGTATATCGAACAGCTAAAGCGGTATTATCAAAATTACTGCTTGCGCTATTACTTTCCGTATTAACAATAATATAAGGCTCATCATAAGTTAATGCTTCAAAATTAGATGCCACACATCCTAATTCAGCCGTAACTGCCTTATAGATATCAAGTTTACCCGCACCCCATCTCATATTAGGAACGGTACCGGTAGCACCATCCATTCTGGCATTCGCCATCAGACGGGATTTCACCTGAGCCGCCGTTAATGTAGGGTTCGCCTGAAGCAATAACCCTACAGCTCCCGCTACCCCCGGAGAAGACATACTTGTTCCTTGATTTTTCACATAATAATTTGTTCCGATAATAATATCAGTAGCTGCCGGTAAAGAATTACCAGATCTTGAAGAAATCACATTTTGACCGGAAGCTGTAATATCAGGTTTAGCAAAACCATCTACTCGTGGTCCCTGCGAACTAAATGATGATATGGATTCCTGAGGAGTAGTTGTTAAATATCCGCCTGCACTGCTATACCAGCTTCCTCTTCCCATATATGATGCCACTGTAATAGCATTGGATGCATTACCCGGGCTTCCAACGATATATTCGTTATCCCCATTTTGCATTGTGGTAGCCACTCCCTGACTATAAAGCCAGCTGTGAGCCGAGATTGGCTGAGTTCCATTATTGGTAATTTCTAATGAATAATTTCCTTGGCAGTTTGCTGTAGATCCTGAAACTCTGCTGATAACAAGCTGCACATAACGTTTGTTATTATCTGTGTTCCAATAATTGTACATTGTAGCAGTAAATGCCCCGCCTAATATATTATGAGTAGTAGTTGTACTTATATTTTGAATATATTGCTGACCATCTGGTGTTGTAAGTTTTGCCGTAACCGGACTGTCATCATTGGCATACATAACAAACGAAAATACGGATGCCGCAGTAGTATTGCTTGCCACAGTAAAATTATATATCTGAGAAGTATTGGGTTCCATATCAACTTTTCTGTGGATATTCGGACCATAATCATTTCCAGCCGATATTACAACAACTCTTCCGGGACCTGAAGTAGTAAAATTATTGACAGCTACTTCATGAGAAGAAGTTCCGTCATGAGCGGTAGACTGCCCTCCAATACTCATATTAACAACAATTGGCTTGTTCAGCGCTGTTGCCACATTTTTAAAATATGTTAAAGCATTAATTGTATTGGTTGTTGGGAAAGATCCATTTCCTCCTTTTACAAAGACAATATCTGCCCCTGAAGAAAATCCTTTATGTCTTTTATCTGTAAACGCAGCCCCATTTCCTGCTGCGGTTCCTGATACGTGAGTTCCATGTCCATTGGTATCATTTTCACGTACAAAACCTGTTGGAGTTCCGTCCAGTTCATCTTCAATCTGAGCTCTTGTATATTCCACTCCGGTTAAGAATCCTGCAGGTGTTGTTTCTCCTGCTTGCGCTGTCAATGTCTGATCCCAGATAGAAACAATTCTACTTTTTGTCTGATCATCAGCTTTTCTGAAATCCGGATGTTTCCAATCGATACCCGTATCATAGATTCCTACCAATACCCCCGTCCCGTTATAGGCAGTATTATTGAAAACTCCATCCTGTAAAAGACTCGCTCCGGACTGTGCCCTGCTTACATCGTTGTGAAGTTCATCAAATGTAGGAGCCATAACAGATGTTACATAAGGAAGTTTCATTAATTTCTCAATATCTTCAATCGTAACCAAAGCTGTGGAAAAAGTAGGCAATTGCGTTTGAACTAAAAAGCCATCTGACTTCAATTTTTCAGGTTCTTTTGTATAAACAATACAAGAATACATCGTTTGAGCTCCTTTGGAAGTCACCACAAGATGCTGATCCAGTTTCATATCAAC
The DNA here is from genome assembly GCF_059515185.1 of Chryseobacterium sp. CS2K3. Lineage (NCBI taxonomy): Bacteria > Pseudomonadati > Bacteroidota > Flavobacteriia > Flavobacteriales > Weeksellaceae > Chryseobacterium > Chryseobacterium sp. CS2K3. Next base: position 298,073 of record NZ_JCAKRW010000006.1, on the reverse strand, counting down.
ATGATCCATCTCTTTGATAGTTTTACCTCTTGAAATATTCTCCTTGTTCTTCAGCAACATGTCGAAGCGGGAATCCAGCTTCTGCACCTGAGCGTTAAAACCATAAGAATAAAGACCTAAAAAGGCAGCTGCAACATTTCTAAGAAGCTTCGCTTCTCTGGGTGAAATGTTTACTTTTGTAAAAAATAATTTTTTAATATCCATTTTCATTTTTTTAGCAATACAATTATACAATTTTTACCACCTTAAACAATAAATAAAATCATTGATATTTTTTATGTTAAAAAAATAAAATAAAACAAACCAATTAACTCATTTTAACAAAATAAACAAAACCAATAATCTATTCTTAAAAATGCAGGATTTTCTATTCTATTTAAACCTTGGATGGGAACATATTATTTCCCTTGATGCTTTGGATCATCAGCTGTTTGTATTGGCATTAATAGCCGTTTATTCTTATAGTGACTGGAAAAAGATTCTTATCCTGGTAACCGCATTTACTATCGGACATTCCGTTACATTAGCGTTAAGCATTCTTGATATTTTCAGAGTTCCGTCTAATTGGGTTGAGTTTCTTATTCCCCTTACGATTGTTCTTACTTCTCTGGATAATATCATCATGAAAAATCAAAAACAAACCCTGATGCGTGCCAATTACTATCTTGCACTGATCTTTGGACTTGTTCACGGAATGGGTTTTGCCAATACCGCAAGAGTGATGATTGCGAAAAGCCAGAGCATTGCTCTTCCTCTTCTTGGCTTCAATATCGGGCTGGAACTTGGGCAAATTGTTATTGTTTTCGGCATCCTGATCGTTCTATTTATCCTCCTCAATATTTTTAAAGTAAATAAGAAAGACTGGATCCTTTTCGTATCTTCAGGAGTCTTCGCTTTATCCTTAAAAATGACATTAGAAAGAATTCCTTTCTAAACGTGAAATATTTTTATTTTTTCAACAGCTTATTATTATCTTTGACAATTATTAAATCATTTCGGTTATGAAACTAAAAGTTGTTATACTTTCACTTTCTGTATTTGCATATACAGGTTTCACCGCACAAAATATTCAGAATAACCCGGGCAGCAACCATGGAAACAAGTTTGAGCAACTGGGAACTATTCTTCCGACACCCAACATTTACAGAACGGCTTCCGGAGCTCCTGGACATGCGTATTGGCAAAACAGAGCGGATTACAATATCACGGCATACCTTGACGAGGATAAAAGAAATCTGAAAGGTTCGGAAACGGTTACTTATTACAACAATTCTCCTGATGAGCTGGAATATATCTGGCTTCAGCTTGATGAAAACGAACATTCGAGTATAAAAAATGCCGGATATGACACCTCTTCTATCATTCGTCCTTCAACAACGGAACAGCTTAAGGTAACGGAACTTCCCGTAAAGGATAACGGCTATGGAGTAAATCTTGAAAAAGTTACTGATGCCTCAGGAAATCCTTTGAAATATACGGTCAACAAAACCATGATGCGTATCGATCTTCCAAAAGCTTTGAAAAAAGGTGAAAAATTTGTTTTCAAAGTAGACTGGAACTACAATATCGGAAACAGAATGAAAATGGGTGGTCGCGGCGGCTATGAAAATTTCCCTGAAGACGGCAATGATCTTTACACAATGGCTCAATGGTATCCAAGAATGTGTGTGTACAGTGATTTCCAGGGCTGGCAGAACCATCAGTTTACCGGAAGAGGTGAGTTTGCACTGGTTTTCGGAAATTTTAAAGTTTCTATGAATGTTCCTGCTGATCATATTGTAGGAGGAACCGGAGAATGCAAAAACTACGACCAGGTATTAACATCTGACCAACTTTCAAGATACAGAAAGGCTGAAAATGCCTCTGAGCCTATAGAAATTGTAACATTAGACGAAGCTAAGAAAGCCGAGAAAAATCATTCTAAACAAAGAAAAACATGGGTTTTTGAAGCCAATGATGTAAGAGATTTCGCATGGACTTCTTCCAGAAAATTTGTTTGGGACGGAATGCGCGTTACCATTCCTGAAAACAATAACAAGGTAATGGCAATGAGCTTTTACCCTAAAGAATCTTACGGACTTTACAGAAAGTTTTCCACAAAAGCAGTAGCTCATACCATTAAAACCTATTCGGAATTCACGATTCCTTATCCATATCCTGTGGCTCAATCTGTAGAAGCTGCCAACGGAATGGAATATCCTATGATCTGTTTCAACTTCGGAAGAACCGAAAAAGACGGAACTTATTCTGAAGGCACTAAAAACGGAATGATCGGAGTTATCATCCACGAAGTAGGACACAACTTCTTCCCTATGATCATCAATTCTGACGAAAGACAATGGGCATGGATGGATGAAGGGCTGAATACTTTCACAGAATATCTTACAGAAGAAAAATGGGATAATAAATTCCCTTCCAAAAGAGGACCGGCATGGACAATCGTAGATTATATGAAGCTTCCTAAAGATCAGCTGGAACCTATCATGAGTAATTCTGAAAATATTATTCAATACGGACCGAATGCTTATTCAAAACCTGCTACAGGGCTGAATATTCTTCGTGAAACCATCATGGGAAGAGAACTTTTTGACAAAGCTTTCAAAACGTATTCAAAAAGATGGGCATTCAAACACCCTGAACCTGCAGATCTTTTCCGTACAATGGAAGACGCGAGCGGTGAAGACCTTGACTGGTTCTGGAGAGGATGGTTCTATGGAACTGACCCTGTAGATATTGCTATTGATAAAGTAACGGTAGCAACTCCTAATCTGGAAACGGATCCAAAGGCTGCCCAGGAAATCAAATATCAGGTTGAAAAACCATTAGTAAACAGTTTTGAAGATCTTTCCAAAATCAGAAACAGAGAAGATAAGAATATTACTTTCTATGTAGATCAGGATAAAGATGCTCAGGATTTCTACTACAGATATGACAGAGGACAAGAAAAAGTAAGTACCAAAGAATACACTTCTAAAGTGGAAGCCAGCCTTCCTTTAGATGCTAAGGATAAGGAGAAATTCAAAAATATTACAGCTTATCAGATCGATTTTGTAAATAAAGGAGGATTGGTAATGCCGATTATCCTTGAGTTTACATTTGAAGATGGATCGAAATTATATGATAAGTCATCTGCCCAGATCTGGAGACTGAACGAGCAGAAGGTTTCCAAAACGTATTATTTTGATAAAAAATTAAAATCAATTCAACTGGATCCAATGAGAGAAACGGCTGATATTGATACCAACAATAATTTATGGACCAGCAATGGTTCAGGAACTGAAACTTCAAAGTTCCAACTTTTCAAACAAAAACAGGAAGGTAATTCCGCAAGAGGAAGCTCCAACGGAAAGGTAAACCCAATGCAGGCGGCAGGAAAAAGCTAATACATTTTTTTAACTATAACCATGAAAAAACTCAATGCATTATTGCTGTTCATTGCAACAGCTTCTACTCTATGTGCCCAATCCCTGCAATTTTATACGGGCAAAAGAGACTTTCTTCCCATTGAAATCCTTATGGAAGACGGAAGTACAAAAAAAGGATTTGCTCAGGATTTTATGCTTCCTGACGTAGCTACATTTCAGATGATTGGAAAAAGTAGCGAGAAAAGCGCTCATTTAGACAGAAAAGAAGTTAAGTTCAAGTCATCAAAAGAAGATAAAAACATTCAGCTGATTCCGGTTTCTGACATTAAAAGTCTTATTTACACCAATGAAGATACACAGGAAACATTTCAGCTGGATAAAAGGATTGTAAAGGAAATCAACAATGATCTTGAAATGGAATCAGAAGGAAGAATATTAATGCTTCCACTTATGGAAAAAGGACCGATCAATCTTTACGGATACAGAAGTATGACGTGCAGAGCCAATTTCGGGAATAATTTTTCTTCAGGATTTGACGGAAACGAAGACACTTGTCAGCTGATGTATGTCATGACTTATCTTAGTAAGCCTAACGAAACGGTTGCTATTGCTCCGGTAGATTACAGCTCATTAAGTCCTCTGGCATTATTTAATATGAAAACGCTCTATAAAAAGTTCTATAAAGCTTATGAAATTGTAGGAGCCGACTGCCCCGAATTTCTGAAAAAAGTGGATGAAGCGAGAAAGAATGAGTATTTTTCCAATAAGACTTTTAAGGAAAATAAAAAGGAATCTGATGCAGAAAGAAAAGCTTTGATTAAAGGTAAAAAAGGTGCCGAAGCAGCAAGAATCAATATGCATTACAAAACCGAGTTATATACCAAGATGTATAGAAAACTCATTGATGATTATAAACAAACCTGTCAATAAAATTAAAGTTCACCATATTGGTGAACTTTTTCTTTTTTAAGAAAGCCTTTATTAAAGCCCATCACCAACAAAAAGAAACCTTAAAAACTGATATACAGATCATTGGCTTAAAATTCACAATAAAATATATCACAACGAAAGGAAAAAATAATTAACTTTGAGTAACATTAAACACCAAATGTCAAAGTCCTGATTGACTTTAAACGCTCAGGAAGCATACAAATTAAATATTATTACTATGAAAAATGCCAAATTATTAAGCAGAGATGCTCAGAAGACAATTAACGGCGGAGCGGCAGGACGTTTTTGCTGTGAGTACAATTACAAAGGACAATGTATTTTATGGATCGGTCCGGGGCAATACTGTCCATAAAAACAGCATCCATAAAATTAAACACTAGAATAAAAGCCGGAAAGTTCCGGCTTTCTGTTTTTTATTTTTCTGCCAAATTTTCACATTCCGAAATAAAAGTCTGCCATTTCAGCCATCCGGGTTTCATGGCATACATTTAGAGAATTACAAGACAGAAATAATTAAAAAATAAATATATTATGTCAGTAAACTTTAAACCATTGGCAGACAGAGTTCTGGTAGAGCCAATCGCAGCAGAAACTAAAACAGCTTCAGGAATCATTATCCCGGATACTGCAAAAGAAAAGCCGCAAGAAGGTACTGTAGTGGCAGTAGGTCCTGGTAAAAAAGACGAGCCTACAACGGTTCAGGTAGGTGACAAAGTTCTTTATGGAAAATATTCAGGTTCTGAATTGAAGTTAGAAGGGAAAGATTACTTAATTGTAAGAGAAGCAGATTTATTAGGAATCATCGGTTAAAATGCAGTACGCATCAAGCTGTAAGCAGTAGGCAATGAGAGACTACAAAAAATATGACACCTGGAAAATTGCCCATCAATTGGTTAAGGAAATTTATATTATTTCTGAAAATTTTCCAAAATCAGAGCTTTTTGGACTTACGTCTCAAATAAGAAGAGCAGCAGTTTCTATTCCTACCAATATAGCAGAAGGTTGTGGAAGATCCACAGACAAAGAATTTGCAAGATTTTTAGAAATAAGTATAGGTGCCACCAATGAAACTGAATACCTTCTTTTACTTTCTTGTGATTTAGGTTTTACTTCTGAAGATAAAATAACAGACCTTAATGCGACACTGAATTTAACCAGACAAAAACTTATACAACTCAGAAAAAAATTATTAAATAATAATTAATTGCTAAAGGTAAAAAAAGCTTATTGCTTAAAGCCTATAGCCTAAAGCTAAAAAATTATGGCAAAAGAAATAAAATTCGATATCGAAGCAAGAGATGCTTTAAAAAGAGGTGTTGATGCATTAGCAAATGCAGTAAAAGTAACTTTAGGTCCTAAAGGTAGAAACGTAGTAATCGAAAAATCTTTCGGTGCTCCACACGTAACTAAGGACGGGGTTTCTGTAGCTAAAGAAATCGAACTTGAAGATAAAGTAGAAAACATGGGAGCGCAAATGGTAAAAGAAGTTGCTTCCAAAACTAATGATATCGCAGGAGACGGTACTACTACCGCTACTGTATTGGCACAGGCTATCGTAAGAGAAGGTCTTAAGAACGTAGCTGCCGGTGCTAACCCAATGGATCTTAAAAGAGGGATCGACAAAGCTGTAACTTCAGTGGTTGCGAACCTTAAATCTCAATCTCAGGAGGTTGGAGATTCTTCAGAAAAAATCAAGCAAGTTGCTTCTATCTCTGCTAACAACGACGATACTATCGGTACTTTAATTGCTGAAGCTTTCGGAAAAGTTGGTAAAGAAGGAGTAATCACTGTAGAAGAGGCTAAAGGTACTGATACAACTGTAGATGTTGTAGAAGGTATGCAGTTCGACAGAGGTTACCAGTCACCTTACTTCGTGACTAACCCTGAGAAAATGTTAGCTGAACTAGAAAACCCATATATCCTTTTAGTAGAGAAGAAAATCTCTTCAATGAAAGAATTACTTCCGGTTCTTGAGCCAATTGCACAAGGTGGTAAGTCTCTATTAATCATCTCTGAAGAAGTTGAAGGTGAAGCTTTAGCTACTTTGGTAGTAAACAAACTAAGAGGTTCTCTTAAAATTGCTGCTGTAAAAGCTCCAGGATTCGGAGACAGAAGAAAAGCAATGTTAGAAGATATCGCAATCCTTACAGGAGGACAGGTGATCTCTGAAGAGCAAGGTTTCACTATGGAAAACATCTCTTTAGATATGCTTGGAACTGCTGAGAAAGTAACGATCGACAAAGACAACACAACTGTTGTAAACGGTGGTGGTGACGAAGCGAAAATCAAAGGAAGAGTAGCTCAGATCAAAGCTCAGATGGAAACTACAACTTCTGACTACGACAGAGAAAAACTTCAGGAAAGATTAGCTAAGTTAGCTGGTGGTGTTGCTGTACTTTACGTAGGTGCTGCTTCTGAAGTAGAAATGAAAGAGAAGAAAGACAGAGTAGATGATGCATTACACGCAACTAGAGCTGCTGTAGAAGAAGGTATCGTTGCAGGTGGTGGTGTTGCTTTAGTAAGAGCAATCTCTTCACTACACAACCTTGAAGGAGACAACGCAGACGAAACTACAGGTATCAAAATCGTTAAGAGAGCTATCGAGGAGCCATTAAGACAAATCGTTGCTAACGCAGGTGGTGAAGGTTCTGTAATCGTTGCTAAAGTAGCAGAAGGAACAGGTGACTTCGGATACAACGCGAAAACTGACGAGTATGTTCAAATGCTTGAAGCAGGTATCATTGACCCAACTAAAGTAACAAGAGTTGCTCTTGAAAACGCAGCTTCTGTATCTGGAATGCTTCTTACTACTGAATGTGTAATCACTGAAGTGAAGAGCGCTGAACCAGCTATGCCAATGGGTGGTGGAATGCCTGGAATGATGTAGTAGCGAATCGCTAAAACAAATTTAATATATAAACCGCTCTGCTTTTGTAGGGCGGTTTTTATTTGGAATATATATTACGTAAGGAAATAGTATATTTAATGATTAACAAATGGATATTTAAAACTAAAATAATGTTAGCGCAATATTATATATTGGCACAATGCACAAATTTGGATATTATATCTCATTTTAAAAGATAGATCAAAATGGATAGAATTGAAATATATTCAAGTAAAAAGAAATCATTGAAGCTATTAATTGGCTCAATTTTATTTGTTATCTTAGGTTTTTGGTTACTTTTAGAAGCGGACAACTTTACAAGTTGGAAAGCCAGAAACACAATTTTTATTCGAGGGGCTGGAATTACTTCAATCCTTTTTTTTGGGCTCGGTGTTTTTATAGGAATAAAAAGACTTATTAAATCAGATATTACTTTAATTATTGATACCAAAGGACTAAATATAAATCCAAAAAAATCATTGACCGAATTCATAAAATGGAGTGACATAAACGGTTTTAAAGAAATCAAAATACAAAGTACACGAATTATAATTGTAGGTGTGAAAAATCCCGAGTATTGGCTTGACAAAGAGACAAGTGGATTGAGAAGAAAATTAATGCAGTTTAATATTAATAATTACAACTCACCTTTCAATATTGCGGCTTCTGGACTTGACATTAATTCGAATAAGCTAATCGAAACGTTGAATAACTATTATGACAGATATAAAAACGATGAATAATATGGGTGTCAAAGGCTATAGATTCAAGTTATATTAAATTTACATATTTGCCCAATATGTAGTGGAATATAACACCATAAATAATTTAGTATCAATTCACTAGGACAAATTTAATATATAAACCGTTCTGCTTTGTAGGGCGGTTTTTTTATTTGTAAGGGTTAAGTTTTTTGGCAAAGGTTTCTGGATATATATCCTTGTCAAGGTTTTAAACCTTGACAAGGATATACAACAAAAATAACAAGAGTTGCTCTTGAAAACGCAGCTTCTGTATCTGGAATGCTTCTTACAATATGTTATCACTAAAGTGAAGAACGCTGAACCAGCTATGCCAATGGGTGGTGGAATGCCAGGAATGATGTAATAGCAAGTCGCTAAGACAAATTTAATATATAAACCGCTCTGCTTTTGTAGAGCGGTTTTTGTTTGAAATTGAGTCGCTAATTATAAAATTTTTGTTTATTAGCACTGAGGTTGTTTTTATATATTTGTGAATTACTATAAGCATTTCAAAAACAAACCATTAAATGAAATTTTTAAAAATTCTATTTGTGTTCATTATAATTTTCGCAGGGATTTTAATAAGCACAAAATTAAAATTAGCTGTTGAAAGTGCTGAATTTAATTCAAATTATGAAAACATGTATCCCCCAAACTGCTTCATAAAATTTGAAAACAAAAAATACCTTATTACACAACAATATAAGTACAAGTATAAAATACTTAGTGAATATTGGTTTGTAACCAATGAAGGTTTTGCTATTCAAAAATTTGAATTTCCTTTTGAAATGAATTATAGCAATAATCAAAAAAAAGATATCATATTAAAATACTCTGAAAACGAGGAATTCATTAAATTCAATTCACGAAAATATAAAATCGCGGAAAAAAGGAATGATACAATTATTTCAAAAATAACTGAAGACAAACTTATTATATTTATAAACGAATAAATAAAGCTCTATTATTTAAAATCTCACGGGTTATCAACTCCACCACTAAAGTAACAAGAGTTGCCCTTGAAAACGCAGCTTCTGTATCTGGAATGCTTCTTACTACTGAATGTGTAATCACTGAAGCGAAGAGCGCTGAACCAGCTATGCCAATAGGTGATGGAATGCCATGAATGATGTAGTAGCAAGTCGCTAAGACAAATTTAATATACTAACCGTTCTACTTTGTAGGGCGGTTTTTTTATCTGTAAGTTTTAGACGAAGGTTTCTGGATTGCGATCCTTGTCAAGGTTTAAAACCTTGACAAGGATATATGAATTTGAATGTTAGCAATAATTTTTTCGAATCGATAAAATTGAGAAATTTTTATTCCTTAAATTTGAATAAAACGAACATAAAACATGGAATATGACTTTTCAAAATTAAATGATCGAGAATTTGAAATTTTAGCTGCTTCTGTCATTGAGAAAGAACTAAAAAAAAAAGTAGAAGTTTTCAAGTCTGGACGAGACGGGGGTGTTGATGGTAGATTTTGGATTGGCGAAAAAAAAGAAGGAATTATACAGTGTAAACATTATTTCGAAACGCCTTATTCTCAATTGATTTCAAAACTAAAAACTGAGGAGTTAGATAAAGTAAAAAAACTCAATCCTTGTAAATATATTTTTGTCACTTCAAAAAAACTTTCTAGAATAAATAAACAAGAAATTAAAGAAATTTTCAAACCATATATTGATATTGAGGAAGATATTTGGGGAATAGAAGATTTAAATGCTTTTTTATCTAAAAAGGAAAATCAAGATATAGTTGAAAGGAATTATAAACTATGGATTACTAGTACGAGTGTACTAGATATTCTTTATAATAATGCTATAAAAGGCAGAAGTCAAGTTACATTGCGAGAAATTAAGGAAAAGGCTTATAAATATGTAGTAACCGCAAATCATAATAAAGGATTAAGAATACTAGAAGAAAATAATGTAATCATTTTGACTGGTGAACCAGGAATTGGTAAAACTACACTTGCTGATAATTTGGCAATTCACTACATAGCAAAAGGTTATGAATTCTGTGATATAGAAGAAAATGTTAGCGAAGCTGAAAGTTTATTCCGTGAAAATGAACAAAAGAAAATTCTATTTTATTGTGACGATTTTTTAGGTAGTAATATGTATGATGCTATCAACAATAAAAAAGATTCTCATATTGTCAAATTCATAAATAGAATTAAAAAAGATAAAAGCAAAAAGTTTATTCTTACATCAAGAACGAACATTTTAAATAAAGCATATAGGTCAAGTCATATTTTTCAAAACTTAAAAATTCGCGATAATGAATTTTTATTAAGAATTGAAAATTTAACTAATATAGATAAAGCAAAAATTCTTTACAATCACATATATCATTCAAATTTATCTAAACAATTTATAGATATTATATACGAGAATAAAAGATACAAGAAAATAATAACACATCAAAATTTTAATCCACGAATAATTGAGTTTATAACTGATTCTTCTGTTATTGGAAATTTAAAACCAGAATATTATTGGCCATATATTCTCAAAAATCTAAATGAACCTGAGGTTATTTGGGCAGATTATTTTCAAAATCAAACTGATGACTGTGTAAGAGCTCTTACATATTTAACTGTTTTTAATAATGGAAAAATAGCTGAGGACAATTTAAGAAACTCTTATACTACCTTTCTAAGGATTCACACAGTAAATATGGGTGATAATTCTGATAAAAGTTTTGACGCTGTAAGAAAATTAGCAACAAAATCATTATTAAATAGAAATCATATTGAAGAAAATAAATATGAATATGTTTTATTCAACCCATCCATTGCTGATTTCGTTCTAAGTACATACTCTAATGAAATTGATTTGGTTTGTAATATTCTTAAATCATTAGAAAACGAAACTTCCATAGATTATTTACATATTTTATTAAGGTCTAATAAAATTAATAATTCATATAGGAGTAGGATCTTAGAAAATTTATTTGATTATTTTTTTGAATGTAAATTGGAAGAGGAAGATTGGGATTTTTTAATTGCCTTAAGCTATTTTGATTTTTTTAATAAAAAAATAAATAAAAGGATACAGCGCTTTTTGAACACATTAATAGATGCTAATAATCCAAGTGGGAATAGATTATGGGAATTATTAATAATTTTAACAGAATTTGAACCAAAAATTGAATTTAAAAATTTTGAATTCTTATACAATTTCATAGATGATGTATATGATGGAGAAACATTAAAAAAATTATTAGATTTTGTAGATGAATACAATATTAATGATGAAAATTTTTTAATGCAAATTAATATTTTACTTGAAAAATATTTAAGAAACTTTGTTGATAATAATGATTTAGACATCGAGTACGCTGCATACATTAATGAAACTTACAACCATTACGAAGGTCATCCTGAAATAGATGTTGACATAAATGGAATTGAGAATGAATTCAGAGAGAATCTTAATTCTTTTTTAAATGGCTTCAACGAAAATGTATTAGATAGAATTTCTTTTAATACATCCAAGATAATTTCAAGCATAGATTTAGATTCTAAAGTCACAAGTTATTTGGAAAGTTATGAGCCCGACTATGATCGTGACAATCACAGTGGCTATTATTCAGGAAGCTCGGGCGAAAATGATATTGATGCGATATTTGAACGTTCATAAGTAAAAATAACTGTCACTACATTGTAATGGTAAAATACAGAAAGAATTGCAGAACTGAACGTCCTAGCTCTCGCTAGGATTTTTCTTTATTTCTATCTCTTTTACAAATTCATATTTCTTTTCCAAAATTGGCTCCTCTGGCCAGAAGTCTTTTGGAGAGCATCCCAAAGCTTTTGATATTAAGTTTAAGCTTTTAATATTATATTTCGCTGTTTTGGAATGTGCTTCAATATCTGAAATATAACTGGTACTCTTACCAATAGCTAAAGAAAGAGAAGTTTGACTAATACCTCTCTGTTCCCTTATCTCTTTTACTTTTGAAATTATATATCGTTCTATTTCGTCTAAAGAATCATGCATAATGACAAAGTGAGTCAAAAAGAAAATAAAAAACTAAGGACTATAGTCCTGTATATTAAAAATATTATTATATTTGGAAAAGATTACTCATTAGAGTAATTTTGCGATACTTCAAAGAATAATAGAAGCTATTGCTTAGAATCTTGTAATAGAAAACTGGTAATTTTTAAGAGACAAGAAGATAAGCAGGAAGCTCACGACCTAGGCGTGGGCTCTCTTATCTGTCTCAAGGTATACCAGTACCCCTATTACAGATATTGTAGAGTCTCATGCCATTTTATTTTCATGCTGTTCTGCTTTTCTACAATCATCCTTTTCTAAGCCTGCTTTACCATATAAAGTATCATGATACGGTACAATGGGGTGTACAATCCATTGCGGCTTTAGGGCTTTTAGAAAAACACAAATTCTATCATATTCATTCGGTTTGTATAGACAGGAAGTTCAGACATTGCAGGACTTACTTCTTTACTGCCAGGTAAAATCGTACAACAAAAAATACACACTCATGAAAAAAATCAGAACAGGCTTTCAACCCACATTGGAGAAAAGTCCCAAGAAGCACTCCGGCGTACAGCTAATGGAAACTTTTTTTCAGTTCAATGATCTGATAACAACCAAAGAGCTGCTAAACAACATTATGAATTATGCTGTAAAAAGAAATAGCTGGATAAAAGAAGATCCTTCTGTTGTTTATCATTTTCATCAGGCAATGCGTTCCTTTGTCCGTGCAGGCTACTTTATAATACTGAAAGAAAAGAAATGTAAAATCCATACTCAGTGGGAAGATGTTTCACCTCTGGCTCTTGGCTTGCTTACAGAGAAAGAATACAAAAATCCTCTGCTGGTATTTAAAAAAGCATTCAGGGAATACAGCATCAAAGAATTTGATTATTTCATTTCCGGAATGGTTTATTTTTCACTCGGCATCTATGACAATCCTCCGGAAAGGAATATGATAAGCCCATACATACATCTCACCAAAATGCTGGATGCCGCATATCTTATTATTGAAAGTAAAAATATAAAACCCGCTCCGCAAAGTCAGGAGACCTTACCTGCAAAAAAATAAAATTAATAGCCATAAATTTCAAACATCAGGGTAAAAACCTACTCTGATCCTCTTCTATACCCCCTCCGGTTACTTTAATACCCGTCTTTAGCCTCTTCATAAAGTGGCTAAAGGCACTTTCATAACTACCTAGAACCCCTTACTTAAGAGGATATACACCCTTAAAAACTTCCTTTAGACCATTGAATAACTAGGTATTCCCCTTTATACAACCTCCTCTTCACCCTTATATATATCCCTAGAGACCCTTATCTAAGAGAATGTCCCCCCTTCGGAACTACCTATACCCCGTTGAACAACCAGATCCACCCCCTTATGCAACCCCCTCTACCCCCTTAGGTAAGGGGGTAATCCTACCTGAAAAAGCAGATCAAGGCGAGATAAATACTGATAGATTGATCATAAAACCATCACCCGAAAAAAAATACCACTCCGCTAAAGCTTCCAACTTTAAGCAGATAACCCCTTATTTCTTATAGCAGAAAAGATCTTTATAATTCGTAGATTTGAGGATTAATAACCATATTATGACCGCTCAGGAACTTGAAACTTTACTTACCGAAAGAGTTCAAAGGTTTGATCTAAAAAAGATTGCATTTGACTCTCTTCATCAAATACTATCAGAAACTCCTGAAGAAATTATCGGAGGATTTGAACCTCACGAAATTACCTGCCAATTTGATGGTTATAAATATCTGATAGATCATAGAGACAATAATCCCATTATCCGAACAAGTATAGGATTCTACGTGAAAAATGATATTTATCATGATAATTTAGAACCTATTGGCTACTATGAACTTGATACAAATTGGAATGGTGAAATGGTAGATGACTGGTTTGTCGTAGAAAAGGAAAAATATTTGAAAGACATTGGCATCATTTCCTATTTTCAATGGATGAATAAAAAACTGCCATCTCAATACCTGGAAACAGATCATGAGCAATACGAGTTTGTATCCTATATTTCTATGGTTGGAACACTATTTATCAGCAAAGCATTTCAAAGTACAGGAATTTTCGTTCATAAGGCAAAAACCTATTTAGAAGCAACTGATAATTCTTTACCTGATAAAGATTATTTAAAGGCGTCCAAGAAATTTTTGAAAATAATAAGTACTTATTTGATAGAAAACAACCTGATCACGGAAGATCTGAAGTAAAAGTTAATAGAAAATAATTAATTAAAATAATATTCGTTTTAAATTTCTTTTTATTTAAATGCCAAATGCTACAAATAATTTAATCCCTGAAAAACATGATGAAAAAAAGACAATTAAAAAAATTAGACAATTCACTTTCAAGCTTTCAGTATATAAAAAAGAAAAGTGAAAAATATTGGAAGAAAGTTGATTTGATGGAATGTTGGGGATTTCAAATTCAGGAAGGAAGTAAATGGAAAAAAGGATTATCAGAATCTGAATTGGAAGATTTTCAGCAACAATTGAACATTATTTTTCCGGAGTCTTTAAAAAATTATTACAGGACAATGAACGGGCTTGATAAACTGGGTATAGATAATAATGGAGGTGAAGGAGAAGTAGATTTTGGTCCTATATTCTATTCATATCCCGATGACATTCCCATAATTAAATCTACAATTGAGAGGGGGATGGAAGCTAACCAGGTGACTAAAGAGATCATTAAAGAGCAAAATGTTCCTTCGATATTCCCCTATCTTGGACATAGATTTCTAATTCTTGATCATGAAGAAGTTGTTCTTTCAATGTATGGGAATGATATTATTCTTTGGAGTGATAATTTATCAAGGGGAATTGCAATGGACATTTTTCCTTTATTCGTCAAATCAAAAAAAATTGATACAAATTCATTTTGGAATAAAAAAATAGTCTAGTAAATGTATTTGCTCAGATAAGTCTAGTTGTACAAAGCCGGAAAACTTCGGTGAGCATAAAAAACAATAAAGAAGTTCCAATTAATACTCTTAATTATGTATTTAAAAATCCCAATCTGTCTGCTCTCATGCCTTGCAATATTAAGCTGTCAGAAAAAAGATAAAATTGTAAAAGTAGACAATGAACCCGGTATACACATTCTACCGGGAGAAGACAAAGAAATGAATACAGCAATAGAAAATGCACAAAACTCTTTGTTCAGATTCAAAAAAGCAATAGAAAGCCGCAATCCGGATTATTATAATTTCGCATTGAAAGAAAAATTTAATACCTCTAATTCCGGAAAAGAACACATCTGGATAAGTGAAGTTCAATATACTGATCATAAATTTTATGGTATTGTGGATGGAACTCCAATTTCAACAACAGAGGTAAAGCTGGGAGACACTATTGAAATTAATCCTCAGAATATCACAGATTGGATGTATATCGATAAAAACATTGTACAAGGAGCCTACACTACCAGAGTTTTAAGAAAAAGAATATCCAAGGAAGAACGCGAACAGATGGACAAGGAAAGCGGCTTTATTTTTAAGAATGAGTAAACATATAAAATTCTGAAAAAGAATACTTAAGTTTGTAGGTTGTTCAAATCCCAAAATACCTTCAAAATGGAAAACAAAAATGGCGACCATATTCTGGATAACGGTCCTTTCTATCACGGAACAAAAGCCGATCTGCAAATTGGAGACTTATTAAATGCCGGATTTCAATCGAATTATTATCCGGAGATTACGATGAACCACATCTATTTTACAGCTTTACCCAACGGTGCAGGATTAGCTGCTGCATTGGCAAAAGGAGATGGCAGAGAACGCATCTATATTGTGGAACCAACAGGAAATTTCGAAAATGATCCTAATGTAACCGATAAAAAATTTCCGGGGAACCCTACCCGATCCTACCGAAGCAAAGAACCTTTAAGAATTATCGGTGAACTTACAGACTGGATCAAACTTACCGAGGAGGAACTCCGGAACTGGAAAGAAAGAATCGAAAATCTACGCAATAACCCGGATGCTGAAATCATCAATTAATAATTTATAGCACTGCAACAAGTATATAAACTAAAATCCACACCATTGAAAACAAAGTTATTATTCCTTTCATTTTTGGGTTCTTTATTCACCCATGCACAAACACTTCAGTTTCAAAGTCTCGCCAATATGTCTGCGGGCAGAGGGGGCACTACCAGTGTAATTGTAGATGACAATATATATGTGAGCAACGGGTATCTGGAAAACAGCGGCAATGCAAAATATATTGAAAAATATAATATTACGGATAACAGCTGGAGTGTTTTCAATTCTACTCTACTTCCCAAAAGATTTGCTAATTCGGAAGCTTACGATAATAAAATTTATATTTTTAACGGTTGGGGAAACAGTCATCTTGAAATTTTGGACCTTGCAACCAATAAGATAACAAAAGGCGCTGTTAATCGTTCCTACACAGGAAATGCTGGCTCTGCAATCTATAATGGTAAAATATACGTATTTGGTGGCAGCGGACTAAACGGAGCTCCAACCACAGTATTTTCTGATAAATTCCAGTATTACGACATCGCTTCCAATACATGGAATTCCTTACCTGATATGCCCACAGCCAGAGAAACAAAAGGTAAGATTGTAAATGATAAGCTGTATGTAATTGGTGGTTTTAATGGAACTTCATCCCGTCTGATCAATGTTTTTGACCTCAAGACTAATCTTTGGACCGATAAGTACATAATGCCTTCCGGAATATCCGGACACTCATTGGCTGTATCAGGCAATAAGATTTTTATTGTAGGGGGTTATAATAATCAAACTTTTTTAGCGTATTTTGATACGACAACCAATAAGCTGCATCAGCTGTCATCCAATATGATTCCCAGAAGACATGCGGCAGCGGAAGTATATAACAATAAACTATACATCATCGGCGGAAGTACAACGTCTCTGCTCAAATCCTCCATTAAAAGTACTCAGGCAGCCGATATTAGTGAAAGTGTGCTTTCTTCAACGGTAAACAATGAAGATCATGAAACTAAAACAAGGGTCTATTCCAGTGCCAATAGAGACGGTTTTGTTATCAGCAATAAAAACAACAGCAATCAGTTTGAATACACCATTTACCCAACAGATGGGAAACAGATCATCAATGGTGTTGCCTATTATAATAAAACCATAGACTTATCAAATTTGCCTAAAGGAACCTACATGTTCAGTTATAAAAATGAAAAAGGGGTGTTACAGCAGGTAAGGATTATAAGATAGAAAATTCTAAACATTCATACCAATCCCACCATACAAGATAGAAATACTTTTGAGCAAATAAAATACCCCTCATATGATAGACAAAGCTTTAGTACAAAAAATAATAGAAGAGGAAATAAATCCAAATTATACCATCTTTAAATATTATGATACAGAACCTTATACCTTTATTTTTTGGAAGCATAAAAAGTATGATAAAGATGATGAACGGGGGAAGTTGATAGGAGTAGGACCTGTAGTGTATGATAAAAAACTGAAAAATTATACAGTTTTAGGTTCCGGATCAAACAATGAGCATTATTACAAACATTTACCCGATAATCTGTTTGCTGAATACACAATCATCAATACGTATGAAAGCATTAAAGCCGGAATTTTAAGACGGAAGTATGTGAATACTGATGATGTTGACAGATTATGCCAAATTATAACGAATGGCTGGGGTTATGCAGATTTTGATATGTATTACTCTCAGGATTACGATGTAAAGGACCATATCATAGTTGTTTTAAAAGATAAAAACCAACAGGAGGAACTACTTAATTTCTGGAATGAAATAAATTACAACTATAAAAGATTAAGCGCCACAGAAATTTTACTTTGGAAAGAAAAAGACAAATAAAAAAATAAATTTTAACAAAGCCATTAGACGCCAAAACAAAAGTATAAAATGTTCAATAAGATCTTAACCACTTTTCCCATATTGACAACTGAACGATTAACGCTTCGTCAACCGTCAGAAAGTGATGTTCAAGAAATATTCTCCCTCAGATCTGATGTAAGTGTGAATAAATATCTTGGTCGCTCACTCACCGAAACTACAGATGAAGCAGCAGCCTTTATTCAAAAAGTAAATGAAGGCTTCAACAATAATACAGGTCTTTATTGGGGCATTACAAAATCCGATACCAAAAAACTTGTCGGAACTATTTGTCTTTTTAATTTTTCAGACGAACTTAAAACATGTGAAATCGGATACGAGCTTTTACCCGAATATCAGCGACAGGGAATCATGAATGAAGCATTAAAAAAAATTATTGATTTTACTTTTCAGACTCTTGAAATGGAAGCAATTGAAGCTTTTACCCATAAAGACAATCTAAGCTCAATCCAGCTTCTAGAAAAATTCCATTTTGAGAAAACGAACTTTATTGATGAAACTGATCCCAATTTAATAGCATTTTGCTTATCACATAAGAACAGTAAGAAAATATAAATTTCAGTGGGCTTTATCTTTTTCACTAAAAAAATTCTACCTTCGGTCAACAATCTATTCATATATAAAAACGTCAGACATCCTTACTCACATGAAAAAAGCATTTGAATTTCTCAATCAATTAAAAGAAAATAATAACCGGGAATGGTTTTCCAAACACAAATCTGAATACGACTCGATTGTGAAAGACAACAAAACTTTTTTCAATCAGATTTATCATGAACTTCAGGAATATGATCAACTCAAAGGAATCCATATTTTCAGAATTTACAGAGACGTTCGTTTTTCAAAAGATCAAACGCCATATAAAACTAATTTTGGGGTTGGATATTCCCGCTCAAAACCTATGTTACGAGGTGGATATTATATTCAGCTGGAACCTGGCAACAGCTTTGTAGGTGGTGGTTTTTGGGGACCTGAGGCAAAAGATTTACTTCGTATCCGTAAAGAATTTGAAATTAGTACAACTGAAATTGAAAAAATTATTTCTGACAAAACTTTTGTAAAATATTTCGGAGAGCTTCAGGGTGATTCGGTAAAAACAGCTCCGCGAGGCTTTGAGAAAAACCATCCTGCGATAGATTTGATCAGAAAAAAACAATTCGTAGTGATGCGAAAGTTTACAGATAAGGAGGTTTTCGCAGAGACTTTTCAAAAGGAAGTCTTACAAACTCTTTTGGCTATGCGTCCGTTTTTTGATTATATGAGTGAAGTACTGACAACTGACCTCAATGGAGAACCTTTATTTTAAAAAATCAACAGTCTTCAAACGTGTTTCATATCAACCATGAAAATATTCTCAATTATTATCTCATGGGTAGGTATTCTGTTAACTTCCTGTAATAAAAAAGTTAATGCCTCCGTTGATTTTGAGAAAAAAGTATTCGATGATGTTTTTCTCTCTGCTGTTGATTCTACCTTAGTTGATTTGAGAATTTACATGGGATTCCAATATTCAGAAAAGCAGCGGGATTCAATTAGGAAAGATACATTACATCGGGTTGTTGCATTTGATGTTCAGAATTATATTGCTCCGGATGATTTTTTAACAGACAGTCTCCGGAAATATAAATTAGCCAATGATTCTGTCTGGAACTTTAAACCGGAAAAATACAACACCCAACGTTATGATTTTAAGAATAGCACTGAATTCCCGTTCACGGAGCAATTAACTGAATGGAAAAAGAAATATCCAAAATTTTCCGGGAGCTTAAGTTTCTCTAAAATCTATTTTGATGACGCAAAGGAATCCGGAGTCTTTGAAGCAACATATTATTATGGTGCATCATGTGGGCGTGGATATTCAGTTTACATCAAAAAAATAAACAATAAGTGGAAAATTATAAAAGTGATGCACACCTGGATTTCATAAAATCATATTTATATTTACCCAATAAAAACTAAACATGCAAAATCATAAACATCTCTTTATATTTTTCATTACTATTCTGTTCCTTACCAATCAGACATTTGCACAAACAAAAAAGACTGTTCAAATTGATTCTTTAATGAGAAAGTTCAGTGAAAACGGAGCTTTTAACGGCAATGTTTTAGTTTCAAAAAATGACAAAATTATTTACAATACATCCTTTGGTTTCACCGATTTTTCAAAAACAAAAAAACTGACTCCTGATTACAGATTCAATATCGGTTCTATTACTAAGGAATTCAGTTCAGCAGCTTTATTACAGTTACAGGAACAGGGAAAATTGAAAACAGAAGATTATGTTTCTAAATACATCCCGGAACTTCCCCAATGGGCAAATGAAGTCACCATAAAAGATTTAATACAATACACGAGTGGAATTCCCGATGTAAACTGGAAGAAAATTAAAAATGACAAAGACCTTTTCGACGGCTTACTGCTTGTAGATTCTCTCGAATTCAAACCGGGAACTGATTACGGTTATAACAATAATAATATATTTCTGCGTCATTTTATCATTGAACGCTTAACAGGAATTCCCTTTAATCACTATGCTGAAAAATTTATTTTCAAACCCTGCAACATGACTTCTTCTGTTATGACTCCTTTTGAAAATGAAAAAAATATAGCCAGAGGATTTAATATTAATTTGGTGGCAGACAAAGCTGATCTCCCTATTACCGGAGGAACTTATGTAACCACTACAGACTTATTAAAATGGACGAAGTGTCTTCATTCGGATAAAATAATGAATGAAAATTCTTTATTTGAACTGGGACAGCAATTTAACAAGCCGGAAACTCAGTCATCGCTGGGTGAAGCAAAATTTAAAAGCAAAAAACTAGTTGCGCATATACATGACGGAAGAGCAGGAAACTATGAAGCTCTTTTAGTCTCTGATCTGGACGAAAAGCTTACCATTATTCTGCTGGGAAATAATTATCACGGAAAACTATTTGAAATTTCTGATGCAATTAAGACCATCCTGAATAATAAAAAATAGTACTTTCAACACATCATTAAGTCAGAAATACCTGCTGATAATTTATTGAGTATTAATTTAACAGCTATATTGAGCTAAAAATTATGAACATTCAGGATCAAATCAAAGAATACATCAAGAGTCAACCGGAATCTAAACGTGATGATATGCAAAAACTTCATCATCTCATTTTGGAAATAATGCCAGACTGCAAACTCTGGTTTCTGGATGGAAAAGATAATGAAGGTAAAATTGTCTCCAATCCTAATATTGGCTACGGATTTTATACCATTTCATATGCTGACAGCACTACTAAGGATTTTTACCGCATTGGAATAAGTGCTAATACAACAGGAATTTCTGTATATATTATGGGGATTGATGATAAAACATATTTAGCAAAAACTTTCGGAGAAAAAATAGGCAAGGCTAAGGTTACAGGATATTGTATTAAATTTAAAGCATTGAAAGATATTCATATTGAAGTTCTCAAAGCTGCAATACAGTACGGTTTTGCACAAAATTCTTAAAATTGACACATCAAAACCTTTAAAATTTAAAGACCATGAACACAAAAAAAATTCTAAAAACCATAGGTATTACCCTTGGAATTATTATCATATTTCTTATCGCAAGTAATTTTATCTGGCTGAATGACAGGGAAAACCTACTGTATAAAATCCAGCAGTACATTACATACAATGAAGAAAACTGGAAAAACTACGAAGCCAATCAAAAAATACTGGCAGAAAATCCTTCCGGAACCAATCAGACAGTTGTAGTAGAATCCGTTCCTGATTTTCATCCTTACAATATTGATTTATTAACCGGAAATACAAAAAAAGAGGAATTAAAGAAAATTGAAAATGCTCATTTTGAAAATTTAGTTCCGGCAAAAAAGAGTCCGGATGATGAAGATGCTCAAATTGCCCTGATCAAATTAACTCAAAGACGTCTGACCGATGTTATCATCAATCAAAAATTAAGCATCAAAATCGGAAAATGCTACGAAAATCCGGATAAAGGAGAAAACTATAGTTGTGTAAGCTGTATGATCCTTCTATACAACAGAGAAAAAAATGATTGGCAGGAAGCTCCAGACGGAGAGAATTTCCTTGATAACTCTTATGATTTTTATCAGACCTCTGAAGGTGGAGAATGGGAAGCAAAAGAGTTGTCAATGTATATTCCTTATGATGATGCTCTATTTAAAAAGTATGAAAATAAATCCAGATAAATTTCAAAAATCAATGAAGAGAATAAAAAATTAAAAGTAACTGTATATTCTGCAATTATTATTTTGATATTTTTAATTATCATGTTGATTCTGCATAAAAGAAAAAAATCTATTTAAATTATGAAGTTCTTTCCTCTTTTAATTTTGTTTTTATTTTTTGAAATTGCCCAAGCCCAAGAAAAGATTCTAGGAAAATATCATAATGAACAAGGGGAGACCCTAATACTAAAACACAATAATACTTTTGAGTATTCATGGAACAGTGATCTTTCTTCGAGTTGGAACATTGGAAACTGGAAAATAGAAAATGAAAAATATTTATCGTTAACCATAACTGAAATTAGAGATACTCTAAAGGTAGGGAACAATAAAGAATTAGTTTTATCATCAGATAAAATATCGAATACAATAACAAACCAAGATTACACATTAGCTCAAATTTCCGGAGGCGGACAAAGTAGAAATATACCTCCTAAAAAATTATTTATTTCAGGGAAAAAACTTTACAAATTTTCTAAAGAAGGAAAGCTTCTTGATAAAAAAACACCATCAACCCTCAATGCAAATCTTTTTGCAGAACCATGGTTTAGAAAAATAAGAAACCCAAAAATAAAAAGAAGTCCAAATGAAATAACCGGAAAAATAATCGGAAGGATATCATTACCTCCTCATTGTGGATACATAGCACATGCAACCGTAATAGAATTTGAAATTATAGAAACAAATCTTAAAAATTATTCCGGAAAAGTAATTCCTTTAATTGTTAAATGTCCCGAATTCTTTGAAAAGAATTTTTTTAATAACGTAGATACCTATAAAATAAATTTCACGGATAATAAACAGCCAAAATTTGGATGGTCAATTCAAAATCTTCAGGTTTTAGAAAAATACAATTTGGAAAAAAAGTTTTGGTTAACCAACATTGAAAAACTATAATATTAATATATAAACCAACTCAGAGTTAATTTATTTTCAAAACCATTTTTTACTTACTTTTATCATTTATTATTACAGGATGAAACTCAGATTATTTTTTATTTTTTTTACTTTTTCGATTATAAAAATCCTCGCTACAGGGCAAGAATCGGACAGAATTATTATCAACAATAAAGAATACAAATTATTAAATAATCCTCTGGAAAAATATTTTGATGAGCATCCGGATGAACACCCCCTTTATGAAAATAAAGATTTAAAAGAAGGAATAAATGAAGTAACAACGATAGGTACAAGCTCAAATCACCGAGGTTATATTGCGACATTTAAAATTGAAAATAATATACTGAGTGTTATAGATATTAAAATTCAAAATGTAAATTCAGACAATCACGAATATATTTCTGTTTTCAAAAGGACTTTCGGTGACAGAAAAATAGAACTCAATTATTCCGGAGTATTGATCATTCCACAGGGAAAACTGATTCAATCTGCGGATTTCGGTTACTCATCTTTATATGATAAATATCAGGTAATAACCGTTCAGTACGATAAAATTGTGAAAGATAAAGAGCTGGATCAGGATAGTTTTATCAGGTTTAAAGTTGATCAGTTTGAAGCCTATAAAAAGACTGAAAAGTATAAAGCTGATGTTAAAGATTACCTTGAAAATTGGAATGACAGTAAAAAATGGGATCTATCCAGAGAAAACACCCGTGGAATGTCTAAAAAAGAAATTGCCCAACTGAAAAAAGAGTATGAAACACCACCCAATGAAGAATATATTGATAATTTTTTTTTCGTAATTAAAAATCTGGATGATATTGTAGTGGATTATTAATAGATATACTTTATTCTGATGATCAAAAATATTATTTTCCCCCTCACTCTCCTGCTCGTCCTCTGCCTTGCCTGCAAAGAAAAAATACAGGAAGACAAGAATTTTGTGATTTACAAAGCTAATCCTAAAACACAGAGTATAAGATTCTATTGGAAAAATAGCAGGCATGAAATTCTAAGAAGCATTGAACATCTAAAAAATGAGGTGAAATCCGGCAATGAAAGATTAGTTTTTGCCATGAATGGCGGAATGTTTGAACCTGATAATTCTCCCAAAGGACTTTATATTGAAAATTTTAAAACCCTGAAATCAATAGATACACTGAAGGGTTCCGGAAATTTTTATCTTCCTCCGAATGGCGTTTTTTATTTAACCCGAAATAACCAACCTGGAATTGTAGAGACTTCACTTTACAAACACAATACAGCAATCCGATATGCTACCCAATCCGGACCAATGCTGTTGACGGATGGAAAAATAAATACTGTCTTTCAGAAAGATTCTAAAAACCTGAACATCAGAAACGGTGTAGGAATTCTGGAAAACGGAGAAGTTATTTTCGCCATGTCTAAAAAAGAAATTAATTTTTACCGTCTTGCACAGCTTTTTAAGGAAATGGGATGCAAAAATGCATTATACCTCGACGGATTTGTTTCCAGAGCTTATCTTCCTGAAAAAAACTGGGTTCAGACCGATGGAGACTTTGGAGTGATCATAGGAATTACAGAACCTCTATAAATATCTTTTTTTAACCATAAAATATACTTACCTTTCTTAAGAATTCTAAAAAGAAATTAATTCCACCATTTACTATTCAACATGAAAAAAATCATATTAGATCTGGCAACAACCTTGGATGGATTTATTGAAGGACCCAACGGCGAAATTGATTGGTGCATTATGGATGATGATATGGATTTCGATGGTTTTATATCCGGAATCGATACCATTTTCTATGGAAGAGTGAGCTATGATGCCTGGGGAAATTATGAACCTGCTGAAAATGCAGCTCCGGAAGAAGTGGAGTTCTGGAAAACCATTCATGCAAAGAAGAAATTTGTATTTTCACGCCAAAACCGGAAGGATAAGAAGGCAACATTCATTCATTCCGATTTTGTGGAAAAAGTTTCAGAAATCAAACAACAGGATGGAAAAGATATCTGGCTGTATGGCGGAGCAGGTCTTATTAAATCTTTTATTCAGAATAATATGATCGATATTTACAGAATATCTGTACATCCGGTTGCCTTAGGAAGCGGCAAACCACTTTTTGAAGATTTAAAAGAGAGATTAATTTTAAAACTCGTTAAGACAAATGTATTCAAATCCGGTGTTGTACAACTTATTTACCACCCGATTATTTCTTAGAAAGGAATATAAAATTCAGGCATTAATCAGAGGAATAAAATGATTAAATTTTATTAAAAGGATGTAATACTATTTCAGGTAAAGCTGTCTTTTAATAAAAAAATACATGAAATCCATTGTAACATGCCTTATTATACTTCTGGCATCCCAACCTTTTTTTTCGCAAAAATCTAAGCAGCTAGAGGAATTATTTGCTGCATATGATAAGGCAGGAGCTTTCAGCGGATCTGTTCTTGTCGCTGAAAAAGGAAAAATTATTTTCGAGAAAAGTTACGGCTACAGAAACGGTCCTAAAAAAGAGAAAAATACCAACAATAGCCTTTATCGTGTTTTCTCCACCACCAAGATGTTCACCGCCACTGTTATTCTGAAACTGGAAGAAGAAGGAAAGTTATCCTTACATGATAAACTGTCCAAATACTACCCTACTTTTCCTAAAGGAGACAGCATTACCATTGCTAATTTACTTTCTCACACCTCCGGAATTCCCGATGAAAGTGCCTCGGAAAATACAGCAGATGAAGAAACCCTAATGAAATTTCTTGCCTCAAAAGCATTAGATTTCTCACCGGGTACAAAGTGGAACTATTCCAATTCCGGATATTATATTCTTGGGAATATCATAAAAAAAGTGACGGGAACAGATTATGACCAGGCTATAGAAAATTATATTCTGAAACCTTTACAGATGAATCATAGCGGTTTTCATTTCAATACTGTAACTGATAAGAATAAAGCTTTCGGATATGAGTTTTTATCGGATACCATGTCCAACGAAGCTTTACGTTTTAAAACAGATCATCCTTTTGCAGCAGGAGCCATGTATTCTACCGTTGGCGATATGTTCAAATTCAATGAAGGTCTTAAGAACTATAAAATTCTTAAAAAAGAAACGCTTGAAAAAATGTTTACCCCTTATCTTAATGATCATTATGGATTCGGTTGTGATACTTCGATTATGAACGGTAAAAAAAGAGTTGGGCACGATGGAGGCGGACCCGGATACCGAAGCAGATATTACAGGATTCCTGAAGATGATATCTGTATTATTGCATTATCCAATTACAATTTATCAGTCACAGATATGGCTGTTCAACAAATTGAAGATATACTATACAATAAACCTTACCGCTTTCCGTCCGTAAACAAAATAAACCCACTGGAATTAAAAAAACTGGAAGGAACTTATGTTGCAGACGGCACAAAATATTATATCAATATCATAGACGGAGAAATTATTTTCAGTGGAGGAAATTATGCAAGACTTTCACTGTTTCCTATTACCAATACAAAATTTCATTTTAATGACAGGTTTACTTTCACATTTCAGCCTGATAAAGCAGGAAATATTGATCAACTTACGATCCGGTTCTATGACGGCAGTGTAAAAACCGGTAAAAAGACTAATCTTACTCCTGTATGGGGAATCATTGGTGATGCCACTCCTGCAGGATGGGGAGAAACAGACATTCCGCTGCAGACAGACTCCAAAAACCCAAATGTTTACTTCCTGAAAAATTATAAGATGAAAAAAGGAGGATTTAAATTCAGATGTGATAATAGCTGGGGATACAATTTCGGTTTGAATAATGATGGTAAAAGCATTGCCATTGAAGCCTATGATTTCAGGATAGAAGAAGATGGTCTTTATGATATTATATTTGATCTGTCCAATAAAATGATTCCTCAATACAGTATTAAAAAATCTGTCCGGTAAAATTTACCCAGAAAAACTAAAACCGTTCTTTTCGAGCGGTTTTTTGTTGGGAATATTGGGTTCATATTTCTCTTACTTTTATGAATGACTGAAGACTTCAAAAAGTATTAGTAAAAAAATATTTATTTCCTTCTCTATTTATTTTTTTTGCATATTTTCGTTCAAAAATCAACCATGAAAAAAATCTTAAAATTCTTAAAGTACACCGTACTTTTTGTTATTACTGTTATCCTAATTTCAGTTCTTTATATATTCATAAGCAATAAAATTTTTATAGGAGGTAAAGACACCGCATTTACGGATTACCTCAATAAAAACAAAGAACAGCTCACGGATAAAATTGACGGAAAATTATTTGACAGTGATTTTTACAATTCGCAGGTTATCCTTTTAGGGGAAGTTCATGGCTATGCTGACAATCAAAAAGTAGATGAATATTTCCTGAAATTTTTGAACAAAAAAACAGGGGTCAAATATTATGTTGCTGAAATGGACAGCACAAATTCCCACAAGCTTAATCTTTTTCTTCACGGCAGCACAAAAGATCAGAAACTGCTAAAAGAAGTTGTAGTCGCTATTCAGAAAAGAATACCTCAGCAATCCAGTAAAGAATTACTGGAAAAATGGAATTCTATTTATGACTATAATCAAACCTTAAAAGATTCTTTAAAAATATCAGTGATTGGTATTGATACGGATTTCAATGACAATTCCCGTAAGATTTCCAGAGATTCAGCAATGATCGTTAATTTCAAAAACTCAATAAAAAAACTGAATATTGAGCATGAAAAATTCTATGGTCTTTTCGGTTTTTATCATGTACTTCAGCACAGCATACAGAAGGACGGAAAACCTTTTGCAGAAAGACTTAAAAATTCAGGATTTAAAACATCAAGCATTGTAAGCTATACGTTAGACAGTGAAATGTACCTTCCGAAAAATCCTCAGTTTCCTACTCCGGAAGATCAGAAAATAGACTGGATCAATGCGGACGGACCTTTGATGCTGGTTAAAGGAATTAATGATTTTAAAGATTTTGTACAACCGAATTCTATAACATTATTCAAACTGAATGCTCAAAACTCACCTTATAAAAATTCTGACAAATTGATTTCTATTAAATCAAGAATGTTTGGCGAGAGCTTCACACCACAAACGAAAACCAATACTTTAGATTATTTTCAATATATGGTATTATTGAAGAATTCAAAGGCTTTAACGCCAATTAAATAGTCATTCTGTAACTCCTATTACTGCAATGAAAAAAATTATTACATAACGTTGAAAAAAATGGTCCTGATTCCTGGAAAGATGTGTATCGTTTATCACCAAGAGATCTTTTGGACAAGAGCGGATATGAAAAATTTATAGACAATTTATAGTTATCCACAATTTCAGATAAGCACAAAATCTTTACTAAAATCTCTATTCCCCTCTTCCGGAGGGGTTTTTCATGAGTAATGGTATAGAGTTGTTAAAAAATATGTGGATAACTTTTCCCCAATGATTCTTACCTCATCAATAAAATGTGGATAACTTTTTAGATGCATTAAAAACACACAAACAATATATTAATAATCAATACCTTAAATAAAAATACTTTTCCACAATTCTTTTTTCACAAATAAAAACAGGTGTGGACAATTTATTGTGGATAACTTTTTTCACATGATTTTTTCTCATCATTAAAACGAGAGTTTATAATTTCCTTTATAAAATGCTTATTGGCGAAAAGTTATATTTTATTTTTTTCGTAAGTTAGTTTCATAAAAACCAATTAACCATTATTACTTTTCTATTAATACAATGAGATGAAAAAAATATTATCCGGTATTCTGCTGCTTATTTTTCACTGGAGCTTTTCTCAGGATATACCTTCTTACAAGGATTTTAAACAGTATTCCATCCTTAAAAAGAATGACACAATCAATTACTACGTTTATTCTCCCGGCGGGATCAGCAATACAACAGGAATTCTGCTATACATTCATGGATCAGGAGCTTTTCCCATGTTTCATATTACCAAAGAAAATAAATCGGTTTCTGTAGTTTCTACAATTCCTTTCGATCTGGAAAAACTGCCGAAAGAGTATGCGTTTATTGTTGTAGCGAAAAAATGTGTTCCTTTTGTAATGATGAACGAAGAATATCACCCTTCAAAATGTTTTTATGAAAATGAATCTTTAGATTACAGGGTATGGCAATACGATAATGTACTCAATGACATCAGCAAAAAAATAAAAAAACCTAAAAACAGTGTTGCAATAGGACATTCGGAAGGGAGTGATGTAGTTGCAAAATTGGGAACAGTAAATAAAAAACTCACTCATATTGGTTTTTGGTCCGGAAGTGGTAACAGCCAGTATAATGATTTTGCCCTGATGATCAGAAAAGAAGTAAGCGAAAAGAAAATTGATGAAAGTATAGCGTCTCAAAAACTGGACAGCCTTTATGAAAAGTTAAAAGATATAGAAGCTTACCCTAATGATATTAACAGATTCTGGCAGGGCAATACATACAGAAGATGGCACCAGTTTTCAGAACCGGCTGTTGAAAATTTATTAAAAATAAACATTCCTGTTTTCGTTGCTATTGGAACCAAAGATCAGGCAGTACCTGTTGAGTCATCACTTGTAATTCAGTCTGAGTTTATCCGAAAACATAAAAAGAATCTTACATTCAGAATATACCCGGGTTATGATCACGGATTTGAAACTGTTCCTCAAAATCCAGGTGAAGAACCACAGGACAAATGGATGGATGTTTTTCAGGAATTTATGAATTGGGTCGAAAAAAAATAATATAAAAAGTTAATCATGCAAAATACAAAGATATTCACCACAGCTTTTGCCAGTGTTTATCCACATTATATTCAGAAGGCAGAAAAGAAAGAGCGTACCAAGCAGGAAGTGGATGAAATTATCTGCTGGCTCACAGGATATGATGAACAAGGATTACAGGAACAGCTTGAAAAAAGAACTGATTTTAAAACTTTTTTTGAGCAGGCTCCTCAGATGAATCCCAATGCATCATTGATCAAAGGTGTAATCTGCGGCTATCGTATAGAAGAAATAGAGGATGAACTGATGAGAAATATCAGGTATCTGGATAAAATGATTGATGAACTGGCGAAAGGAAAAAAAATGGAAAAGATTTTGAGGGAGTAATTTCAGCGATCTTAATTATTAAAAATGTAGGAATAATCTACTTTAGAGATTTTTAACACAATTAAATGAAAAAATTACAACGAGAAGACATTCAGATTCTCAGCAAATACAGTGATTTACCCGAGAAAGATGTCAGTGAAATTCTTAACAGGAATATTTACAATCAAAAACCAGCATGGGAAAAATTCTTAAAGCTGTTTTTTATAAGTCTTGGAATAGGATTTTCCATATCAGGAATTATTTTTTTCTTTGCTTATAACTGGGCAGAGTTACCCAAATTTGCAAAAATAGGAGTAACGGAAGCATTAGTTATTGCGACAATCGCAGTTGCTTTGTTTCTCAAAATCAATAGTAATATTCGGAACATTATTCTTACGGGAGCATCAGCACTTGTAGGAGTTTTATTCGCAGTATTCGGACAGATTTACCAGACGGGAGCCAATGCTTATGATTTCTTTCTGGCATGGACTATCTTTATCACTCTTTGGGTCATTGTTGCTGATTTCGCTCCTTTATGGCTTATGTTTATAGCACTGGTGAACACTACACTGGTTTTGTATTCGCAACAAGTCGTTAAGGATTGGGATGGATTAATTGTCACGACTTTGCTTTTTGTTTTAAATACAGCAATCCTTATTGGCTCACATCTTCTTGCATATTATAAAAAATCTGTTCAGATTCCGAACTGGTTTTCCAATATTCTGTCATTGGCAATTGTCTGCATAGCAACTTTTGTAGTGTCTTTAGGAATTATAGACAGAGATACTTCAGCATCATTTTTTATTTTAAGTGTTCTCAGCATTATCATATACACATTAGGAATCTGGTACGGGCTGAAAACTAAAAACAGTTTTTATTTTGCTATTATTCCTTTCAGTATTGTCTTTATGATTTGCTCAGCATTATTTAGAGTGGCTGAAAATGAAGGAACATACCTTGTCGTTTCTTTATTTGTGATTGTAAGCATTACTCTTATCATTAAAAACCTGATGAACCTTCAAAAAAAATGGAAAAATGAGAAATAAAGAAGATATAAAAAAACTGCTGGATGAGCTTCAGGCAGGAAGTCAAAAAGAAATCCGCTTTGATGAAGATGCTATTTTTGCAGCCTATGAGGAGAAAAACTCCAACCACCAATCATTATCCATTAAAGTATTATCCATTTTTGGCGGGCTGTTAGCCTGTATTACCTTCCTGGCATTCATGTTCGCAGCTAATCTTTTTGCATCAGAAACAGGAATGGTTATAACCGGCTTTATCTGTATTGCAGGCTCTTCCCTTGTCAGCAGATTATCCAACAAAACAATTATGGATACTTTGAGTGTTACTTTTTTCATCACCGGATTTGCTTTGCTAGCTTTTGGTCTGGCTAAGGATGAGAATAGTATTTATATATCTTTTAGTATTCTGGCATTATGTACAATCCTATTTGTACAGAGTTATATCCTTTCTTTTATCTCCATATTGATCATCAATGGATGCATTGTGACATTTGCTATCAGCAATGATCTTAACACCCTGCTGCATATCATTATTGCTATTCAGGCTCTGTGTATTACATTTCTATTTTTACAGGAAGCAAAAATAATTACCGCAAAAAAAATATTTTCAAAACTCTATGATCCTATACGGACAGGGATGATGTTTTCATTCATCTTTACCCTTGCCACTTTAGGGATAAATCTTATCCGAAATTTTAATATTTCTTTCAACTGGATACCTTCTGTTGTTATTGTTCTTGCCATTCTTTATGTAGTTTCCCTTTTATTTAAAAAACTGGAAATTACCGATACAATCCATCAAGTTATAATCTATATTTCAACGGTTTCAATGCTATTACCCACTTTATTAACGCCAACCATATCAGGAGCAATTCTTATTCTTCTGTTAAGTTTTTTCGTTAATTATAAGACAGGATTTATACTATCCATCATTGCCCTTATTTACTTTATTGGTAAGTTTTACTATGATCTTCATTTTACCTTGCTGACAAAATCCATAATTCTCTTCGTTTCCGGGATTATCTTTTTGGCAATTTATTTCTTCACTCACAAAAAACTGACAGAAAATGAAAAAATATAAATGGTTTATCATACTTTTAAATTTAATCCTGCTGCTTGTCTATTTCAACTACTCAGTTGCAGAAAAAGAGACTTTACTGAAAAATGGGCAACCGATTTTATTAAAACTCGCACCCGTTGATCCCCGATCACTGATGCAGGGCGATTATATGAACCTGAGATATGATATTTCAAATAATATTAATGCAGAAAAAATTCCGAAACGAGGCTATTGCGTGGTAACACTTGATCCTAAAGGTGTTGCTCAATTTGTTCGTTTTCAAAAGGATTCGGCTCCATTAAAAACCGGAGAACATCTCATTAAGTATACTTCTCCCAACGAATGGAATATCAACATTGGTGCAGAATCTTTCTTTTTTCAGGAAGGACAAGCAGAAAAATACAGTAAAGCTGAATATGGCGGAATAAAAACAGATCAAGACGGAAACAGCCTTTTGATAGGATTGTATGATGAACAATTAAAGCAAATTAAATAAATTCATCATTTCCATTAAAATTTAAAACCTATACTGTAATCCATAGTATAGGTTTTCTTTATTTATTGATAAAAAAACATTGAAGACACTTCGCCATTTCAAAAAACTTCCCGAAATTAGCTGCCTGTGCATTAAATTTATTCAATGAAATAAAAATTTAAATCAAAACATACAGTAAAACTTAGTATAAGTTTTCTTCGGGGCAGGGTGAAATTCCCTACCGGCGGTTACAGTCCGCGACTCCTTTCTTTTGAAGGGACTGATTTGGTGAAATTCCAAAACCGACAGTTAAAGTCTGGATGGGAGAAGAAAATGAAACGAACAGTAAGATTCCTTATGGGCTCTTATTGTGGCGTATTTCATTTCCATGTACCGAAGACTATTTTAACTTTTAAAAGTAAAATAACATGGAAAAATTATTAGAACAATTCGGAGCAACCTCCAAAGAACGTGTAGAAAAAGCACTTTCAACTTTACAACAGGGAAAAGGTATTCTTTTAGTAGATGATGAGAACCGCGAAAACGAAGGTGACATCATCTTTCCCGCTTCCACTATTACAGAACAGGACATGGCACTTTTGATCCGCGAATGCAGCGGCATCGTTTGTTTATGTATTTCCGAGGAAAAAAGTAAGCATCTGAACTTACGTCCGATGGTGGAAAACAACAATTCAAAAAACCAGACCGCATTTACCATCTCTATTGAAGCTAAAGAAGGCGTAGAATCAGGAGTTTCTGCAAAGGATCGTGTAACGACAATCAGAACAGCTGTAGCAACAAATGCTCAGGCGGAGCATATTGCAAGCCCGGGACACGTTTTCCCTTTGATTGCTAAAAAAGATGGTGTCTTTGAAAGACGCGGGCACACTGAAGGAAGTGTAGATCTTGTAAAAATGGCAAACCTTGGTGATGATGCTGTCCTTTGCGAACTGACGAATGAAGACGGTTCTATGGCAAGATTACCGGAAATCGTAGACTTTGCCATCAAAAAAGGAATGAGCGTCGTTACTATCGAAGACATTTATGCTTACCGCAAAATGATTATGAGTAACTAGATATACAATAATTTAATGCACAGAAAAACCGCCCGATAGTTTCTATCGGGCGGTTTAATTTATGATCAGCTATTTTAAAAAGTAGCAGCCGGAGCCGTATCATTGTTCAGTTTTTTCTGAATTTCGGTTTTCTTTCCTTTAGAGAAATCATAGCTTAATCCTAATACAAACATAGATTTATTATTCATGATCTGGGTATGAACTCTATAATCTACCAAGCTTTCCGGTAAGCTTTTCGTTTTATACTCTGAAGGCATTCCCATCCAATACATTCCTGTGGAGAATGTCCAGTTTTTATGTTTATAGCTTACGAAAATATTGTTCTGATTTTCATTAGTATTGAGAAACGCTCCGCTAAGACTATAAGTTGGGATGTTAAACTGGTATTGAAGTGAAAACTTTTTATATTCGGAAGACAGGACAAAATAATTTCCCAGATAATTATTTTTAATCAATGCTCCGTTACTTGTCTTTACCATTTCGGAAGTAGGAATGATTACAGCTTTTACAACGAATAAATTATTTCCGAAAGGTTTATAAGAGCCTGTAAACTGTACTCCGTATCGCTGTCCGCTTTTCCCGTTTTCATAGGTTAAAGCATAGCCTCCTAAATCATCCAAAACATAATATTGATTGATTATTCTATCTGTGTACCGGTAAAATAAAGAGGCATTAAAGTCGAAATATTTATTATTAAAAGAATAAGTCAGATTATTGGAAAAAACCTGCTGAGATTTCAGAAAAGGATTTCCACGCTGCACAATATTTGGTGCCAGCTGTACTACATTAATGCTCAATGCATTACTCCACGGACTTACCGGAGTATAACTTCCTGTAAAACGAAGATTATGATTATTTTTCAGTTGATATCCAAGAACAATTTTTGGGGTGAATGTCCATTCATCAAAAACATTTTCAGCACTTTTATTATGAATATTGGTAAGCCCTGCCCCCAAACGATAAGTAAACTTGTCTGCCTTACCGGAAAATTCTGTGTAAAAATACTGTTCCAGATAAGTAACATTGTATTCTGAATGTCCGGCAAGGTTATTCAGATCATTGGAAATAGAAGATCTTGAAATACGATACCCTGACGATAGTTTCCCTGCCTTAAAATCATGAACATGAGCCAATTCTCCTACCAGACTCGTTTGTTTTGCTTTCAACATCATATCATTATCATATACAGAAAGCCCTGATGTGGTAATCCACTCTTTTGCAGTTTCAGAAGTATTTGTTGTATAGTGAGAACCCACAAGATTGATGCTCAGTTCATCTTTTTCGCCTATCTTTTTGGAATAATATAGATCCAGTTTAGGAATTATATAGTCTGAGCCGTTATTTTTAAACATTGAATGCTCTTCCTCCCAATTATTCTGTATAAAAGTACTTTGCCCGACACCCTTTGAAAATCTGCTGAAAATATCCATATTCAGTTTTGCCTGGAAAGCATAGTCATCAGGAACCATTCTTGTATATCGTAAGGCAATATTCTGAAAAGTATATCCAAAGTGATCTTTTCTATTTTCATCCGAACGGTAATGGTTTCCCTGGAGCTGATAGTCATAGATACTATTTACTCTTCTGTCATCATAATCTCTCAGATTCAAAGAATATTCAAGACCGAAATTATTTTTTCCTTTAGTGTAGTTGGCATAAGCTGAACCATTGATAAATCCTGTATTCAACGCTGAAAAAATTTCTGTTCCAAAAACATATCCTGTTTCTGTAGATCTTGTGAGAATATTAACCACTGTATCAGCTCTCGTTGCCCACCTTGCCGGCGGAATATCATAATATTCCACTTTGATGACTTCACCTGGTGCCACACTTCTAATCTGTAAATCTGTTGCCTCTACCCCATTAATCAGAAACAATATAGTTCCCCCTTTTGTGCTGGTAATGGTATTTCCCACCGGGTCCAGTTGCAATTCCGGAAGAGTACGCAGTAGATCCTTTGCATAGCGTGCCCGCTCCAAAGCTTCTTTGTCAAAAGTATATACTGACTTATCTGCAAATTGTTTTTTTCGCTGTGCCTTTAGAATTACTTCCTGAATCTCTTTTGTGTTTGAAACCTCAGCTGTATCAATCTTCGCCTCCTGCGCCAACATAAAAGAACCGCAAAGGATGAACATGGTATATATAGTTTTTTTCATATTAGCAAAGAATTATACCTTTATGACAATCAATCCCTGAAATCCATTACATCGAATTTTATTTTAACAGTAAAAGCTTTTTATTATTAAGTATAAAAATATTTCACCATTATCTAAATTATTATGTTAAATTCAGCCCGTTTTTTGCTACTCCTTTTTTACACCCCAAAATATAAGATTATGAAAAAAATAATCGTATTTATTCCATGCCTGCTATTTTCAATAGTGAGAGCCCAGGAAAATCAGGAAATTTCCTCTGAAAAGATGAATATTATTAAGACGAATGTTACCGCTTATGCATTCAGGAATATTAATTTGTCTTATGAACGTGCCATTAATCAATGGTTTTCCGTGAATATAGGTTTCGGGACGATGCCGGAAGGAAAAGTTCCCTTTATCAATGCTTTTCTGAAAGATAAAGATGAAAAGAGATTTGAAAATTTAAGAGTAAAAGCTACCAATTTCACAATTGAGCCAAGGTTTTATATTGGAAAAGGCTATGGTAAAGGATTTTATTTTGCTCCTTACTACCGCTATTCGGATGTTTCTTCCAATACTTTTGATTTCTATTATGATTATAACGGACCGAATGGCACCACTTATCAAATACCTCTTAAAGATCAGGGAAATACCAACGGAAACAGTGGCGGCTTGATGGTAGGTGTACAGTTTTTTCTTACCCGAAGTCAAAACCTTGTGCTGGATTTTTGGATTGCAGGCGCACATTACGGAAGTGGAAAAGGTGATTTTACAATGACTTCCGATTATGTACTTACACCTGATATGCAGTCACAATTAAAAAAAGAGATCGAAAATCTGGATATTCCGTTTGTAAAATATACTGTGGAAACCAATTCCAATGGCGCGAAAATAAAAGTGGATGGTCCTTGGGCAGGCTTCAGAAGCGGGCTTTCTTTGGGATATAGATTTTAAAATTATTGTCATTTATTTATAATAATCTTTAGATTGATGGTCAATTCTGAAAATTTGTATCTTCAGCAGCGCAATATATTAAAACTATGAACTCATCTTCCATCACCACAGGTCAAAGAATTAAAGCCATTGTGGGCGGATCTGTCGGCAATCTTGTAGAATGGTATGACTGGTATGCCTATGCAGCATTTGCAATCTACTTTTCCCATTCATTCTTTCCGGATTCTGATTTGAATGCACAGCTGATGAATACTGCCGGAATATTTGCCGTCGGATTTCTCATGCGTCCAATCGGAGGATGGATGTTCGGGAGTATTGCTGATAAGATTGGAAGAAAAAGGGCGATGACCCTTTCCGTTTTGCTGATGTCTTTTGGTTCATTGCTTATTGCTTTAACTCCAACTTATAAATCCATCGGTATACTTGCCCCGCTTATATTACTTTTGGCTAGGCTTCTTCAAGGATTAAGTGTGGGCGGAGAATATGGTGTATCCGCTACTTACCTCAGCGAAATGGCAACGCAGGACAGAAGAGGGTTTTATTCCAGCTTTCAGTATGTGACATTAATTGGCGGGCAGCTTATCGCTCTGGGAATTCAGCTTATTTTGCAGAAATTGCTATTAACGGAAGCTCAGCTGGAGGATTGGGGATGGAGAATTCCATTTGTAATAGGAGCTCTTCTCTCTGTTATTGCTTTATATTTGAGGGCTAATCTTCATGAAACAGAAG
Organism: Chryseobacterium sp. CS2K3; assembly: GCF_059515185.1. NCBI lineage: Bacteria > Pseudomonadati > Bacteroidota > Flavobacteriia > Flavobacteriales > Weeksellaceae > Chryseobacterium > Chryseobacterium sp. CS2K3. The sequence continues at coordinate 260,552 of NZ_JCAKRW010000006.1, read as the reverse complement.
CTTTTGAGAACAAAAAGAAGGTAGATGAAAAGAAAAAAGGAACGGTAAAAGAACTTTTAAAACATCCTAAAGCTTTACTTACCGTAGTAGGATTAACGTTAGGCGGTACATTGGCGTTTTATACCTATACAACCTATATGCAGAAATTCCTGGTGAATACTGTTCATCTTACCAAGGAAGAATCTACCTTGATCTCATTTATCACTTTATTTATTTTTGCCTGTCTTCAACCTGTATTTGGAGGATTGTCCGACAGAATCGGGAGGCGTCCGCTACTTCTTGGATTCGGTATTCTTGGAACGCTGTGCACAGTTCCCCTTCTGACTGCACTGAGTACGACCACTTCCATGTGGAGTGCATTTTTACTTATCATGGCAGCATTGATCATTGTAAGCGGTTATACTTCCATCAATGCAGTGGTAAAGGCAGAGCTTTTTCCTTCTGAGATCAGAGCACTTGGTGTAGGATTACCGTATGCTATTACAGTAGCCATTTTTGGAGGAACGGCAGAATATATTGCACTTTGGTTTAAAAATATCGGATCAGAAGAATACTTTTATTGGTATATTACGGGGTGTATATTATTTTCTCTTATCGTTTATCTCAGCATGAAGGACACTAAAAAGACCTCAACATTGGATAATGATTAAAATTTATAATATTAGTTCAAAAAAATATGCGCCGCAGATTCTCTGCGGCGCATATTATATTTTAATGATAAGCTTGTTTAAATTTTTCTATCATACTGTCCAGATTATGACGCTGAACATATACGCTCTTTACCTCTTCATACCTTGGAGATTTATAGAAAACTTCATGAAAATCCATACTTCCGTTTCCTACTTTTACCACTCTCTGTACTTCGATATTCAACTTCTTCAATTCGTCTTTAAAGACTTTAAATTCATCTTGGATATTATTGCTCATTTATATTGTTGGATTTAATTAAAAAAATATTATTCACACCGGACACCCTTATGATACCAGGGGTACCTCTGAAATTCTGATTAAAGTTAATAAATTTATCAATATCAACATAACACTTTAATATCATTTTATCACTTTTTTTACAAATACTAAGATTATTTTAAAATATCAATACACATTTCGTATTTTTAATCTTACAGAAAATTCTAAAATGAACATGGATATCAGGAATCATCAACTTTATGACTAATATTTTTTTTTACCGTTTTACCTTTACCACAAAGGGTTTGAAGGAATAGAGAATTTTTTTTCAAAAAAAAGCAAAGTAAAGTGTAACATTTTCAAGAGGTTCGTCTCTAAAAGACAAATAAACCTTAAAACTTTAGAAATCATGAAAAAATTTACATTCCTTCTTATCATTATGCTATTTTTTGCTGCTGCATGCAATATATTTGGACAGACAACGACCTATCCTTTTGAAGTTAAAAAAAGCGGTAAAGGAAAACAATCATTGATTTTTATTCCCGGTTTTGCTTCTTCTGGCGATGTATGGAATGAGACTACTGCTCAATTCGAAAAAGATTTCACATGCTACACTTTAACCATGGCAGGATTTGCAGGAACGAAACCTGAGGATAATCCTAGCTTTAAAGATTGGGAAAAAGGAATTGCAAATTATATAAAAGACAATAAAATTGAAAAGCCAATTATCATCGGACACAGCATGGGTGGTGGTTTTGCGCTTACTCTTGCTGCAGATTATCCTGAACTGATAGGTAAAATTGTTATTGTTGATACTCTTCCATGCCTCGCCGCAATTTCTAACCCTGATTTTATCTCCAAGGAAAACAACGACTGTTCTTCTACAGTGAATAAATTTGCAGCAATGCCGGATGATCAGTTTCGTCAGATGCAAACTCAATCAATTCCACGTCTTTTGGCTGACACTTCCATGCAAAATACAGTTATTGAATGGAGCATGAAATCAGATCGAAAAACATTTGCAAAAATGTATTGTGATTTTTCCAATACTGATCTTAGAGAGAAAATCAAAAATATACAGTGTCCTTCTCTTATCCTTCTTGAATCTTATTTTGTATTCATGAAACCGGCAATTGAAGCACAATATAAAAACCTTAAAAATGCCAATCTTCAATATTCAACTAAAGGACTTCATTTCATTATGTATGATGATAAAGAATGGTATTTAGGTCAGTTAAATAAATTCTTATCTGCTAAGTAATGGTATTTGAGGATATATATGAGCTTTACTGGCAGAAGATATTCCGTTTGTGCATGGGATATGTGAATGATGCCGAACTGGCTCAGGATCTGGCTCAGGAAACTTTTATCATTGTCTGGCAGCAACTCCCGAAATTCAGGAATGAATCAGGCATCGGAACCTGGATCTTCAGAATTGCCTCCAACAATTGTCTCCGGCAAATTGAAAAAGAAAAAAGGTTTGCAAAAACTGATCTTCCCATCAATCTTGAAGAAAAAAAACAGGAATCTATGGAACCTCAGATACAAATGCTGTATCAGTTTATTTCTGAACTCCCGGAAACAGACAGAATTATCATTTCTCTGGAGCTGGAAGAGGTAAAACAAGCGGAGATTGCCCAGATCGTAGGGCTTTCAGAGTCTAATATCAGAGTGAAAATTCATAGGATAAAAGAAAAATTAACACAAAAATTTAAACACAATGGATACTAATATAGATTTCAAAAATATCTGGAAACAGCAAACTTCCAACAAACCGGATTTAAAGGAACTTCTTGGGAAGCTTAAAACATTCAAGAATGAAAATTTACGTAAAATCATCATCATGAATATTTTACTGATTGCAACCTCTTTAGGAATTGCTTTTATATGGTACCACTACCAACCTCAGCTGATTACAACAAAAATGGGTATTGTACTGGTAATTTTAGCAATGATAATTTTTCTTCTTGCTTATAATAAACTGTTTATGATATTTTATAAAATCGATAATACCCAGTCTAATAGTGAATATCTTCAAAGTTTATACCTAGTAAAAAACAAACAGAAATTTATGCAGACCACCATGCTCAATCTCTATTTTATTATGCTATTTCTGGGTATATGTTTTTATATGTATGAATATACTTCCCTTATGACACCTACTTTTGCTGTTATTGCTTATGGCGCCACATTTTTATGGATTGCTTTCAACTGGTTTTACATAAGACCTAAAACCATCAGAAAACAACAGGAGAAAATTAACGGATTAATTAATAAATTTGAAATAATAAATAATCAGTTAAAAGACTTATGAATTCTTCCGAAAATAAAAACCATTGGGAAAATGTATATGACACAAAAACTCCCGACCAGGTAAGCTGGACACAGGAAAAGCCTGCTACATCACTGGATTTCATACATTCTTCCGGATTGGGAAAACAGGCAAAAATCATCGATATAGGCGGGGGCGACAGTAATCTGGTAGATTTTCTTCTTGAGGAAGGATATGAAAACATTACCGTACTTGATATTTCTGCCAAAGCTTTGGAAAGGGCAAAAAAAAGACTGGGAGATTCCGCTCAAAAAGTAAAGTGGATTGCTACAGATATTACAGCATTTGAACCCACTGAAACTTATGACATCTGGCATGACAGAGCTGCATTTCATTTTTTAACGACTTCTGAGCAGGTTTCAAAATATATAGATATTGCTCAAAAATATGTCAACGAATTTATGATTCTCGGTACTTTTTCTACAAACGGTCCTACAAAATGCAGTGGGCTGGAAATCAAACAATACGATGAAGAATCGTTATCTGAAAATTTCAGTTCCGGTTTTGAAAAAATAAAATGCATTACTGAGGATCATACCACTCCTTTTAATACTGTTCAGAATTTTGTATTCTGTAGCTTTAAAAAGATAAAAAAGCAGTAGCTAATAAGATTCCGATAATAAAAAAGAGAGCTTGTGCTCTCTTTTTTATTTATTGATTTAACTTCTTTATTTTTTTCTTATCAGACTTAAAAATTAATACACCATGAAAAACTGCAAATTACTTCTTATCATCGCCATCTCCTTTTCAGGATTCGTTTCTGCACAGAAAACCAATGAAATTGTTATTCTTACTCAGCAAAAAGGTAAGAAACATGAAATAAAAGAAGAAAATATTCCTCATTTCATTCAATTTGGGATCATGTCAAAAAGCCATGAAGAATTCCGAAAAAAATATCAGACAGGCATAGTGTATCAAAACTGTGTAATAAGTCCGGAAATTTCAAAGCAGGCTTCAGAAAATAATCTTGCCATTGCCAAAATTCTTACTGAGAAATATGGTGATACCTGGAAAAATGATCTTGGGTTTATTCCTTATGGATTATGATCTTTTCTCCTCTTCCATTTCCACTTCATGACGCAGCTGAGCTTTGTAAAGAGTAGAATAATATCCGTTCTTGTCTAAAAGCTCAAGGTGCTTCCCTTCTTCCACAATTTTACCATGCTCCATAACAATAATCTTATCCGCCTTTTCAATCGTGGAAAGTCTGTGGGCAATGATAATAGATGTTCTGTTTTTGGTAATTTTTTCTGTTGCTCTCTGAATCAGTTTTTCACTTTCATGGTCAATAGAAGAAGTTGCCTCATCCAAAATCAGAATTTTCGGATCGGATAAATAAGCTCTAAGGAAAGATAGTAACTGTCTTTGCCCCAAAGAGATTGATGAACCCCTTTCACTTACAACATAATCATAGCCGCCAGGCAGCTGTTCTATAAACTGATCTACTTCAATTTCTTTAGCACCTGCTTTTATTTTATCAAGAGTAATTGTATCATCCCCGAAAGAAAGGTTTTCAAAAATACTTCCATGGAAAAGGAATACATCCTGTAATACCACCCCAATATGACTTCTCAGATTATAAAGTTCATAATCCTTTAAATTTACATCATCGATAAGTATATTCCCGGAATTGATATCATAAAGTCTTGTGATCAAACTGATAATGGTAGATTTCCCGGCACCTGTAGCCCCTACAATGGCAACGGTTTCTCCAGGATTTACCTTAAAGTCAATTCCTTTCAGTACTTCCTGCTTTTCGTCATAAGCAAAATGTACTTTCTGGAATTCTATTTTACCGGCAAAGTGGTCTTTTTTCACCGTACCTGTATTCGGCATCGAAATTTCTTCATCCATTAATCCCAATACTCTTTCCGCTCCTACAATACCTCTCTGGATATTATTAAAACGGTCTGCAATCTGTCTCAAAGGACGAATTAACATTGAAATATATTGAATAAAGGCAATAACAACTCCGGCACTGATTGTAATATATCCGCCATAAAACAGGATAAACCCTATAAACAGTGATGAAATAAGTTCTACAACAGGAAAAAACAAGGAAAAGATAAATACAGTTCTCAATAAAGCTCCTTTCAAAGTAATATTGATCTCATCAAACTTCTTGAATTCCGAATCCTGCCTGTTAAAAACCTGAATAATAGACATTCCTGCCAACCTTTCCTGTACAAAAGAGTTTTGGGTAGCCGTCCAGTTTCTTTCGTCACCAAAAGCTTTTTTAAGTCTCTTCTGGAAAAACCTTGTGATCACTACCATTAAAGGCAATATTGCCAGTGTAATATAACTCAGGTGAACATTGGTGCTGAACATCATTACCAATACAAAGACAATTCTCAGAATGTCCCCAAAAACCATCAGAAAACCATCTGTATAAACAGTAGCAATAGTTTCCACATCTCCTACAGCACGGGTTACCAATTGCCCGATAGGGGTTTTATCAAAAAATGATGTTTTAAAATAAATCAATTTAGAGTATAATCTCTCCCTGATATCTCTGATTACGTTTTGAGAGATAAAGTTCGAAAAATAGACTAAAAAGAAGTTAAGAACAGTTTCTGCAAACACTAATCCCACCAAAATATAGATATGCTTCATCATCAAAGCTTTATCCTGTAGCTTGGTGATGTCATTATCCACTACTTCCATGGTAAGATATGGTCTGTAAGTAGAAACTATTGAAAGTATCACGGAAATTATTAAAGTAAGGATGAACCAGGAACGAAATTTCATTCCAATAAAGAACAGCCTTTTTACAATCCCCCAGGTATCTTGTTTTTTCATTATACGAATTGAAGAAAAAGAATTAAAATTCTATGCAAAAATAAGACTTTATAAATTCTCAGCCTTTACAACTTCTGCAAATCATTATAGAAAATTTAAGATACCTATCATTTACAAAATGAATATCTTTCATCTGTGAAGCACTCTTATCACTTGTAAAACTGCTAATCTTCTGAAATTTCCCCGATATGCTGTATGTCAATTGAAGGTTTATGAAGCTTCTCTCTCTTAAGTTTTCTGGAAAGCACTTCATAAACAGCCCAAACTGCTACAAGAGAAATCAACCAGCTTACAATATTCACCGCTGAAAATCCCGTGTAATTTACATTGTCCAAAGATTCAGGATGGATGGAACCCAAATAAAACCCATAAGAAAGTCCTAAAATAACCTGAGTTCCTAAATAAACACCTATGGCAAGAAGCCCGAAATGCCACTTTACTTTTCCAAATCTTTCTGCTAATTGTGCATAATATCGGTAAGCACCGATAAGAATAATAATTGATAACATGATTATAGTTTTTTAGTTTTTTATTAGAATTCGTAGCCTACATCCACAAGATACAATCCGTGGGCAGGAGCAGAAGTTCCGGCAGCATTACGATTTTTATCTTGAATAACGGTATGCATATCCTCCGGCTTCAGTTTTCCTGTACCGATCTCTACCATTGTTCCTACAATTGCCCGAACCATATTTCTTAGAAAACGATTGGCAGAAACCGTAAATTTAAGCTCTGTCCCATTCTGTTCCCATTCCGCTTTGTACATTTTGCAGATATTGGTCTTGTTATCGGTTTTTAATTTCGCAAAACTTGTAAAGTCTTCATACTCAAACAAGATCTTACATGCTTCATTCATTTTGTCAATATCCAGCGGTCTTTTCCAGTGTTGCCATGCAGATTCCTGGGTAAATGGATTTTTTGACAAGGAAATATAATATTCATACGTTCTGTACGTTGCATCAAAACGTGCATGAAAATCATCTTTCACCTTAAAAATCCTTTCGATAGAAATATCCGGAGGCAGAAAACTGTTCAGTCTGCGTGGAAGCTCATCGCTAATTTCCTTTTCCGTATCGAAATGGGCAAATATTTTCTTGGCATGAACCCCGGTATCCGTTCTTCCGGCACCGGTAGTTTTAATCTCTTCTCTTAAAATTGTGGAAAGCGCTTTTTCCAGTTCTTCCTGCACGGAAATAGCGTCCGGCTGTATCTGGTAGCCGAAATAATTCTTCCCGTTGTAAGAAAATTCAATAAAGTATCTCAAAGTATTATAATAACTCCACAAAAATACTTTAAATTAACGAAATATTTATTGAAAAGTCTTTGATAATATTACATTGAATCCTTATGAAAATTCCTATTTTTGCAATCGTATGAAAAGATGGTACCTTTATCCTTTTTCCCTTGGTTATCATTTGGTAACGGGTATCCGAAACACAATGTATGATTGGGGAATTTTTAAGTCGACAAAATTTAAGACACCGATAATCAATGTCGGAAACCTTTCTGTGGGCGGAAGCGGAAAATCACCAATGGTGATGTACCTTGCCCAATATCTATCCAAACATTATAGAACCGGAGTACTTTCACGTGGCTACGGAAGGCTGACTAAAGGGTACGAAGTGACCAATTATGACAGCAACTATAAAATGGTGGGCGACGAAGCAATGCAGCTTTTTGAACGTTTCAAAAATCGTTTTGTAATTGCCGTTTCAGAAGAACGTGTTCCCGGAGCAAAAAAAGTAATTGAAGATATGGATCTGGAAGTTCTTGTTTTGGATGATGCGATGCAACACAGAGCTATCAAACCCGGATTCAATATTTTGATGACTGATTTTAATGACCCTTTCTTCAAAGATTATCTTCTTCCCGCCGGAGATCTTAGAGAGTCCAGATCAGGTTATAAAAGAGCTAATATTATCATGGTCAGCAAATGTCCTGATGAACTGACAGAGGAAACTAAAAGGTATTATATTTCAAGAATCAGACCTGCATACAACCAGAAAGTATTCTTTTCATCCATTGGATATGACGAAAATGTATACGGAAAAGATAAAATGCTTCCGGATAACAATCTGAACTATTATGATATTTTACTGATCACGGGAATTGCCAATCCTAAACCGCTTTTGGAACATCTGGCAAAATTCTCAAAAAGAGTAAAGCATTTAAAATTCAGAGATCATCATAATTTTACGGATGATGATATTAAAAAAATCCTTGCTGAGTATAAAAAATTAGGAGAATATAAGCTGATATTAACCACAGAGAAAGATTATGTTCGTCTGAAAACTTTTGACTATCTTAGAGAAATTGTTTACTACTGGCCGATCAATGTCATCATTGATAAAAAGGAAGAATTCAATCAAATCATCTTAGATTATGTTAGAAAAAATTAAAGAGACAGCTGATTTTATCAAAAATATTATTCAGGAAACTCCTGATTTTGCTGTTGTTTTAGGATCCGGACTTGGAAAATTGCAGAATGAAGTAGAACCGATCCACGTTTTAGAATACAAAGATATTCCTAACTTTCCGCAAACCACAGTTGTAGGTCACACCGGAAAACTTATCTACGGAATTCTGGAAGGAAAAAAAGTCTTAATGATGAGTGGGCGCTTTCATTACTATGAAGGACATTCCATGGAAACAGTAACTTTCCCGATCAGAGTTTTCCATGTATTGGGAATCAAAAATTTAATTCTTTCCAATGCCTGTGGCGGAGTAAATCCTGCTTATAAAATTGCGGACATTGTTATTTTAAAGGATCACATCAATATGATGCCTGAACATCCGCTTCGAGGTAAAAACATTGATGAACTCGGACCACGTTTTGTGGATATGAGTGAACCTTACAACAAAAAGATGATCGTTGCAGCAGAAAAAGTAGCTTCGGAACAAAATATAAACATCCATCAGGGAATTTACGTTGCTTTACAGGGTCCCACCTTTGAAACTCCAGCCGAATACGGAATGATTAAAGCTATTGGTGGCGACATGGTAGGAATGAGCACCGTTCCAGAAGTTATTGTTGCAAAACACATGGGAATGGATGTATTCTGTATGTCTGTCATTACAGATCTTGGAGGACCAGATATTGCTTTTGCCGTTTCCCACGAAGAGGTATTAAATGCTGCAAACAAAGCTATGCCGAACGTGATCACAGTTGTAAAAGGATTGATTAAAAACTATCAATAGAAAACATTCGTTTTAATCATAAAATAGAGGTTAAACACTATTATATATATTGCCACGAATGCACGAATAAATAAAAAATCCGTGCATTCGTGGCAATAAAATTTCTTGGAAGAAAACCCGATCATTATACAACCTCGTTTTAATCACAAAAGACTTTAAACACCTTTGTATATATCGCTACGAATGCACTAATAAAATAAAAATCCGTGTATTCGTAGCAATAAAATATCTCGGATGAAAACCCGCTCACTCAACATCTATAATAACATCGTTTTAATCACAAAAAGACTTTAAACACTATTATATATATTGCCACGAATGCACGAATAAATAAAAATCCGTGCATTCGTGGCAATAAAATATCTCGGACAATATTTAAACTACATCCATAGAAAATTTCAATAATATAAATTTTTACCAATTCATAAAAAATCAATCTAAGATTGCAAAGCATTGTTTAGATTTGTATAAATGAAATTGTAAGAAATGAAAAAGTTATTATTAATATTTATGGTAGGATTATTTGGCTTAAGCTATTCTCAAAAGATCCCTACTGTTCTTAAAACCGGTTTTTCCAAAGAAGCTCTGAATCAAAAACTGGAAGATGAAGACGGAAAAGCAATTACAATCCAGCAGATTCTTGATCAGCATAAAGGAAAAGTTTTAGTTATTGATTTCTGGGCGGGATGGTGTAGAGACTGTTTACAGGCACTTCCAAAAGCCGAAATTTTAGAAAAAAACAATCCCAATGTAGACTTTGTGTTTCTTTCTTTGGAAAGATCTAAAGAAGGATTTGATAAAAGTCTTGTCCGATTTAATATGAAGGATAAAGACAATTATTGGTTTGCATCCGGATGGAAAAATGACTTTAATAATTATATTGATCTGAACTGGATTCCAAGATATATGATTATTGATCAGAAATCGTCTATTGCAAAATATTATGCTATTTCTCCAGAAGATCCTGAAATTCAGCAGACCATAGACAATCTTTTAAAATAATTTTCCATAACAAAATACAATAAGCACTTAGATCAAGTGCTTAAATTTTATCTATATTAATATATTACCATGATCACAAGAGAAGCCACAGAGCAGGATTTAAAAATTCTTTTAGAATTTGAACAGGGAATTGTCACTGCAGAAAGACCTTTCAACAGTACACTTATTGATGGGGAAATTCATTATTATGATCTGAGTCATTTTATCAAATCTCCGGATGCCACTTTAATTGTTGTAGAAGATAATAATGAAATTGTCGCGTCCGGCTACGCATTAATCAAAGAAACTGAAAAGGATTATTATAATTTTAAAAACTATGCTTACCTCGGATTTATGTTTGTAAAACCTGAGTACAGAGGAAAGGGAATTAATAAAACCATTACCGATGAACTTATACATTGGGCAAAATCAAGAAATATTTCAGAAGTAAGACTGGATGTATACGCACAAAACGAGTCTGCTATCAAAGCCTATGAAAAAGCTGGTTTTGAACCTTTACTCCTTACAATGAGATTGAAAAATTAAATGAGGCATGAGTCAGAAAAAGAATATTCTTTTCATCAGCTTCTTCTTCATTCTATAAAAAATTTATCGTAAATAAAGGAATCCATATCTTTGTATATGGATTTTTCTTTGCCCCTTCGTAAAATTATTCATGTAGATATGGATGCATTCTATGCTTCCGTAGAACAGCATGATAATCCTACATTGAAAGGAAAGGCAATTGCTGTTGGCGGTCAGCACAGAGGTGTGGTAGCCGCAGCCAGTTATGAAGCCAGAAAATTTGGAGTCCGCTCTGCTATGCCTAGTAAAACAGCAAAAGAAAGATGCCCTGATCTGATCTTTGTTCCGCCACGTTTTGCCCGATATAAAGAGATTTCTAAACAGATTCGTGAGATTTTCTATGAGTATACTGATTTGGTAGAACCATTATCTTTAGATGAAGCATATCTGGATGTCACTGAAAATAAAAAAGGCATTGAATCTGCCAACCTGATTGCCAGAGAGATTCGTCAGAAGATATTTGAACAAACAGGCTTAACTGCTTCCGCCGGGATTTCTGTAAATAAGTTTCTGGCAAAAGTAGCTTCTGATATTAATAAGCCTAATGGGCAAAAAACTATTCATCCTGATAAAGTGGAAAGTTTCCTTGAAGAATTACCTGTGGAAAAGTTTTATGGTGTTGGAAAAGTTACGGCTAACAAAATGTTTAGTTTAGGAATTTATAAAGGAAAAGATTTAAAGAAAAGGTCATTAGAAGATCTGGTAAGAATTTTTGGAAAATCGGGACAACATTATTACAATGTGGTACGCGGTATTCACACTTCCGAAGTTAAACCTCATCGCATTCAGAAAAGTGTGGCAGTGGAAAGAACATTCTTTGAAGATCTTTTCGATGAACAGCAAATCAATGAAAAACTGGAAAGCCTGAGCGAGGAACTTCATCAACGTTTGCAGAAAAATAATATTCTTGGAAGAACTTTAACTTTGAAAATTAAATACAAAGATTTCTCTCTTTTCACAAGAAGTATCACACGGGAAGAATATTTTAATTCTCCTGATCAATATTTGAATACAGGTAAAAAACTTTGGGAACTCCGCCCTTTTGATAAGGCTGTGCGCTTGCTGGGATTGTCTCTTTCTCATCTTAATACAGAAGAAAAAAAACTGGTTTCCGTTCAACTAAAAATACCGTTTAAAGAATTCGAAAATTTATAGGTCATATTTTTTTGCTAACTTGTCTTCACCAAATCAGCAAACTATGAACCCAACAATAATTCAATTTTTCCACTGGTATTCTGAAGGAGACGGTAAATTGTGGAATGATGCCCAAAAACAAGCCAGATATTTGGCTAAACTCGGGATTACTTCTGTATGGTTTCCACCTGCCTACAAGGGAACCAATGGCAAATATTCGGTAGGTTATGACGCTTATGACCTTTATGACCTCGGAGAATTCGATCAGAAAGGAACTACAGCTACCCGATACGGGACTAAAAGCGAGTATTTAAAAGCCATCAAAGCCTTAAAAAAACAAAATATAGAAATCATTGTAGATATAGTATTGGGGCATAAAGCAGGTGGTGATGAGCTGGAAAAGTTCAAAGCCGTAAAAGTGGATGAAAATAACAGGGAAAAAGTTATTTCTGATGTTCTTGAAATAGAATCTTATACTAAGTTTACGTTTCCAGGAAGAGGAAAAAAATATTCTGATTTCGAATGGAATTTTACCTGTTTCAGCGGTGTAGACTACGCTGAAGGAATGGATTCTCATATTTATAAAATACAATCTGAATATGGTGATGACTGGGAAGAAATGATTGACGATGAGAAAGGAAATTATGACTACCTGATGTATAATGATATTGAACATCGGAATCCTTTTGTACGGGAAGAGCTCAATAATTGGGCAATGTGGTATTTTGATCAGACTGATTTTGACGGGGTCCGACTGGATGCTTTAAAACATATTTCTTTTGATTTTTATAAAGAATGGCTTACCCTACTCCGCTCCAATACCGGAAAAAATATTTTTGCAGTAGGTGAATATTGGGCTCCGGGATATCTTAATCTACTTCAGAAATATATTGAAGTGACGGAAGGTTGTATGAGCCTTTTCGACAGTTCATTACAGAATAACTTTCATAATGCGTCAAAAGAAGGGGCTTCTTATGATTTACGAAGAATTTTTGATGAAACCCTTACCCAGGCAGATCCGATGCATTCTGTAAGTTTGGTAGCCAATCATGATACACAGCCGCTTCAGGATCTTGAAGCACCCGTCGAGTCATGGTTTAAGCCAATTGCCTATGCTTTAATCCTACTTAGAAAAGACGGTTATCCATGTGTTTTTTATCCTGATTTGTATGGTGCTCATTATATTGATAAAGACAGGGCTGGAAACGACCAGGAAATCTTTATGCCGAAAGTGGATGGTATTGAAGAGCTTTTAAAAGCCAGAAAAGAGTATGCCTATGGAGAACAGCAAGACTATTTTGAAGATGCCAATTGCCTGGGATGGGTTCGTACAGGAGATGATCAACATTCCGGATGCGCCGTTGTTCTGAGTAATAAAGATGCTTACAATAAACCTATGGAGGTAGGAAAAAATTATTCAGGAAAAAAATTTAAAGATTTATTGAAAAGGTTTAAAAATAAAGTAACCATTGACGAAAATGGTTGGGGAGACTTCCCTGTTCCTGCCGGAAATGTGAGTGTCTGGATCCCTGAATAAAAAAATAAAAGCGTACATCATTGATATACGCTTATTTTTTTATCATACCGAAAGGTTAGCATTTAATACCTCGGCAGTTCCAAAGATCCATTGCCCATTCACAGCAATAATTATCTTCGTTATAAAAACAGCATATTCTGTCTCTGATGATGATTCCTCCTTGTAAGTGTTTAAGTTCCTCTCTGGCAACTTTTCTTGCGTTTTGAAATTTTTGGGTTTTCATAGTTTAATGTTTTAGAATTTGGTTTTATAAATATAATAAAAAAACTTCATAAAACACATAATTAACTATAATACAGTAAATTAAAATAACTAAATTTATTAAAACTACACCAAGATTTTCTTTATAGTTAAAATTTCAGGTCGTTCAGATTGATCTGAGATTTTTCCGGTTCTGGCAAACTCTGCCCAAAGTGCTCTAAGTTTTTTACCATGCTCATGAATATTTTTCCAAGGAATATCTTTTAACAATTCCGAAGATTTCCAGGCTTCTTCATTTCCAAAGATCAAGGGAAGATCTATACAATGAGGTGCCCCGATATGGTTGTCTTTTAATCTTGAATGTATTCTGAATAAATACACATTTCCTCTACCTTTTGCATGATTTTCTGCAAATATTTTAGCAGGATTTCCATAGATGAGATCAGTAGTTTTTTCAACTGTTTTATCCAAAATCTTTAATCCCCATCCTTTTCCAAAGTATTTGTTTAAGGCTTCTGAGGTTTTGAGGTAAAATGCGGTTTCATCATTATTCAATCCGATTAAAACATCATATTTTCTCGCATTCTCTTTCCATTTTCCTACGGATTCTTCTTCGTTGCATAAAGGAGGGAAACCATATTGAGTGCCAAAAGGCATTGCAGCTTTCAATCCATATTTCATGATAGACGGAACAAATTGTCCATAGTCATCCATCATTTTATAAACATCTGTTTCATCTTTAATGATTTCTGTTTTCTTCAAAAATTCAGCAGACATTTTCTGTCTTTTATGACGTAATCCCAATGGTGCACTTTGAATAATCACTCTTTGAAATAGACCATAAACCCCTTCAGAGATCATCAAATGGGCTATAGCATCTCCACCGGAAGACTGACCAAGCATTGTAATATTATCTGCATCTCCACCAAAGTCTTCAATATGAGTTTTGATCCATTGTAAAGCTTCAATCATGTCAAACAACCCCAAATTCGGAGGTCTTTTCTCATTCCCACCCAGAAAACCAAAGAGTCCTAATCGATAGGAAACAGCTACCACAATAATATCCTGTTCTTTTACCCATTCGGCAGGATCTGCAGTAGATAAATCTCCACATCCGATTTCATGTGAGCCGCCATGAATCCATACTACAACAGGAAGTTTTACATTTTTAGTAAAATTTTCAGGACGGGTTATAGAAAGATATTGAGTAGACTCATCTGGCTCAAATTCTTCAACTGGTGTTACACCAATCATTTTTTCAACCAACGGCCTAAGTTTTTGTGGACAAACCGGAGTTTTATCCGGAAAAGGAATATCTGCCCCGGAATATTCTACAGGAAGAGGTTTCTGAAACCTTTCGGAGCGGGCATAACGAAGACTTTTTGCCTTGATCACACCGTCTTCTTTTAATGCTATAACTTTCCCGAAGCTGGTATTGAAAATATAGGTTTCTTTGTGCTGTGGCTTCATATCAAATGTTGATAACTTTTACCACTAAAGATAATTCTGTTTTTTGAGAATAAAAAATTTAACTTGTCTTTAATACTCATGTATTCACTAATTTTTATAAGTAAAATTTGAAAAATTGGGGTTAAACACTCTATAAAATTCGTGCATTCGTGGCTTCTGTTTTTTTGCCACGGATGCACGAATCCTTTTTTATGTATATTTTTAATATTAATGAATTTGTTGTTTTAAAGGATAATTTGTGATCCTTGTGAAAAATAGTTGTGGGAGCTCTCGTTAAAATCAATTCAGGATTTTGTACTCACTTGGTGAAACTCCTACTTTAGTTTTGAACAGTCTTGTAAAATGCTGTGGATACTTGAATCCTAAGTCATAAGAAATTTCACTTATCGATTTTCCATGATCTAAAATCTGTTCTTTAGCAACATCAATAAGCTTATTGTGGATGAATTCCTGAGGAGAAATTCCCAGTTCTTTTTTAATAAGATCACCAAAATAATTTGCTGAGAGATTTAATTTTTCCGCAAAGTAATTGACCATTGGAAAACCTATATTCTTGGGATTGTCGGATTTGAAATAATCATCAACCAGATTTTCGAATTTGCCTATAATCCCCTGATTTATATGATCTCTTGTGATAAACTGACGGTCATAGAAACGCATGCAATAGTTCAGGAAGAGTTCAATATTATTTACAATTAATGATTTACTATGTTTATCAATGGATTGCTCCAGCTCAAGTTTTATATTTTTAAAACATTCAAGGATAATTTCTCTTTCTTTTTCTGAAAGATGCAACGCTTCGTGTACCTCATAGGAAAAAAAGTTGTACTCTTTTATATTTTTCCCAAGATTGGTTCCTTTTAAGAGATCAGGGTGAAAGATCAAAGCAAAGCCTGCGGGTTGAATATAATTTCCATTATTATAAATTCCATAGGTCTGACCCGGTGCAATAAATACCAATGTTCCTTCCTGATAATCATAGCTGTGTTTTCCGTATTGCATATCTCCACACATTACATCTTTAAGAAAAACGGTATAAAAACCAAATGTTCTCCTGTATTGACAAACAGGTGCCGATTTGGAAAAATCAATAACACTTACCAACGGATGCAGTGTTTCATGATTTACCATTTTATTATATTCTGAGACGCTGTTATAGATTTCAACCTCCTGATTTTCCATGAAGTATATTTTTATGATTCAAAATTACCAATTTCCTTCCTAACATATATTATGTCGGTAAAATTGGTAAGTAATTCGGTAATCTGTATAAGCAAGATTTCTCTGAAAGTGTCGATTTTTGTACCGTTATGAAAGTGTATTACGAAAGAAAGTAATTACGGAATAGCGAAGTTTTATAACAGTTAAAATGTATAATAATTTATTAATCTAATAAAAATAATCACATGAACACATTTACAGTAAAAGCCTATGGAGCTGAGTCTACCACGGCAGATCTGAAAGAAATGAATATTGAAAGAAGGGATGTTACTTCAAAGGATGTAGAAATTGAAATTCTATATTGTGGAGTATGTCACTCTGATCTTCATACGGCAAGAAACGACTGGAGCGGAACGATTTATCCTGCTGTTCCTGGACATGAAATTGTGGGAAGAATTACGAAGATTGGAAGTGAAGTTACCAAGTTTAAAGTAGGTGATCTTGCGGGAGTAGGATGTATCGTAGATTCTTGTGGGCACTGTAACAGCTGCCAGCATGATCTTGAGCAATATTGTGAGAACGGATTCACAGGAACGTATAATGGGCAGGATAAGCACTTGGGTGGTCATACTTTTGGCGGATATTCTCAAAAAGTAGTTGTAGATTCCCACCATGTATTAAAAGTTCCTGAAAATCTGAATCTTGCTGCCGTAGCTCCTCTTCTTTGTGCCGGAATCACGACCTGGTCACCATTAAGACACTGGAATGTTGGACCGGATTCTAAAGTAGCAGTTGTAGGGTTAGGAGGGTTAGGACATATGGCAATTAAGCTGGCAAAAGGTTTGGGTGCTGAAGTAACGTTATTTTCAAGAACACCGGGAAAAACTGAAGATGCAAAACAGTTAGGAGCGGATCATGTTATCATTTCTACAGATGAATCGCAAATGGCTTCTGTAAAAGGAAAATTTGATGTGATCATCGATACGGTTCCTTATGTACATGATGTGAATCCTTATGTTACAACTTTAAATATTAACGGAACACATGTTCTTGTGGGATATTTAGGAGGGCTTGAACCTATTTTGAATACAGTTCCGATGATCCTTGGCAGAAAATCTGTAGCGGGATCTGTGATTGGTGGTATTGCCGAAACTCAGGAAATGTTAGATTTCTGCGGACAACATAATATTGTTTCTGAAATTGAAATGATCAAAATGCAGGACATCAACGAAGCCTATGAAAGAATACTGAAAAGTGATGTAAGATATCGTTTCGTGATTGATATGCAGTCATTATAATCGGTTTACTAGATATTGAAAACATGGTAATCTCTGAGCGGGATGACATTGTTTTATAAAGTTTCGGCGCATCTTTGGTGCGCCGAAACTTTTATATTTTTTGAAATTATAATATGATTTATTATTTTTTCTCTTTCAATATCTTTTTCAATACTTTCATTTTTCCATCAATGGGCTGGTCTATTTTTAATCCTAAAATATCAGCCACCAGCGGATAAACGTTTACATTGGCAAATTCATCGATTACCAGATTGTTTTTAAATTCCGGTCCCCAAGCGTAGAAAGTAGCCTTCATTTCCGGAACTGTTCTTGGGTTATAGCCATGTTTTCCTACAGATGTCTTTTTTCCTTTCTCCAGAAATATTTTAGGAGCTTTTGGTAATAAAAGGATTTGTCCTATTCTCTTGTATTGATCGTCTTTTGTTGCAAAGTGTAAGTATTTAGGAAGCTTTTTATCCAGATACACTTCATAGTCGTCTGTTTTATTGGCTTTTAATTCTTTGTAAACTGATTTTACCTCATCCGGATTTTTAACAAATACTCTTAAAAGCGTCTGAGAGTTATAAAAATCGAATCTGTTTTTATCGAAAAGAATAGCAGGAATTTCCAGTGGAGCTCCTCCATCTACTTTTATCATTCCGTGGTCGGAAACGAATACGAAGTTGACATTTTTCAATCCTAAATCATTGACTTTCTGAACAAGCTCTCCTATTGCCTGATCAATAAGATGAACAGCTGTTTCTGTTTCTTTTGTATCGGGACCGTAGTGATGTCCGCTGCCATCTACTTCCGGAAAATACAGAGAAATAAAGTGAGGTCTTTGGTCTTCAGGAAGCTTCAGCCAATTCACTACTTTTTCTACCTTTTCGGACGGTGTAAATTTTTCGTGATATGGATAATAATAGGTAGGTCTCATTCCGCCTGCATCACTTGCGGAGCCAACCCACATTAGTGAAGCAGATACGAGCCCTTGCTTTTCAGCTAATCCCCAAAGTGGAGTTCCTCCGTACCAGCTTCCGTCTTCTGCATTTTTTTTATTGCTCATTGCGTAAGTTTCCTTTCGCTTGTAATCATAGAAAAAATTGTCTATCAAACCGTGATGTGCCGGATACATTCCTGTAATAAGGCTCCAGTGGTTGGGAAAAGTGATACTTGGATAACTTGGGATCATTGCTTCAGCTTTTACACCGTTGCCGGAAAGTTTCAGCAAATTTTCAGCATTGTATTTCTTTGCGTAATCATATCGGAAACCATCTGTTGAGATCATGATTACATATGGCTTTGATTGGGCTTCCACACTATTTTGTCTGCCCGGAACGACTACCTGAGCCGTATCCACATTTACCTGCTGGGCAAAAACCGTTAAGGAAATAAACAGCAGTAAAAAATGTATTCCTCGCTTCATTATTTAAATTTTCGACAAAGTTACATTCTCTACTGCTCCCTGAAAAGTTTAAGAGGTTAAAAGTATATTAAAACCTGTTATTTTTGAATTCAATTAAATAGGTCGTTTCATTTCAAATTGTGACAACCAGTTTTCAAGACCAATTTTCTGATCTAAAAATGTTCTGGTTTCTATAGAAATATCATCCACATTATTAATGGCAACAGGGTTTCCATCATCAATAGCTCTGAAAAGCATGCTGCCAATTCCCTGTTTTCTATATTCTTTATGAACTGCAATCTGAAGTACTTTTCTTGCTGCGGGATTGTAAATAATATATCCTACCAGTTTTTCACCTGAATAAGCTCCTATAGTGATATAATTTTTCGGCATAGGATCTAATACATAAAGTGAGCCTTGCCATGAAGGTTCAATATCCCAGAAAGAATGAAGATTGTCCCATTGGAACTCCTCCATTTTTTTTATAGTGACCTCAGCATTTTCCTGCCCTGATTGAATATTTCCTCTAAAGCAAAGCAGTTTTCTTACAATCGTAAACCCTAAATTTTCATAAGCTCTGATTGCTCCTGCATTTCCTTCAATCACTTCCAACAGTAATATATCTGCATTTCTTTCTTTTAAAGCAGGAATAATAAAGTCATACATTTTTCTAACCAAACCTTTTCCTCTGCTTTCCGGAACAACTCCTGTTCCCCCGTTATAAATAATTTTCTGCCCATTCTCCACCTTTTCCGACTGAAGAATAAAGCTTACTAATCTTCCCTCTTCAAAACCACCTACCGAAATATTCATATCCAGTTTTTCAGCAGCAATTTTAGAGGTAAGCATCTCTTTCGTCAAATGAAAAGGAACTATATAATCTGAAAAAGACAAATTAAATACTGCTAAAATCTCATCTATACTTACATTTGCTAAGGTTTTAAACTCCATTACTCTTTATTTTAAAAATTATTCTTTACAATCACCATTCTCTGCCAAGATCTTCCTTCCAATCATACGGCATCAGTTCTTTTAATGTTACAAAAACTCCATTTTTAACTTCTATAACTGCGTTAAGATTTTCTTTGGACAGCTGGCTCATCAGTTCTCTGCAACGTCCGCAAGGCGGAACAGCGTTTCCATCATTTCCTACTGCTACAACAGCTTTGATATAACGTTCTCCGTTCTTCAACATTTCCGCTACAGCACTGTGCTCGGCACAAAATCCCATAGAACAAGCAGTATCTATACTGATTCCTGTATATACGTTCCCGTCCAAAGTTTCAATCGCTGCTGCTACCCCACCATATTCTATAAAATCATTCAGCGTTTTGGATATTGCCCATTGACTTGCTATTTCCTTCAAATCTTTTCTCATGGAAGTAATTTATTTTTGATTGTTTAAATACCACCGAATGGCATTCTCTTCTTCTCTTTTGATAAACGGATCTTTACCGTCATTATAATCATTACCATCAATCCATTCTTTCTTACTGAGGTTTTCCTCTAATTGCTGATATTCTTCTTTGACTTTTGGATGGGACATAAGATAATCCCGAAATGCAAGGTGACGAAGCCAGTGTTCTGATGATGTTGGAATGGTATGAATGTGTGCTATACGAAACTGATGATTGTGTAATTCTTCAGGAATTTCATCACCCGGATGAATAATTTCAGGAAAGCCTAGGATCTGAGGTTTATCTGTAAGCTTAATGAAAAAACGTCGGTATGGCATTTCTTCGTTATATTTTTCATAATAAACATAATCTTTCCCCAGCAGTAAAGGTGGAATCTGATCTAATTCCGTTTCATTTCTCACACCGATCATCATATCGATAATTGGCTTGGCAGACAAACCTTCTACTGAAGTACTTCCGATATGTTCTATTTCCGGCTGTAAGAAACCAATGCTCTTTTCCAGTTCTTTTTTAATGGATTCAAATTGTTCTTTCCAAATCGGATTGTATTTTTCAAAAGTAACTTTCATGGAGATTCTGGTGACTAACAAATATAAAAAAAATTAGTCGAACTCCTTATTTATAAGCATCTCAAGATGTTCATAAAGATGCAAAAAATAGTATCTCTGAAAAATAAGAGATACTATTTTAAATATTTTAGTTGTTAAAAAAAAGTTATTCTTTAATCATTTTCTCATAAGAAACGCTTCCATCTTTAAGTTTGATTTCAAGATAGTAATTTCCTGGCTTCAGATCTTCAATATTAAAGTTTTCTTTATCTGGGTTTACTGATTTTACTTTTCTTCCGGTTGCTTCGTAGATCTCCACTAATTTTATTTTATCGAAGTTTTTAAAGTTCACATTTGTTTTTGCCGGATTAGGATAAACATTCACTTTTTTGTCATTGGAAGCTACTTCATTTGTTGATAAAGTGCTTGCTGTCATTGTTAATGTTGCATATCCTCTTCCTACATCATGATAACCTATTGAAGGACTTGATTTCCTTGAATAAAATATATTAATTGTTCCGGCAGTATTAAGAAAAGTAAAATCTCCGGTTCCTCCCGAAAGTGATCTTGTCGCCACAATGGTTCTGATGCTTCCAGCTACAGTGTTAGAGATTTCTGTCCAGTCCTGAGAAGGATCAGCATTAGGAGGATTTCCCAAACCTGTAAATATATAATCTCTATTCGCAGAAGAATTATATATAAACCCGTCAGCTCCTGTTGCCATCCCCGAAGTTCCAAAACCGATCCCAAGCATTGAATTACTGTCACCTGTCAATGTCAGTGTTACTCCTGTAGGAGTTGTATCTAATTTCACCGTCATAGAAGTAGCCGGTAGATTGACTACTCCTGATGAAAACTGTGCCCAGGCAAAATTTGCTAGAGCTAAACTTAGTGTTAGTAAAGTTTTTTTCATATCAATTTTTTAAGAGATTAATGATTTCCTTGTTGTTTGTCTGTAATGCATATTCAAAAGGAGTCATTCCCATTGAATCTTTTTTTGATTTATCTGCTTTGTATTTGAGAAGCAGTTCCACCAATTCTTTGTTTCCAAATTTCACTGCCCAGAATAATGGAGTATATCCTGTAGCATCTGCAATATTGGGATCTGCATTTCTTTTCAACAAAGCTTCTGTAAGTTCTCTGTTATACTTTACTGCCAACCCTGCTAATGCTGTTCCCTCTCTGCTTTTATAGTTTACATCTTTTACATGATCTATCAGGAATTTTGCTACCTCTATATTTCCCCGGTAGCAAGCTAGAATGAGAGGTGAAAAGCCACCTTCATTAACTTGATTTACCACATCAGGGTTTTGCTTCATCAAATTCTGAACTTCAGTTACAGTTCCGGATCTTGCTATATCAAATATTGTTTTTTCCTGAGCTGTTAAAAGTGAGCTTAAGAAAATGCCTATTAATAGAATTAAGTTTTTCATTGTTTCGTCAATATATATTTATACTCAACATTTACACTTTCTGCAATTTTCTTTGTTACCATTTTAGGAATTGTAACTTTATAATCTGCCGGTTTTGCCACAAAACTTCCCTGCACATAGATTTTACCGTCCTTCGCGTATATGGTTGCCGCAGAAGTAACAGCTTTGTCTACTCCATGAAAATTGTGGGTACCTTGAATAGTATATTTTTGTGGAGTGGAAGTTAGTTTTCCAGAATCAAAGTTGATAATCTTACCTTTGAACGTTGTTTTTGGATATTTGGCTGTTTCAGCATAACTTTCATTGAAGTGTTCTTCCATTAATTTAGTCTTAAAATGAAAATTTTTAACTACAGAAATTGATGCTATCTCTCCATTATCAGCATTTAAAACCACCAGATTGTTATCATCAGAAGCATATATATCTTCGAATAAAGGCACAGAAGCTTCAAAGTTGACAATCCCTGTTTTAGAACTGTATTTTTGAGCATAGGTATAGCTTACAAAAAGTGATATACCCAGTAATAATGTTTTTTTCATATTAAATCTTTTTAATTTTCAATGAGTCCATCGGCTTTCCATTTAAGAAAAATATTGATTTGTGTAGCAGACAGTGAACCTCCTTTCGGCATTTTCTGCTGGTCGCCATTTGCTCTTTGAATCCTATCCAGAATACCTTCTATATTATTTTTTACCTGGTCATAATTTGCCAATGGTTTAAAGCTTCCAATAGAGTGACATCCTATACAATTATTTTCTATGATCGGTTTTACATCTTCAGTGTAGTTTACAGGAACCGTTATAGGAGTATTATCTGAAATGTCTTCATATGTTCTGCTCTCACAGGCAATTATTATCATTGCCAAGGATACTGTCATTAGGTATATTAACTTTTTCATATTAAAAAACTCTATAAAGATTAAACCCAAAGAAAATATGTCCTTTTCCCCAATTTCCAGATGCGTTTGTAAGATATCCGATATCGGAATTGATCTGGGAATTGCTAAATAAAAGCTGGAAAATATGTCCACCGGTTTCTATATCTACTCCCAGCGATAATGGATTTTTATAGAAACTGTGATTGTCGAAATTCACAAAATATTCTGCATTCAGAGATACTCTTTTTGAAATTTTATAGCGTCCGCCCAATCCTGCGAGAAATTGATTTTTATCTTCAATATTGGGCTCGTAAAGGTTTTTATGAACGTAAGAAGGAGTAAACTGCATAGAAAATTTGTCGCTGAATCTTCTCGAAATCAATGCCTGAGTAAGATACGCAAGTCTGTCGGTGAATGTAAGATGCGGATAAGTGTCTTTGTCCAGATCCGTATTTGCCGCCATTACATGATAACCTACAATATCTACAGGAAAGTTATCGTTTTGTCTTACCAATCTATATTTTACTCCACCTTCAAAGGTTTTCATATTGGTTTCTCTGGAAAGACTTACAGATACAGCATCAGTAATGCCGTAAATAACACCTAATTTTGTAGAGGCATTATCTAATCCGAAAAAGTTTTTAAATCCTGTACTTACATCCCCAAAACGATGTGCAATAACAACGTACCATTCTTTTTTTGCAGCAAGTTTTGTAGATTGCCCGGTAACGATCTGAAGGGCTTTAAATGCCGGTTGTGAAATTTCAGTATTGGTTTTTATGGTATCAATATCTTTCAGCAGATCTTCCTGAGAGAAAGCAAAACCTGACGAAAGTACTGATAAAAACAAGAAAGCTTTTGTCATATACAATTTGAATTAAATTATGATATAACAAACTTATCAAGTTATTAATTCAAAAATAGGTGACAAAAGTCACTCAAAAAATTGTTTTTATCAATCATAAAAACAAAACTATTAAAACAATATAAATTAGACTAATCTAACATCTTCATTTACAGTAATTTTGATTCCTTCTTTAGTTTGTATAATTTCGCCATCACTTTCTATTTTTTTTAAAACTCTGCTTACTACTTCTCTGGAAGTTCCAAGGCTATTCGCAATTTCACGATGTGTTATTTTGATAGGATTTTTTCCTGTAGATGAAATCTGTTGTCTGATATAGTTAAGTACTCTTTTATCCAATCTATGGAAAACAGCATCATTTACCATATTCATTATTTCTGAAAATCTTCGATCATATTCGCGATAAAAAAGTTTATTGATTTCAGGAAATCTGATCAGCCACTCATGGATGATAGAAACAGGAATAAGTAACGCTTCAGAATCTTCTTCTGCAATGGCATATACTCTACTTGTATAATCTGTAAATATGGAAGAAAAAGTCATCAAACAACTGTCATTTTCTTTGATATAATAGTAGATCAGTTCTCGTCCGTCGTTCAAAGTAAAAACTTTTACAGAACCTTTAATCAAAAAGGGTACGTATTTATTTTTTTGCCCTTCCCTAATGATCTCTGTTTTTGCTTTTATATTTGAAATGACAGCATGTTGCTGAAGCGCTGTTAGAAATTCGCTGCCAAGAAACCCAAATTTATTCACAATAAACGGACTATTAATCATATTGATGTTTTTCTACTTTTTCTAACAGCAAATATATAAATTTGAAATATTTATATAATATTTTTTATTTTACAATGTAATATTAATAATTGAGCAAAAAAAAAAAAAAACCACCATCAACGTTCATAAATCTGGTTTCACTTTTAAAGTGCTTTATTAACTTTATCAATTTCTATTAAGTATAATGTAAAAAAAATACCCCGGTAAAAACCGGGGCATCTTATTTATTGTAAGAAAAATCTTAAGCTTGTACGTTGTTTCCTCCTAATACGAAAGGCTCAACTTCTTTGATTTCTCCGAACTGCTGCTCGTAGTTAGCGATGTTCTGTTGAAGAGCGTTTAATACTCTTTTAGCGTGAAGTGGAGCAAGAATAACTCTTGATCTTACTTTAGCTTGCTGAACACCTGGCATCAACTGAATAAAGTCTACTACAAATTCAGATGGAGAGTGGTTTACTAATGCTAAGTTAGCATAGATTCCAGCAGCTACCATTTCGTTTAATTCGATGTTGATGTTTCCGTCTTGTGGATTTTGATTGTTGTCCATTGTTATAAATTATGTTTTTAAAATTCGAAATTTGAGATTGTGAAAATATAAAAATAATTTCAAATCCCAAATTTCAAATCATTAATTTTAGTTAAGGTCTTCGAATTCTTTCTTAGAACCTACGATAACATTCTGATACTCTTTAAGACCTGTACCTGCAGGAATTCTGTGTCCTACAATTACATTTTCTTTAAGACCGTTAAGATCATCGATCTTACCTGCTACAGCTGCTTCGTTTAGAACTTTAGTAGTTTCCTGGAATGATGCCGCAGACATGAACGATTTAGTTTGAAGAGCTGCTCTTGTAATACCTTGTAATACTGGTGTTGCAGTAGCCGGTAAAGCTTCTCTTACTTCAACTAAAGCCTGATCTTCACGCTTCAATTTAGAGTTTTCGTCTCTTAATTCTCTTGCAGTAATCATCTGTCCTGGTTTGAATTCTTTAGAATCACCAGCTTCTACTACTACTTTAAGTCCAAATACTCTGTTGTTTTCTTCTAAGAAGTCATATTTGTGCTCAAGAGCTCCTTCTAGGAATTGAGTATCACCTCCATCCACGATAGATACTTTTGTCATCATCTGTCTTACGATGATTTCGAAGTGCTTGTCGTCGATTTTTACCCCCTGTAGACGGTAAACTTCCTGGATTTCGTTTACTAGATATTCCTGAACAGCTGTTGGACCTTTAATTCTTAAGATATCGTCTGGAGTGATTGAACCGTCAGAAAGTGGCGAACCAGCTCTCACGAAGTCATTCTCCTGTACTAAGATCTGGTTTGATAATTTAACTAAGTAAATTTTTCTTTCTCCAGTTTTAGCTTCAACGATCAATTCACGGTTACCTCTCTTAATTTTTCCGTAAGAAACTACCCCGTCGATTTCAGTAACAACCGCTGGGTTTGAAGGGTTTCTTGCTTCGAATAATTCGGTAACTCTCGGAAGACCTCCGGTGATATCCCCTGCTTTTGCAGATTTTCTTGGGATCTTGATTAAAACTTTACCAGCCTTAATTTTCTCACCATCGTTTACCATTAAGTGGGCTCCTACCGGTAAGTTGTATGCTTTTTGCTCAACTCCTTTAGAATCTACCACCTTCAAGGTAGGTACGGCTTTCTTATTTCTAGATTCAGAGATTACTTTCTCTTCGAATCCTGTTTGTTCGTCAATTTCAAGTTGGAATGAAATACCCTGGATGATATCCTCGTATTCTACCTTACCTGAAGTTTCAGCAATGATAACCGCGTTATACGGATCCCATCTACAGATTGTATCTCCTTTCTTCACTTTATCACCTGGTTTCACAGATAATATCGATCCGTAAGGTACGTTAGCTACCATTAATGGAGTTCTAGACTCATTATCAGCAACTAATCTGAATTCTGTTGAACGAGAAACCACAACCTCAGCTGTATTACCGTTTTCATCTTCAGAAGTAATTGTTCTTACTTCGTCCATTTCAACGATACCATCTCTTCTTGCAACGATAGATGGGTTTTCTGATACGTTTCCTGCAGTACCCCCTTGGTGGAAAGTTCTCAACGTAAGCTGAGTACCTGGTTCCCCAATTGATTGTGCAGCAATTACACCTACCGCTTCACCCATGTGAATCATCTTACCTGTTGCTAAGTTTCTACCGTAACATTTCGCACAGATACCTTTTTTAGCTTCACAAGTAAGTGGAGAACGTACTTCAACTGCTTCTAATCCTGCTGCTTCAATTCTCTTAGCTAACACTTCATTAATTACCTGATCTGCTTCAGCAATCAGTTCATCAGATTCAGGGTCATAAATATTATGTAAAGATACTCTACCTAAGATTCTTTCAGAGATTTTTTCAACGATCTCGTCATTTTTCTTAAGTGCAGTAACTTCAGTTCCTCTTAATGTTCCACAGTCATCTTCTGTAACGATAACGTCCTGTGCAACGTCTACCAATCTTCTGGTTAGGTAACCAGCATCGGCAGTTTTAAGAGCGGTATCCGCAAGACCCTTACGAGCACCGTGGGTAGAGATAAAGTACTCTAAGATGGAAAGACCTTCCTTAAAGTTTGCAAGGATCGGGTTTTCGATGATCTCCGCACCGGTAGAACCAGCTTTTTGTGGTTTCGCCATCAAACCTCTCATCCCTGATAACTGACGGATCTGTTCCTTAGAACCCCTCGCCCCAGAGTCAAGCATCATGTATACAGAGTTGAAACCACCTTGGTCAGTTTTCATTCTGCTCATGATCATTTCAGTTAATCCCGCGTTGGTATTTGTCCAAACGTCGATTACCTGGTTATAACGTTCTGTATCAGTAATTAGACCCATGTTATAGTTAGCTCTAATTTCGTCTACAGTTTCGATTGATTGTGCAATCATCTGCTTTTTCTCAACAGGAACTACGATATCCCCAAGTGAGAAAGAAAGACCTCCTTTGAATGCATTTGAATATCCTAGATCTTTCATGGCATCCAAGAACTTCACAGTTGTAGGGAAATCTGTATCAGCAAGGATCTTACCGATAACGTTTCTCAATGATTTCTTAGTAAGAAGTTCATTGATATATCCTACCTGCTTAGGTACAATTTGGTTGAATAAGATTCTACCTACAGAAGTTTCGATCAATCTTGTTACGATTTGTCCGTCTTCTTTAATTGGTAGTCTACATCTTACCTTAGCATTTAATGAAACTCTACCTTCTGCATAAGCGATTTCCGCTTCTTCAGGAGAATAGAAAGCAAGACCTTCACCTTTTACTTTCATATCTTCAGTAGAGCTTAATTCTTTAGTCATGAAATAAAGACCAAGAACCATGTCCTGAGAAGGTACCGTAATTGGAGAACCGTTTGCCGGGTTCAAGATGTTTTGAGAACCTAACATCAATAACTGAGCTTCAAGGATCGCTTCTGGTCCTAACGGCAAGTGTACCGCCATCTGGTCACCATCGAAATCGGCGTTGAATGCCGTCGTTACTAACGGGTGTAGTTGGATAGCTTTACCTTCGATCATCTTAGGTTGGAAAGCCTGAATACCAAGTCTGTGAAGAGTAGGTGCCCTGTTCAATAGTACCGGGTGACCTTTCATCACGTTTTCTAGGATATCATAAACTACTGGTTCTTTTCTATCGATAATTCTCTTCGCAGATTTTACTGTTTTTACAATACCTCTCTCGATTAGTTTTCTAATGATAAACGGTTTGTAAAGCTCAGCTGCCATATCTTTAGGGATACCACATTCGTGAAGCTGTAAGTTTGGACCTACAACAATTACCGAACGCGCAGAGTAGTCAACCCTTTTCCCTAGCAAGTTCTGACGGAAACGACCTTGCTTACCTTTCAATGAATCAGAAAGTGATTTCAATGGTCTGTTTGATTCAGATTTTACTGCAGAAGATTTTCTTGTGTTATCGAATAATGAATCTACTGATTCCTGAAGCATACGCTTCTCGTTTCTCAAGATTACTTCAGGAGCTTTGATCTCCAATAGTCTCTTCAAACGGTTATTTCTGATAATAACTCTTCTGTAAAGGTCATTTAAGTCAGAAGTTGCGAAACGTCCTCCATCCAATGGAACTAATGGTCTTAGTTCTGGTGGGATAACAGGAAGTACACGCATGATCATCCACTCTGGTCTGTTGATCATTCTTGTATTAGCACCTCTCAATGCTTCTACAACGTTCAATCTCTTAAGAGCTTCAGTTCTTCTTTGTTTTGAACCTTCGTTGTGAGCTTTATGTCTCAAGTCGAAAGACAATGCATCAAGATCGATTCTTTTTAATAGATCTTCAACAGCTTCAGCACCCATTCTAGCGATGAATTTGTTTGGATCAGAATCATCAAGATACTGGTTTTCTACAGGAAGAGTTTCCATGATATCAAGGTATTCTTCTTCTGTAAGGAATTCCATGTTCTCGAAATCAGAACCGTCTAATTTCTTAGCAATACCTTGTTGAATCACTACATATCTTTCGTAGTAGATGATCATATCTAATTTCTTAGAAGGAATTCCAAGAAGGTATCCGATTTTGTTTGGTAATGAACGGAAATACCAGATGTGTGCAATTGGAACTACAAGGTTGATGTGCCCGATTCTCTCTCTTCTTACTTTTTTCTCAGTAACTTCTACTCCACAACGGTCACAAACGATCCCTTTGTAACGAATTCTCTTGTATTTACCACAAGCACATTCGTAATCCTTTACAGGACCAAAGATTTTCTCACAGAATAGCCCGTCTCTTTCAGGCTTGTGAGTTCTGTAGTTAATAGTTTCCGGCTTTAAAACCTCCCCTCTTGAGTCTTGTAAAATAGACTCCGGTGAAGCTAAACCGATGGTTATTTTATTAAATCTACTTGATTTATTTTTATTTGACATTTTTTAGATTTTAGATTTTGGATTATAAATTTTGGATTTAAGAATTTCGAATTCATTCAAAATTCAGCATTCAAAATTTAAAATTATTCCTCAAGTCTTACGTCAAGTCCAAGTCCTTGTAACTCGTGAAGTAATACGTTGAATGATTCTGGAATACCTGGTTCAGGCATAGACTCACCTTTTGCAATTGCTTCATAAGTTTTTGCTCTACCAATCACGTCATCCGACTTCACAGTCAAGATCTCTCTAAGGATGTTAGATGCACCGAATGCTTCAAGTGCCCAAACCTCCATCTCTCCGAATCTCTGACCACCGAACTGAGCTTTACCTCCTAACGGCTGCTGAGTAATCAATGAGTAAGGACCAATAGAACGTGCGTGCATCTTATCATCTACCATGTGCCCCAGTTTCAGCATGTAAATTACACCCACTGTAGCTGCCTGTGTAAATCTTTCTCCGGTACCACCATCATAAAGGTAAGTGTGACCGAATTTAGGAAGACCTGCTTTCTCAGTATACTCAGTGATCTGATCAAGGCTAGCTCCATCAAAGATTGGCGTAGCGAACTTCATTCCTAGTTTCTGACCAGCCCATCCAAGAACTGTTTCATAGATCTGTCCGATGTTCATACGAGAAGGTACCCCTAGTGGATTCAATACGATATCTACTGGTGTTCCGTCTTCAAGGAATGGCATATCTTCTTCACGAACGATTCTTGATACGATACCTTTGTTACCGTGACGTCCTGCCATTTTATCCCCTACGTTCAGTTTACGTTTCTTAGCGATGTAAACTTTAGCCAACTTCATGATACCTGCTGGAAGCTCATCTCCGATTGAAATTGCGAATTTCTCACGGTTTTTAACTCCCTGAATGTCATTATATTTGATTTTGTAATTGTGAATCAATTGTTTGATCAATTCATTCTTGTCAGCGTCTACTGTCCAGTCTGAACCGCTAACGTTTACATAATCTTCAACTGAAGTTAATAACTTGTGCGTAAACTTCACACCTTTACCGATGATCTCTTCGTCAAGGTCATTTTGTACCCCTTGAGAAGTTTTACCGCTTACCAGTGTATTTAACTTTTCAATTAAAGTGTTTCTCAAGTCATCAAACTTAGCCTTGTAAGTGTTTTCAATCTCTTCAAGTTTAAGTTTTTCTTCAGTTCTTTTCTTTTTGTCTTTAATGTTTCTAGAGAACAATTTCTTGTTGATAACAACTCCTCTTAGTGAAGAGTCAGCTTTTAATGATGCATCTTTTACATCACCAGCTTTATCACCGAAGATTGCTCTAAGAAGTTTTTCTTCAGGAGTCGGGTCAGATTCACCTTTTGGAGTAATTTTACCAATCATGATATCTCCAGGCTTCACTTCAGCACCGATTCTGATCATACCGTTCTCGTCAAGATCTTTAGTAGCTTCTTCAGATACGTTTGGAATATCAGCAGTAAGTTCTTCCATACCTAATTTAGTATCACGAACTTCTAATGAATATTCATCTACGTGGATTGAAGTAAACCAGTCTTCACGTACAACTTTTTCGTTGATTACGATAGCATCCTCGAAGTTGTACCCTTTCCAAGGCATGAACGCTACTACTAAGTTTCTACCAAGAGCTAATTCTCCTTTTTCAGTAGCATAACCGTCGCAAAGTACCTGTCCTTTCTCCACTACATCACCTACTCTTACATTTGGTCTTAGGGTAATTGTTGTACTCTGGTTAGTTTTTCTGAACTTAGTAAGCTTATATGTTTTAGTAGCAGACTCGAATTGTACTAAATCTTCGTCTTCGCTTCTTTCATATTTAATAACGATTCTGTCAGCATCTACGTACTCTACAGTACCTGTACCTTCAGCGTTAATTAAGATTCTAGAGTCTCTTGCAACCTGCTGCTCAAGCCCTGTACCTACAACCGGAGCCTGTGGCTTCAATAGAGGAACTGCCTGACGCATCATGTTAGATCCCATCAATGCACGGTTCGCATCATCATGCTCCAAGAATGGAATTAATGAAGCGGAAATACCAGAGATCTGGTTTGGTGCAACGTCGATTAAGTTAACCTGAGCTGGTTCAACTACCGGGTAGTCACCATCTAGTCTTGCAATAATTCTGTCTGTTAAGAAATCACCATTATCACTCAATTCAACGTTTGCCTGAGCAATTACTTTGTCTTCTTCGTCTTCTGCATTCAGATAAATAGGATCAGCGTTAAGATTAATCTTACCATCTTCTACTTTTCTATATGGAGTTTCAATGAAACCTAAGTTGTTGATTTTTGCATAAATACCTAAAGATGAAATCAAACCGATGTTTGGTCCTTCCGGAGTTTCAATCGGACAAATTCTTCCATAGTGAGTGTGGTGAACGTCACGAACCTCGAAACCTGCTCTTTCTCTTGATAAACCACCAGGTCCTAGTGCAGATAATCTTCTCTTGTGAGTGATCTCTGATAGAGGGTTGGTTTGGTCCATGAACTGAGATAGCTGGTTGGTACCGAAGAACGAGTTAATTACAGATGTTAAAGTCTTAGCATTAACAAGGTCAAGTGGAGTAAAGATTTCGTTATCTCTAACGTTCATTCTCTCTTTGATTGTTCTTGCAATTCTTGAAAGACCTACTCCGAACTGTCCTGCTAATTGCTCACCAACAGTTTTAATTCTTCTGTTTGATAAGTGGTCGATGTCATCCACCTCCGCTTTAGAGTTTACAAGCTCGATTAAGTGTCTTACGATAGCGATAATATCTTCTTTTGTAAGAACTTCAGTGGTAGTTGGGATGTTAAGACCTAACTTTTTGTTTAATCTGTAACGTCCTACTTCACCTAATGAATATCTCTGCTCAGAGAAGAATAATTTTTCAATGATTCCTCTTGCAGTTTCCTCATCTGGCGGATCTGCGTTTCTTAACTGACGATAGATGTACTCTACTGCTTCTTTCTCAGAGTTTGTAGGGTCTTTTTGTAATGTATTCTGGATGATAGAGAATTCATTGCTGTTTTCTTTGTGAATCAGGATAGATTTCACACCAGCATCCAGGATAAGATCTAAATGTTCTTTTTCAAGGATAGTCTCTCTGTCTAAGATGATTTCGTTTCTTTCGATAGAAACTACTTCACCTGTATCTTCGTCTACGAAGTCTTCGAACCAAGTGTTCAATACTCTCGCAGCCAATGTTCTCCCTTCCACTTTTTTAAGTGCCGCTTTAGAAACTTTTACTTCTTCAGCAAGGTCGAAGATCTGAAGGATATCCTTATCAGATTCATAACCGATAGCTCTTAATAAAGTTGTTAATGGTAACTTTTTCTTACGGTCGATATACGCGTACATTACGCTGTTGATATCGGTTGTAAATTCCATCCAAGATCCTTTGAAAGGGATAATTCTTGAATAGTAAAGTTTGGTTCCGTTAGCGTGGTAAGTCTGTCCGAAGAATACACCCGGAGATCTGTGTAACTGAGTTACGATTACACGCTCTGCTCCATTGATAATGAATGAACCAGAAGGAGTCATGTAAGGAACCGGACCTAAATATACATCCTGAACCACTGTTTGGAAATCTTCGTGTTCCGGGTCAGTATAGTACAATTTAAGTCTTGCTTTTAGAGGAACTGAATAAGTAAGTCCTCTTTCCACACACTCATCGATTGAATAACGTGGAGAATCTACCAGATAATCAAGGAATTCTAATACGAATTGGTTTCTTGAATCCGTAATTGGGAAATTCTCTTGGAAAGTCTTGTAAAGAGCTTCTGTCTTTCTGGCTTCAGGAAGTGTATCAAGCTGGAAAAATTCTCTGAAAGACTCAATTTGGATATCCAAAAAGTCTGGAGTGATGATTTTTCCTTTCGCTGATGAGAAATTAATTCTCGGATTTCCTTGAGTTGTTGATTTTGTTTTACTCATAAAACTTTTAAGAAAGGGTTAAAAAATATTTTGATTCATTTAAAAATATCAGAAAAGAACAAGAAACAAGGTAAAAGTAAAAAGGTAAAAGTGTTTTTGGCGCTCACGAAGGACCTTAGAGTCTTTTAACTTTGCACTTGGCTCTTTCTAACTGCAACACTGGTATATCTTTTCACAGCGTAATGCAAAATATTTTTCTTACTTTTGAGACGGTATTATCCATAATATCTATAAACACGAAATCCCTTCCATGCTTTTACACATGAAAGAGTTGATTTTCAGTATTTTATAAATTTATAAACAATTTTTCGCGCCAAAAGAGGTGCAAAGATACAAAAAGTTATCCACAAATACAAATAAATCATCCTCATTTTGAGGGTTTTAAAAAATATAAGGGCTGTTCATTTCTGAGCAGCCCTTATTCATATTAGGTTTTGTTATGGTTTTATTGAACGATAACCTTATAAGATTTCACTGTTGATTTTGTTTCAACCTTAATGATATAGATTCCCGTTGGCAATGAAGAGGTATCAATACCTGTACGTGCTGTAAATTTATCAGTTTTAACCACCTTTCCTTCTGATGAAAATAAAGTATAAACACCTTCTTCTGCTGATGAAACCATAAGGTTTTCACCGGCTTTCACCGGATTCGGATATACCTTAACATCATTAGCCGCTCCGGTAACATCTACAGAACCAGTAATTCTAGCGGAAGCTGTAGCAGTTTTTAGTGAACTTGCGTACGGAGAAAGCGGAGAGTTTGGAGCCCCTCTTTTTACAAGATCAGTATCTACAACAGCCTGAATACCATCTTTATCTTTATCATCAATGGTAGAAATAAAGCCGCCGCCTAATGTATCCAAATTACCTTTTCCTATCAAGTAAAGATCAAGGTCTACACCATTAGACATTACATCCAGGAAGTCAGGCTTATCATCCCCATTTGTGTTTCTGATCGTATATTTCAACACTCCGGAATCAGGATAAGTTTCAAGAATATCAGCAATACCATTTTTCCCTACCGGAATATTGCTGTCAATAATACCATTACGATCTGTATCAATCTGGTTAATTACTGAGGCAGGAATTCCTGATTCGAATAGGTCAAGAATACCGTCATTATCGGAATCCAGATCAAGGTAATTCGGAACAGAGTCACCAAGAACTGAAGTTATTACAATATTTCCTTCAGCATCATCATCCTGGAACTTTCCATTATGATCAAAATCTTCAACACTGTCAGGAATACCATCATTATCCGAATCCATATCACATGCATCCACAATACCGTCTCCATCTGTATCTAATGCCGGAGATTTGTCATTCACCGCTGTACATCCTTCTGCACAATCAGGAATACCATTACCATTATTATCTATACTGTCATCTCCTCCCGGACAACGATCAAAACAGTTCGGAACACCATCATTATCATCATCTTTGCTTGCAAAAGCATTATAGATATAATAATTCTGAGGTATACGAACCGCTGTCCCGCTATTGAATGTAATTTTCATACGGTTAAAAGGTCTTGTTGCTTTACCACCTACGTAAAATTTATTAGAATTCGTTGTAAAGAAGTTCCCGCTAATTAAACTTCCGGAGCTTGTAAAGGTATCTGTTGCCGTATTTCCATTGTATAGTGTAACTGTAATATTTTCCAGAACACTTACACCGAGAAGATTCCCTGCTTTTTCTACGGTAAATCCAGCCATTGTATTTGCAGGCAATATTGAGTTACTGCTTACGGTTGCATACGCTGAAAAAATACTGAAAACAGATGCTGCCGGCACCGTTGCTGTTGCATAATTTGAAGGGTTGTTATCTACAATTGCTTCAGGGTTGATCATTTTAGCCAAAATAAGTCCGAAAATTCCAGGTCCGGATGTCCAGCTTCCACCTGATACTAAATTTCCGGGTACTGAAGACCCACTTGTCTGAATTTTATCATCACATTCACAAGAAACCGGCTCTTCAAATGCATAGAACACTTTCATTGCACCAAAATTAAATCCTATAGTCTGAGTAATCTTAAGCCTTACTTCATTAAATGGTTTAGTGGTTGTAAGTGTTAATTTTTGTTTTCCTGAACCGTAGCCAAGAACTTTAATATTTATCAAGCCTCCTCCGTCAGACAGTTGTCTGGATTCCTGACGTTCACCAAATAAATAAGTCTCAATTGTGATATTTTTCAGGAACTCGGCACTAAATAGTTTTCCCTGATCATCCGGCTCTATTACAAATCCTGTTCTGTTTCCTGCAGGGTATATCTGGTTTTTATCCAAAACTCCTACGGAATAAGATCCTATAATCCCGATAGGAAGAACAATTTTCCCAAAAGAATTTTTATTTCCATCACCTATATTTTCTTTATTTTCAACATAAGAAAGAGGAGCAAGGAAACTACTGTCTCCAGAAATATTACCATCTACCCCGCTTCCCGCAATAATATCATCACAGATACCATTGTTCTCTGTAGGAACTTTAGCCGGATCAAATGCGAATGCATAATACACATTCATTGAACTGAATACAGAAAGAACATTGGTTTGATACAATCTCACTTCATCAAATTCTCTTGTAGTTTTAAAGTGCAGAAAGATTCTATTTTTAGTTCCTCCAAATGCAGGTACTGAAGCCAACGTAGTACTGGTTGTACTTTCCTGGAGAACTCCATTTTTATATGTACTGATTTTTAACGAATTTAAAAGAGCTACTGTGATAAAACTTGTGCCCAAATCAACATTAAATCCAGTGATATAACCTGCAGGATATGATGTATTGTTATTTTTAACAGATATCCCATTTCCACTCACAAGAGAAGCAAAATTTCCCATACTCACCTTATTATCCAGATTGGCATCTACCACTGGATTCATACTTCCGTTGTAACATGCCAAACAAATCCCTGAATTATTTACAGGTTTCGCTTCTACACCCATTCCTCTGATGGGTTCATATCCTTGCTGTGCAAAAACTACTGCTGACAATACCAATGTCATAAGCATTGCAGCTAATTTTTCGAATAATTTTCTGGTCATTTCTTTTTATTTTTAGTTTTGTGTTTATTTTTGATTAGTACATAGGGCTCCATACTTTTCCGTTACACCCTTCATGTACCCGTGTTGAAGAATTGTAGCGAATCGCTCCTTCATCTGCAGACGTACAAGAAGATGAAGGCGGATTAGTGATTCCTTTGATCTGAATGGCTGCCCCTGAAGCCGTATCTGCGGTAGGAATCATATTCACTCCGAGAATAGAATTAGCAGCATTTCCTTTATTAAAGAAGACATGGGCTTTATTAGCATAAACCGTTTGTCCTGCAAGTGCCGTTCCTGTAAACCCTATCGTCATAGCTTCTATTCCTGAAGCATTGCCTGCGGTACCAATCGCAATATTATTAGTGGATGCATTATTTCCTGTTCCAATAACAATTCCGCCACCGTTTATGTTATTATTCCCTACCGTTAAACCGGTAATTCCTGTCACAGTGTTCGAATTCCCTAGTACTAGATTATTGGCACCTGTTGCCGTATTGGAATTCCCGATTACTTTTGCTCCATTACTGGCTTTATTTGATAATCCGATAGCTACCGCCGGGTAATTTCCCTGCGCAGAAACGGTATTATCTTTTCCTAATGCAACATTGGAGGAAGTACTGTTTGCTAAAACGTTATTGGATCCCCATGTAAAAGAAGCAAAAGATCCTGTCGCAGTGTTTGCATTTCCTCCTTGTAATGTGCCGTTGATATCCAATATCGCTTTTACATTTTTTTGAGTAGCCAGAATTAAATTTTGCCCATCACTCGTTCCAAGATAATTTCCTGTAGAAATATCAGAACCTAAAGCAGCTGTAGCAGCAGTTGTTCCAGAGTTTCCTACTGTCCGCCAATTCTCATTTAAATTTCCCCATTTTGTACCATTGAAAAAATAGTATCCTGGTGTTATTACATCTACAGTTTGACCTGTTGGTCCAGATTCAGCTACAGTGACATATACAATGGCTCCTGTCTGGGCTGCTGTATAATTTTTAGCTTTAAGCTGAACTCCCGTAAGTCTTGGCGCAATAACACCATCAAGTTTGTTTGTGTCCAATGGAGAGCCTACCACATCAAGAGTAGCTTTAGGATCACTTGTTCCAATCCCTACCTGAGCATATACAGAAAGCCCAAGAGACAAAAATGCTAATGTGAATAATTTGTTTTTCATTGCTAATTGATATTTGTTGTTTTTTTGTGTGTTTTTTATTTAGGATAATTCTCTTCCTTTTTCATTTGCTTTATAAATGAAAAAGTTCATATTCCAACTTGATAATAATAAAATATAGAGAAGATTTTTATATGAAAATCGGCTGTTAGTAGCTGATTTAATGAGAATCAAGAACTATTCTTTTAATATTTTACAAATTGATCTTATCTGTTCCCAGTTATGGGTAACAGAATTAATTATCTGTTGAGCGTAGGTTTCATCAGTCTTAATAAACCAAGCACGATTACATTTTGGGTTTAATGAAAGATCATTAGCGAAAGATGAATGTATATCAGTGATTTTTGTAAATGAGTATTGCAGTCCTGGAATATAAATGGTAACAGGCACTAATTGAGTACTTAACTTTCCTATAGTCGGTAAGAGTTGTAGTAATACCAGAAAGCTATAGGAAAAAAAATAAATTCTTTCCATTTTTGTTGTGTTTTTTCTTATCACAAATATAGTATTTTTTCAATCAAAACAATATTTTAATAAGAAAAATATGTTAATTTTTATTATTATTAACAACAATTACAAAAATATTATGTTAATTAGTAAATAATAATCATCCATAAATATTTATTTAATGAAAAAATGTAATAATATATCAATACCATTAACTAAAATATCCCATAATAGAGAATTCTAAAAACAATAAAAAGCCTAAAATTTATTTAGACTTCTTATATTTAGATAGTTATAGGATTGTTTACCTTTATTTGTTAATAACTTGACAGGATTTAACTGTTGATTTTTTTACAATTTTAAACATATAAGTCTGTACATACAGGAAATTTATTTTTTCAACTAAGAATAAACTATAACGAGCTTCTTTTACTGATGAAACGATAAGATTTCCAATCCATTCAAATGGTTCGAATATCTTTCAAATAAACCTAAAAGCATCTTATCTGAATCTAAATCGGGGTAATTAGCAACAAAAAAAGCCTGAGTAATTTGCTCAGGCTTCTTATATTTATAATAAAATTGAAATTATTTCAATTCTACTTCAGCACCAGCTTCTTCTAATTGCTTCTTAAGAGCTTCAGCTTCGTCTTTAGATACACCTTGCTTTAATGGAGCAGGAGCACCGTCTACGATATCTTTAGCTTCTTTAAGACCAGCACCAGTTAAATCTTTAACTAATTTAACGATAGCTAATTTAGAAGCACCTGCAGACTTAAGAATTACATCGAATTCAGTCTTTTCTTCAGCAGCTTCACCTGCAGCTCCACCTGCAACTACTACAGCAGCAGCAGCTGGCTCAATTCCGTACTCATCCTTAAGGATAGCAGCTAATTCGTTTACGTCTTTTACAGTTAGGTTTACTAGCGTTTCAGCTAAATTTTTTAAATCTGACATTGTTGTAATGTTTTTGTTGATTATTGATTATTTTTTGAGTGTAAATTATTCAGCACTTGTTTCTTCAGTGCTTTCTGCAGCAGCTTCTGGAGCTTCAGCAGGAGTTTCTTCTACCGCAGGAGCAGCTTCTTCAGCTTTAGCTTCTACAGTTTCAGGTTTGTTTTGAAGAGCAGAAACAACTCTCTGGATTGGAGACTGAAGTAATCCGATGATTTCACCGATCATTTCTTCTCTAGACTTGATGTTAGCCAACATGTCTAGGTTGTTGTCACCAACGTAGAAAGTTTCTTGAACAAAAGCAGACTTTAAAGCTGGCTTTTCTTCTTTCTTTCTGAATCCTTGGATAAGTTTCGCAGGAGCGTTAGCTGTTTCAGCAATCATTAATGCTGAGTTTCCTTTGAAAGATGGGAACATTTCAGAGTAATCTACTCCTTCAATTTGTTCCATTGCTTTTTGTAAAAGTGTATTTTTTACAACTTTAACTTTAATATTTTGCTTGAAAGCCTGTCTTCTGAAATCTGAAGATTTACCAGCGTTCAAACCTTCTAGATCTGCTACGTATACTACTTTTGCATCCTGAAGCAAGTCTTTGATCTCTTGTATCGCTACAACTTTTTGGTCTTTTGTCATTGTCTTAAGGAATTAATATTAGTTAACAGATTTAGTATCAATTGCAATACCTGGGCTCATTGTAGAAGACAAATAGATGCTTTTTACATAAGTACCTTTAGCAGCAGTTGGCTTCATTTTGATCAATGTCTGGATAAGTTCCTGAGCATTTTCTTTGATCTTAGCAGCATCGAAAGATACTTTACCAATACCTGCATGGATGATACCATACTTGTCTACTTTGAAATCGATTTTACCAGCTTTTACTTCAGCAACAGCTTTACCGATTTCCATTGTTACAGTTCCAGATTTAGGGTTTGGCATTAGACCTCTTGGACCTAAAACTCTACCTAATGGACCTAATTTACCCATTACAGCTGGCATAGTAACGATAACGTCAACGTCTGTCCAACCTTCTTTGATTTTTTGTAAATATTCGTCAAGACCTACATAATCAGCACCAGCAGCTTTAGCTTCTGCTTCTTTATCTGGAGTTACTAAAGCCAAAACTTTAACATCTTTACCAGTACCGTGAGGAAGAGATACAACACCTCTTACCATTTGGTTTGCTTTTCTAGGGTCTACTCCTAATCTTACAGCGATATCTACTGAAGCATCAAACTTTGTAGTGTTCACTTCTTTTACAAGAGCTGAACCTTCTTCAAGGTTATAGATTCTTCCTTTTTCTACTTTGCTTAAAGCTTCCTTTTGCTTTTTAGTCAATTTTGCCATTTCTAAATAGTTTTAAGCGTTAAAAGTTGGTTTAGCTCCTGTTACTCTTAATCCCATAGATCTAGCAGTACCTGCAACCATAGAAACTGCAGAGTCCATTGTGAAACAGTTAAGATCCGCCATTTTATCTTCAGCGATTTTCTTTACTTGTTCCCAAGTTACAGAACCTACTTTGTTTCTGTTTGGTTCACCAGAACCTCCCTTGACTTTAGCTGCATCCATTAATTGGATTGCTGCAGGTGGAGTTTTAATAACGAATTCAAAAGATTTGTCTTCGTATACTGTAATTACTACAGGTAAAACTTGCCCTGGCTTATCTTGGGTTCTTCCGTTAAATTGCTTACAAAACTCCATGATGTTCACACCTGCAGAACCTAATGCCGGACCTACTGGTGGAGAAGGGTTAGCTGCGCCACCTTTCACCTGAAGCTTTACCATTTTAAAGACTTTCTTAGCCATTGTTTGTTTTTTAAATTTGAATAATTAATGAGTTTGGAAGCATTTATTATTCAGCAGGTTATCTTACTCACCTATGATAAGCCTACTTTTTGGACTGCAAAAGTATAAAATATTTTTGAAACTACAAACGGATAACGCTGATTTTTAAAAAGTTTTATGTTTTTTTTCTAAAAATCATTTTTTAAATTATTGAATTATAAGCTTCAATATTAAGAAAATCAAATTGAAGACAATCTTATACTTATAATAAAGAAAAAGAAGAACCTCTATCCGTTCTTCTTTCTCAATTGATACAAACTTATTACTATTGATGAATTATTTTTTAATAAATTTTATTCCTTCCTGAATTTCTTTTATTTTTAAAATATAAGCTCCCTTTATAAGATCGGTTACTTCTATTTCTCCACGTACCATAGATCCTGATTTCACCAATTGTCCTGTAACATTATAAATAGTAAAAGTCTGATCTTTCACTCCCTCTATATGAATAGAATTTACAGCTGGATTTGGATATAATCTAATCACAGGCTTTTCAGTTGAAATATCATGAGTTCCCATAGTTCCTTCCGGGAATACTAAATTTTGTGCATATACCGATAAAGTATTGTCTGTAGCTTTTTTTTCCTGAAACACCACCACACTTTGTCCGTTTACAGGTTTTAAAACAGTGGTATATGCCTTAGATGCCTGAAAAGTAGCTACAGGAAGATATTGCTGCGTCCACGCAAAATTTCCATTATCATTCAGTAATACAGCATTAAGAGAAACATTAAGTGCAGTTCCTTCTTTTTTCTGTACCATAAAATATGGGTTTCCATCTACCAGTTGAAGATCACTGTAATGATACATAGAAGTAGCATTCACCGGAAAAACCTGTTTAGCTTGATCTGTTAAAAGCCTTGCTCCTGTAATCTTATCAAATTTTTGTACAAATTCTCCATTTTCACCTTGTGAGGAAGAGCTATAGTTTGCAATAGACCATATATATTTTGATCCGGGCTTAAAAGCAATTTTCATATCCTTTTCGAAATAGGTCTGATTGGTATCAAAGTCCACTCCGGCAAGTCCCCATGGAAGACTACCGTCTGTATTTACTCTCTGAAGATATCCGTCAAATCTCAAATTTTCTCCGGTACTGTATCCGTAATACACCACATTTCCATCTACAGCTCCGGTATACTTTGCGTTGTATGCTGTAGTTTTAGGAGCAATCTGTTTTGCACTGTCCCACATTTTCACTCCATCTTTTAAACCTATTTTCTGAGCAAACAGATAGCTTGTAGTCCCAAAAGATATTTGTTTATGAAAGATAATTTCACATTCTTCATTGGGAAGTTCAAATAAATCTGCCGGAAGAGTATTTTTATTATTATCATCGGAAATAATCTGAGCAGGACTTGCCCATATAGGCTGTCCGGAAGGGTTATACCTTTGTATTCTGGTATATTTTTGGCTAGGCGGGAAATATGCTACAGCTATATCACCCCCTGATAACGGTAAAATAGTTGGTAAATAAGCTTCTCCCAAACTAATCCCATTCGGCCATGCTGAAGTACCTTGTGGTGTAATTTTGAAAACATATCCCGGTGTTCCGGTACCTGTGCCCGTGACACCTATATAGAGATTCTTGGAAGCATCTACTGCTGTCTTTTCAACCACCGTATAAGATCCCATCGGAATCTGATCACTTACTTTGATTCCTGCAGGACCAAATTGTTTATTTCCATTTCTATCCAAAAGCTGGACCCACAACTCAAAGTTTACCGGAGCCGGTACACTTTTCCAATATCCAATATAAGTTTCCCCGTCATTTGTATTAGCTGCAAAGGAAGAACCATTGGGAGAGGCTACCAAGAGATTCTGATCAAGAGCAGAGTTCCATTGTGCTTTTACCATAAAGCCTATTGAAAGACCCATCAAAAGAGTAAGTAATTTTTTCATAGCGGTATTGTTTTAAATTGGGAACAAAGGAATACAATGTCATTTAATCATATTCAAAATCCCACACACAATTACCACTTATCAGTAGAAACATACCACATCATTACCACCTACCAAATTATAACAATCTATAAATAAAACAATTACAATTCATTCAAATATTGAGCAAGATCTTCTTTGGTATTCGTAAGGTTCATTTTTTTTCTAAGGCGTGTCCTTGAGTTCTCGATGGTTTTGGGAGTAACATTTAAAAGATTAGAAATCTCTTTTGTGGATAATTTAAGTTTCAGCATCGCTGCCAGACGTTTATCATAATTGGTAAGCCCCGGATGTTTCCTATCCAAATTTTCATAAAAAGATTCATGGATATTCAGGAAATGATATTCAAAATCTCCCCAGGAATCATGTTTCGTGTTCAGCTTAATTTCATTGATAATTTTTGACACTTCATCAATCTCACTATCTTTGAGCTTAGATTTCAATATATTTATCTGCTCCAAAAGAGATTTAAATATTTCTTCGATCTTGGATTGCTCCATAGATTTATAGACAAGCATTTTCTCTTTCATCTGATTATCTATTTCCAGCTGTTTTTCTCTGTTTTCAATCAGCTTTTTCTCCAGACGAAGCTTTTCTGCTTTATTTCTGAAGTTGATCAACAAAAGAATGCTGATAATTACAATTAACAGAAGGATTATAACCATCACTACATACAGCATATTTCTTCTGTCCTGTTCTATCTTGTCTAATCTTTTCTGGAGTTCGTAATCGTGCTGCACTTTTAATCGTTCTACATTCACTGCTTTTTCTTCTACATTCAACAGCTCGCGAATAGAATCATATTTTGTAAAGGTTTCAGTAGAAAGTTTATAGTCTTTATTTAATTGGTATGCTTTATATAAAGTTCTCAGATAATTTGTATTATCAAAGCTCACAGTGCTTGCAACAACATATTTCCCAATATTTTGGGCATAAGACAAAGCTTTAATTGGGTTTTGGGTTTCGATATAAAAATTGGCAAGGTTATAATTAACCTGATAGTTCGATTTATTGTCATCAATATGATTATCTTTAAGAATATTCGCAGCTTCAACTAAATAGTTTTCAGCTTTTATATTATTTCCTTCGAGAAAATTAAGCTTACCAAAGTTCGAAAACACAAATGCTTTTAAAACGGGATCATTATAGGTTTCAAAAGAAGACAGCCCTTTTTCAAAATAATATCTTGAAGAGTCAAGTTTTGATAATACCAGATAAGCATTTCCTAAATTATTGAATGCTTTGATAGTTTCTTTTTGTTTTTTTTGTTTCTGATAAAAGGTAAGAAGCTTTTTATAATAAGTCACTGCCCGTTTGGTATCATTAAGCTGGGAATAAGTATAAGCGAAAATGGCGTCTATTTTTGCAGTTTTTTCCTCATCCTTATCCAAAAACAGATGATGAGCTTTAGCAGAATAATCCAATGCAAGATCAAAGTAATTGATATCGCTGTAAATTTTAGCGACTTCTATATAAAAATCTCCTAAATCTTTTTCTGATACCTTCTTACCTGCCTGCTGTATATTGAATTCCGCCTTCTTCCAATCTTTGAATTTCAGTTCATTGGCAGTATTTATATATTGTTCATATTCTTTCTTA
Organism: Chryseobacterium sp. CS2K3; assembly: GCF_059515185.1. Classification (NCBI taxonomy): domain Bacteria; kingdom Pseudomonadati; phylum Bacteroidota; class Flavobacteriia; order Flavobacteriales; family Weeksellaceae; genus Chryseobacterium; species Chryseobacterium sp. CS2K3. The sequence continues at coordinate 215,849 of NZ_JCAKRW010000006.1, read as the reverse complement.
TCCTGTCCGAAGCAGAATACCACAGAAAATAAAAACAGTAATGCAGAAGGTATATGTTTTCCCATTTCAATAAAATTCCATATAAAAGTATAAAATCATTTGACAAAACAGCAAGTAATATTGATATATACCTTACAAATTAATAAAATAGTTCACATAAAAAAACCAGACTATTTTTCAATAGCCCGGCTTTTTCTTTATACTTGTTTTGTGTTTTCTGTTTAAAAACCAGATGGTTTATTAATGGTCTGTGTAGAACCATCATTACCTCCAAGATCCGCATTAATATCGTTAATATTATGCTTTGTGATCAGCCTTTTATATGCCATCAGGTAAAGATCAACCGTAAAGTTGTTAAAAGTTCGTGATGGACCTGTTGAAGTATTGGCGATAATCCTGCTATCTGTAAATTTAGCTTTGATATGCCACGTCCCATTACTTTTGAATGCTACGACATCCGGAGATCCCTGCATATTATCATTGATTCCGTTATCTCCATAATCAAGCATTACATTGGTATTACCATTATTCAGTTTGAAAGAATAGTTATGTAATACAACAAGGAAGTTATTAGCATCAATTTTTGTATCGTAATCAGTAATTCCTTCTCCCGATACTCCAGTTAATGTTAATTTCAAATAATTAAACAATCCACTGCTTTCAAGATTCGGATCATATAATTGTAAGCCATTTTCTGATGTTGCCAAGAAGCTACCTCCCGTCATCGTTGGTTCACCCGGATTTCTAAGGTATAAAGAGTTCGTATATGTTTTACCGTTTACATCAAGTGTCTCTGCAGGTTTATCTGTCTTGATACCTACTTTTCCGACCTGGGCATTTAAAAATAAACCAAGCCCCATTATCAGTGTAATATAAATTTTTCTTCTCATATTTTTATTGAAGCCCTAGCGGCGTATTAGTTGATACTCCCGAAAATGAAGGTGCAGAAACTGAACCATTAAATGTACCCCAATCTTTAACCAATGATTTTTCAAAAACATTTAGAGTAATTGTCCAGGTTCCGTTTTGTGAAGACACAGTACCAGATCCCTTAAAACTTAAATTGATAGCCTGGTAATTTTTTCCATTTTTCACTACTTTGGTTACTTCTGTAGAGTAAGCTCCGTATAATCTTGAAGTAGCAGTAGTAGTTGCAGAAACTGCATTTGAAAAAACAGCACCAGTAATTGATACAACATATTTATCAGCATCCAGCCCTGTATTCAGATTGATCACTTCATCCTGTTTTACATTATTCAAAACAACGGTATACACATTTACCGGAGCTACATTACGAAGCGTAATATCTAATAATTTAACTTTTCCTACCGGTGAGCTATCTTTTGAACGGGTAAGTAATAAATAATTTCCCTTTGCAGTTGTATTTTCAGTATCCACTAAATAAGATTCAACCAAAGTTTCTCCTTCAACATCTAAAGTTCCTTTGGGATTAGGGGTATTAATTCCAACCTGAGCTTTTAATCCTAAAGAAGCTGCAGCCACAAAGAATAATGCGATAATTTTTTTCATTATATATTATGTTTTTTATTGAATTAAAGGAGCTGCAGCAGCACCTGTCGTAGAAGCTTTCATATCTTGAGTAGAATTAACTTCTTTGGCATATGATCTATCGTAGACCAATAAATTAAGAGTCCATTCTCCGGTAGGCAATGTTGATGTTGGAGAGAAGCCTTCATAATCGGCTTTCAGTTTCCATGTTCCTCCTGAAGCATACGCAAATATCTGAGGTACCGGAGTCAACCAGTTAGCTGTATTAGTTCTTACAGGCTGTGTAAATCCAAATGAAGAAATTACAACAAGGAACTTTTGGGAATTGATCTTAGTATCAAATTGATTTACCCAATCTTTATCTGCAGGATCACAAGCAATTTTAAACTGAATAATGTTAATAGGAGCTGGTGAATTAGGCACGAATGAATCATTATACGCTGTAATTTTATTCTCAGGTGCCGGAGATTTGATAATGAAAGTATAGTTTTCACTAGCACCGAGTTTTTCCATTGGCTTTTTGAAAACCATTCCTGAAGTTTTCATTGTACCATTAACCGTAAGCTCTTTTTCTGGTTTTGCGGTATTTATGCCAACTTGAGCACTCATGAATACTGCGGTACTCATTAAAAGAATAGTCGAAATAATTTTTGTCATTGTGTAGTGTGTTTAATTTTAACGTTTCTATTAAAACATCATGTTTAAATTTAAAAACGCAAGAGTCTTCAATACATATGCTGAGCAATGTACCAAGTTAGAAATAGAAAGTTTTATGGGTTAATTACCGAGTAAGTTGCAATAAGCATGCCATATAGTGGAAAGGAATGTCCAAAAAAGCCCATAAACAAAGGAAAATCTTGCTTTATCTCTGTCCCGTGATTAATAAATTTCTGCTATCCCTTTGTGGAAGCGCTACACTTTAGCTTAGTTTTTAAACTTTCAACAAAAAAATAATCGAAAATTTATTAAAAATTAAAAAAAGAAATAAAAACTCACCTGCTTTTTTTATAATAAATAATTATTGCACAAAAAACAGACTTCTTAATCTATTAAACCAAATGTATATGAATGTAAGTAACATCTGCAACGATCTCAAAAGCTGAGGATAATATTGTATAGCGCAAAAGTTGTGGGGCTTAGAATATTAGATCAGTTTAATTTTAAAATTTAACGCAAAGGATTTCTATTATCTGGTGTTGTATTTTAGGAAGCAAAGCTTGAATCAATTTCATTGATTCTTTCTAAGCGTACGCATATCTACATCGCTTCATCAGCGACTTTTGTCACTTTCTTAGCTCCCTTATCAATAATCAATTCCATCATGTCTTTGCGTTTATAGAAAATTTAAGTATAAAGCTTAGAGGAGTAAAAAGATAATTTGTTTTTTCTTCAGATTAACTAAACTTTTACTTAGTCCACAACTTTTGCACCTGATCCCTTAGTTTCCTAAAGTAAAATATTTGAATCATCTTCCTTTACGATTGGAGACATGCTGTTTCCAACAAAAAGTATAGATAAATTGAGAGGAGTTTAATTAAAAGAAATCATAATAAACTTAGGTGATGAAATGACATAGATTGCAATGAAATGGGCGTGTAAAGAGTATAGATATATAGATCAGAATTTATTTCCATCTTATTCTATAAAAACAAAAAAGACCGCTTAGATAGCAGTCTTTTATATTTTATAAGTATTGATTATACTTTTTCTACTTGCATATAGCTTAGTTCCATTGGAGTCTTTCTACCGAAGATTAATACAGAAACTTCAATTTTCTTTTTATCTTCAAGAATTTTCTCAACTGTACCATTGAATCCGTTGAAAGGACCATCGATCACTTTTACGTTTTCACCTACTACATATGGAATCTCAACATCGCTTGCAAATTCTGAAAGTTCATCCATTCTTCCAAGCATTCTGTTAACCTCTGATTTTCTCATTGGAACAGGATCTCCACCTTTTGTTAAACTTAAGAAAGAAATAACACCAGGGATGTTTTTGATAACGTGAGGAATCTCTCCCATCAGTTCAGCTTCAATCATTAAGTATCCAGGATAGTAAGGTCTTTCTTTAGGAACTTTTTTACCGTTTCTAATTTGGATAACCTTTTCCATAGGAATAACCACTTGAGTAACGTACTGTTCAAACCCTAGACGTTTGATTTCTGTCTCAATATAGTTTTTCACTTTATTTTCCTGTCCGCTGATAGCTTTCAGCACATACCATTTCAATTCGCTCATTTTGGGAAAATACTTTAATTAATTGAACAAGTTGATTAGCATACCGATGATGTTGCTGATTGATTTAGAAAACAATTCATCAACTCCAAATGTAAACAATGCCAGAATCACTGTCGCAATAGTCACTACAATAGTAGACGACTGAAGGTCAGCCCATTTCGGCCATTCAACTTTATGTCTGAATTCGTTATAAGAACCTTTTAAAAAATCGACAAATGAACTCATAATTTATATTTGCACGGGCACAAGGATTCGAACCCTGATCAACGGTTTTGGAGACCGGTATCCTACCATTGGACGATGCCCGTAGTTAAGAAAGCTTCCGATTGTTTCCTTTCGGAAGCTTAATTTATTTTAAGATGATTAGTCTAAGATTTCAGTAACCTGACCTGAACCAACTGTTCTACCACCTTCTCTGATCGCGAATCTAAGACCCTCGTTAAGAGCGATTGGTTGTAACAATTCTACAGTGATCTCTAAGTTATCACCAGGCATTACCATTTCTACACCTTCTGGTAAGAAGATCTCACCTGTAACGTCAGTAGTTCTTACGTAGAACTGAGGACGGTACTTGTTGTGGAATGGAGTGTGACGTCCACCTTCTTCTTTAGAAAGGATATAAACAGATGCTTTGAATTTTTTGTGTGGCTTTACAGAATCTTTCTTAGCGATTACCATACCTCTCTTGATGTCAGTTTTTTCAATACCTCTCAACAATAGACCTACGTTATCACCAGCTTCACCTCTGTCTAGGATTTTTCTGAACATCTCAACTCCTGTAATAGTAGAAGTTAATTTTTCTTCACCCATACCAACGATATCAACTGGATCTCCAGTGTTGATTACACCAGCCTCGATTCTACCAGTTGCTACAGTACCTCTACCTGTAATAGAGAATACGTCTTCGATTGGCATCAAGAATGGCTTATCAGTATCTCTTACTGGCTCGTCGATCCACTCATCAACAGCATCCATAAGAGCTTCAACAGTTTTGAACCACTTATCTTCTGAGTCACCGTTAGTAGCTGCAGTAAGTGCTCCAAGAGCTGAACCTTGGATTACTGGAGAGTTATCTCCATCAAAGTCATAAGTAGCTAATAGATCTCTAAGTTCCATTTCAACAAGCTCTAACAATTCTGGATCATCCACCATGTCAACTTTGTTCATGAAAACAACGATCTTAGGTACGTTTACCTGACGGCAAAGTAGGATATGTTCTCTAGTTTGAGGCATTGGACCATCAGTTGCAGCACATACTACGATAGCTCCATCCATCTGAGCAGCACCAGTTACCATGTTCTTAACATAGTCGGCGTGACCTGGACAGTCAACGTGAGCATAGTGTCTTTTTACAGTTTCATACTCGATGTGAGCAGTATTGATAGTGATCCCTCTTTCTTTTTCTTCTGGAGCAGAGTCAATTGAAGAGAAGTCTTTTTTCTCAGCAAGACCTTTGCTAGCTAATACAGCAGAAATAGCAGCTGTAAGAGTAGTTTTACCATGGTCAACGTGACCAATAGTACCAATGTTCAAGTGTGGTTTGTTACGATTAAACGTTTCCTTTGCCATGATTTAAAATTATTTATTTATTGTTTTTCAAATTTTCGGTGTGCAAATATAATGAATTTTTAAATACCAAAAACTTTTTATTCAAAAAACTTTCAATATTCTCATCCGATGAAGGACAAACCTTATATTTCGATGCATTGAGACTGCAAATTTACACATTTTTCCGGATTGAAAAAATCTTTCTGGAACCTTTTACAGCCTGTTTTACAGAAAAGCCTGAAATACAGAATATTCCAGGCTCAATTATTATATAAATGAAAGATAAATCAGCTATGACGGAGCTTTCTGGTTCTATTAAAGATCCAGAAAATAATTGGAAAAATAAGCAGAGTAAGCACTGTTGCCGTGATCAGTCCTCCAATAATTACAATTGCCAATGGCTTTTGAGATTCGGAACCGATTCCTGTAGACAAAGCTGCCGGCATTAATCCGATAGATGCCATCAGAGCGGTCATGATCACTGGTCTCGTTCTTGATTTTACCCCATTGAGAATTGCCGTATCAATATCCATCCCATCTTTTACATTCTGATGGAATTCTGTAATAAGGATTACCCCATTCTGTATACAAATTCCTAAAAGGGCGATCATTCCTACTCCTGCAGAGATTCCGAAATTCATTCCTGTGACATGAAGCGCAATAATTCCTCCGATCAATGCGAAAGGAACGTTTGCTAATACAAGAAGTGAGTCTTTCATATTCCCAAAAAGGATAAATAACAGGAAAAATATCATCAGAATACTCACCGGAACTACTTGCGCCAATCTGTGTGAAGCACGCTGCTGGTTTTCAAACTGCCCTGTCCATCCTACGGAATAGCCGTCCGGAAGCTCAATAGTTTCCACTTTTTTTTGTGCATCGGCAATAGTACTTCCCAAATCTCTGTCACGGATAGAGAATTTTACTCCGATATATCTTTTGATATTATCCCTGTAAATAAATGCCGCACCGTTATCTTTAACGATATTACTGATCTCTTTTAATGGAATTTTTGCTCCATCCTGAGTAGGAACCATCAGCGAGGCAATATCATTTTCATCTTTCCTGTATTCTTCGGAATAACGAAGACGGATCGGGAATTTTCTTTCACCATCAAACATTTCTGAAGCGGTTTTCCCTCCAAATGCCATTTCCAGAACGGCTTGTGCATCGGCAGGCATTACTCCGTAAGCAGCCATCTTATCTCTGTCTAATACTACACTTACCTCTGGCTGACCAATATTTTTAATGATGCCCGGATCTTTTACCCCGTCTACATCTTTAATTTTTGCCAACATCTCGTGAGCCAGTTTATCAAGGGTTTCCAGATTATCACCATATATTTTGATTCCGTTTTCTGCTTTAAATCCTGCTACAGCTTCTGCCACGTTATCAGAAATAGGCTGAGAATAGTTGAAAGTGATTCCCTGATAATTTCTAAGCTTATGATCTATCTCATTAATTAATTCTTCATAAGTTATTTTTCGTTTCCAATCTTCTCTTGGTTTAAGATTCACGGCAAACTGTACAAAACCGAATCCATTCGGGTCTGTTCCGTCATTACTTCTTCCCGTTTGTGCTAATACATCGGTTACTTCTGAGAAACTCATAATATCTTTCTTAAGAAGATTGGCTGTCTTCAATGATTCTTTTAATGATGAGCTCATCGGCATTTCAGCTGTGATCCAAAGGGAACCTTCGTTAAGCTGTGGTAAAAATTCTGTTCCAAGAAACTTTCCTGAGAATAAGGTAACGGCTAAAAATGAAATGGCAACAATCATACTCATTTTTTTGTGTTTGAATGTAATATTGAAACCTTTCAGTACAATTCTATCCCAAAAATTAACAAACGGATTGCTCTTTTCTTTCACATTTTTATTTAAAAGGAGATGAGAAAGTACAGGAACAAGTGTTAAAGTGAATATTAAAGCTCCTATCAATGCAAATCCTAATGTAAATGCCAGAGGCGAAAACATTTTACCTTCCACTTTCTGAAATGAGAAGATTGGAATCAAAGAGGTAATGATAATTAACTTTGAAAAGAAGATGGCTTTTCCAAGTCCGGTTCCGGTTTGCTTGATCCAGCCTCCTTTTGCCAGCTTATTGAATTTCTCCATTCCATATTTATGTGCTTTATTGTCTAGCATTACAAAGAGTCCTTCCACCATGACGACGGCTCCGTCAATGATAATCCCGAAGTCTACAGCTCCCAGGGAAAGGAGATTGGCGCTCATGCCGGCAAGTTTTAAACATAGAAAGGCAAATAATAAGGATAGAGGAATGATGATGGAAACAATTAAAGTTGTTCTCCAATCTGCCATAAAGATCAAAACGATTACCGTTACTAATATAATTCCTTCAATAAGATTATGCATCACCGTGTGAGTGGTAAAGTCCATCAGGTTATCCCTGTCATAGAAAGTCACCATTTTTACATCTTTCGGAAGGACTTTCTCGTTAAGCTCTTTGATTTTTGCTTTTACGCCAACCAAAACTTCCCTTGGATTCTCTCCTTTTCTCATTACAACAATTCCTTCTACGGTATCGTCATGATTATTCAGGGCTGCCTGCCCCACTCTGGGCATGGAACTTTCGTGAACTTCAGCTACATTTTTAACTAAAACAGGATTTCCGCTATCATTCTGAATGGTAATATTTCCAATATCTGTAACGGATTTTACCAAACCTATTCCTCTTACCACGTACGCCTGTCCGTTCTTTTCAATAACATCTCCACCTACATTAAGGTTGCTCTTCGTAACGGCATCATATACCTGTAGCGGTGTAAGATTGTATTTATCCAATGCTCTTGGATCAATACTTAACTCAAATACTTTATCCTGCCCACCGAAAACGTTAATATCAGCGACTCCCGGAACACCTCTTAACGCCCGGTCTATCACCCAATTTTGTAAGGTAAGCAGCTTACGGGAATCTTTTGTTTTACTTTCCAGCGTATATCTGAAAATTTCTCCGGTTGGCCCGTAGGGTGGCTGTACTTCAGGATCTACCTCATCAGGAAGGCTAATGGTTCTTAATTGGTTATTGACCTGATTTCTGGCAAAAGTATCATCCACCCCGTCGTCAAACAGAATTTTCACAATGGAAAGCCCAAACATAGTGGTACTCCTCACGCTGGTTTTCTTCTGAACCGGGCTCATCGCCAATTCTATGGGGGTAGTAACAAAACGTTCTACTTCTTCTGCACTACGCCCATTCCATTGGGTAATGATTACAATCTGGGTGTTCGTTACATCCGGAAAAGCTTCAATGGGCATGTTCTTGAAACTTATAAAACCGGCAATGGCTAAAATTGCCACCCAGATAAAGGTAAATGCTTTATTCTTTAATGAAAAAGCGATTATATTTTTAATGAATTTATTCATGATAGATACATTGTTGACCTAAAAAAGCCGTTGAAAGAATTTATTTTAAATCATACAATTTTTAGCTGTTCAGGGAACGATATATCAACAATTGATTATTGGTGATCACTTCTTCTCCTTCTTTTAGCCCGTCAGCAATATAAGTAATATCACCTACCTGTTTCTGAACCTTAATTTCTCTCACTTTCACATCTGTCCTTGACTTAAAAATGACAACGAAACTTTTATTATCATCAAAAATGACAGCTTTGGAAGGAACAGTAAGCATTGTATTGCTTTCTAAACTGGAAACTTTTATCGTAGCCTTGCTATCAGGAATCAGTAATCCATTGGCATTATCCAGCACCACTCTAGCCTGCATGGCATTGGTTTGTGGATCGATAATTTTAAAAATCTTATCAATTTTACCATCGAAGACTTTATCAGGATATGAAAGTGTAGAAACCTGTGCCTTCATTCCAAGGCTGATCTTATCTATATCTGATTCGTTTACGTTCATAATTGCCCATACATTGGTAGTATTTGCTACATCAAAGATATTTTCACTTCTGTCGCTTCTCAGCTGCATATCTTTATTGATACTTTTCTGAACAATATATCCACTGATTGGAGCTACAACGCTATAAATATTTCCTTTATTAACATTATAGACCGTACTTACTGCCGTGGCACGCTGCAATTGATCTTCTGCTTTCTGCAACTGACTTTTAGCTTCCAGAACATCTCTTTCGGTATTCAGTTTTCCTTCATAAAGTTCTTTAGCGACACGAAGATTATTTTTCGCAACCACCATATCTGTTTTAGCATCGCTTACATCTTTTTGGATTTCTGCCAGCTCTGTACTTCTTATTGTTGCTAATACCTGCCCTTTTTTAACATAATCGCCAAGTTCAACATTCACACTCATCACATTTCCTCCTACCAATGGGTAAACATCGATATAACTGTTTTTATCGGCAGAAATTTTCCCATAAAAGCTATATTCGTCTTCTATATTCTTTCTTTCAACCTTTGCCAGAGAAATAGAACTCAGCATGGTATTACTCAATTCAAACCCTTTTTTAGCCTGATTGTCTTTCTCTTCCTCTTTTTTTGAACAGGCAATTAATGATAATGCCATCAAGACTGGGATAATATAATTTTTCATTGTTAATAGAAGATTTTCGTTTGTACTAGTTGATTAAGTTGTTCTGCTGACTGCATGATCTCGTTTTTCATATCATAGATCTGTAATGCTGTTTCCCGGTAGCTGTCCATGAAATCTGTAAATTCTATAAGATTTACATTTCCCTTTCTGAAATTGGTCATCATTCCGTTATACACCAGATCCATATTTTGAAGATCTGTTGTTTTGATATCAAGAAGCTGATCGTATTGTGCTTTCCAGGTTTTATAAGCAGAAAGGACTTTAGTTTCAAGAGTCATTTTTTGAAATTCTACTTTTTTCTGGTTCTGCTGAATCGCAAAATTGGCTTTTTCTACATTCCCCTGGTTGGCTCTCCATAGCGGTAAAGGAATTCCCAATGTTAAATTGGCTTCGTTATTAAAAGTTCCCCCAGCCTGATCCCAAGCAGCGCCTACATTTAAATCCGGAACATTAAGAGATTTCTGCCATTGAGCATATAGTTTACTGTTTTCAACTAATTTTAAATTGTATCGATAATCCGCATTATTTTCCAGTGCTTTGGCTTTAAGGGCTTCTTCATCTCCAAAAGGTTGTGCAGCAAGCGCCTCTTTAGCTTCGGATTTTGACATTATAGGTTCAATATCTTCAGATATCCCCGTCAAGATTTTTAAGTTCTGTTCAAACTCCAGAATATTTTTATTAATCTCCAGTTTATCATGATTTAATTGAATCACCAGGCTTTGAAGTCTTACAGCATCTTTAAGAGATACATTTCCTTTTGCGGACTGCACTTTGTAAGCACTTAAAAGGTCATTCATATACCCTAGCTGCTTATCTGTATTTTCCAGTTTTAGCTTTTCGTAATAAAGATTGAAGTATGTCGTGCGAAGCTGTGCTCTCAGATCAACTAAGAGTTGTGAAAATTGAAGTTGTGCCAGTTCTTTGTTTGATTTGGCAAAGGCAATTTCATTTTTCTTTTTGCCTCCCATGTAGATTAGTTGGGTAATTCCGGCACCTTTTGAATGCCCTACATCAAAGAATTTCTTATCCTGAGGATTGTAAGCATTGAACTGTCCGCTCAGCTGAGGAAGTTCCCATATTTTAGCCTGCATCACATCTGCCTCTGCCATATTGATATTATATTGTTCGGCAAGCAGCTGGAGATTGTTCTTCTGGAAAGCTTCTTCACAATCCAAAAGAGACATTTGCTGTTGCGCTGCCATGAATGAGGAAACGGCGAGGCACAGCACTGCAATTCTGTTCATTATTTTTTTCTTTTATTTACAAAATTGACCTGATGTAATTAAAAAAAACTTAAAGGATCCTTAAAAAAATATTAAAAATACCCTAAAATAAACCATTTGCAACATAAACAATATAATGTGAAACATATTGTTTATCTCTAAGTATTGAATTTCACTTCTAAAAATCAATCACTGGTTTAACGAAATAACGATATCATTTCATCTAGATCAATAATTTTTAAAAATTATTTTTTGAAAATAACGGTGAATTTATTCATTAATGCTTTAGGAGAAGAATACATGATTTCTGCATCGTGATATTCCAAAATTCGTTTAACAATTCTAAGTCCTAAACCTGAACCTGAAATATTCTGAGCATTATTTCCTCTTGTAAAAGCTTCAAATAGTTTTGGCTGTTCTTCTTCAGAAATAGTATCACCATTGGAAACTACTTCCACTGAAAGCCGATCACTTGTTTCTGTAATTAAAACACGAACCTGGCTATTATCTGAATAAACTGCAGCATTTTTAAATAGATTGATAAAAACAATGATCAACAATGCCTGTATCCCGGGGATCGTAAGAAAAGCATTCTCTGAAGTCTCTTCGGTAATCAGGAAATCCAGTTTAAGGTCCGGATAACTTTTCTCCACAGCTTCAAAGGCTTCAAAAATAACTTCATCAATTCTCACCTCTTCATAAATACTCTGAATATTCTCCTTATCAAACTTTGTAAGAAGCAATAATGAATTGGTAAGATCAGATAACTGATAAACATCTCTTTGAATCTGTTGTAGGGAAGACAGTGTTTTTGGTGAGTGCTCTTCAAATTTAATCAGATTCTCCAACTGAAAAGCCATTCTCGTGATCGGAGTTCTGATTTCGTGTGAAGCACTGGCTGTAAAGTCCTTTTGAGACTGAAATACATCATCTAGCCTTGAGATCATGGTATTAAATGATTTAGCAAGAACACTGATCTCATCACTGGAATTCTGAACCGGAATCTGCGTTGTCAGTTTATGAGCAGTAACCTCTGAAATTTCCTTGTTAAGATCTTCGAGTGGACGAAGGAATTTTTCAACAAAATAATAGCTGAAAAAACCAATAAGAAGCGTACTCATTGCATAAGACGCTATCAAAAGATATTTAAGATAATCCAGCTTTGATTTACCATTGGTATCAAAGGCACTTGTAAGGATATAATAATTTTCTCCGTTAATAGTTCTAAGAGCCGCATAGATTTCAGGAACCGTTTTTTCCGTATAGATAATTTTCTTTTTATCGAGCTCTTTCAGCATGGTATTATCCCAGGTAACGTTACGGTCTTTAATCGTACTATAGATAAGCTCTTTCTGATCGTTAAAAATTAAAATCTTTTCATTCAAAAGAATATTATCAGAATTTTCATTGAAAAAAATTGGAGCTTCTTCTTCAAAATCCTTTGACTTTGAGATAAAGTGAGTCGTGAATTCCAGTCGTTGCCTGAACCTTTCTTTAAATTCATCTCTCCTAAAATCATTAAAAGATAAATAAATAACAGCCATCACCATTCCAAAAAGTAATGAAAAGGCGATACTAATCGTTAAAGCAATCTTTCTTTTTAAAGACATTTATCTATAATGGACTTAGGTAATATCCGAACCCTGAACGCGTGTGGATTAATTTTATTTTAAAATCTTTATCTATTTTTTTCCTTAGAAAATTGATATATACTTCTACCGTATTGGTATTGGTATTAAAATTATGTTCCCAGACATGTTCTGTAATCTGTTGCTTGGAAACGGTTCTTCCCTGTGATTCTGCCAGATAAACCAATAACTGGAATTCCTTTAAAGTAAGGGTAATTTCATTTCCTCCACGATACACTTTTTGCTCCGTTTTATTAATGATCAGATCGTCAACTCTAATAATATCCTGATCGGAATTATCTGAAGGCATTTTTCTTCTTAATAAAGAATTAATTCTTAACAATAGCTCTTCAAATTGGAATGGCTTTACCAAGTAATCATCCGCGAGTCTTGTAAAGGCATCTTTTTTATCTGAAATATCTCCATAAGCTGAAATGATGATGATAGGAGTATTCTTATCAAAAGAACGAATGGTCTGGCACACATCTAATCCGTTTATTTTAGGAACATTAATGTCCAGTAAATACAGATCATAAGTACTGTTTTTAATCTGGCGAAGAAAAGTTTCTCCGTCATAGATTTTATCACAGGTAAAATTATTTGATTCTAAAAATCGGCAAAGCTCTGCAGAAAGAATGAGGTCGTCTTCTAATAAAAGAATATTCATCAAAAATTATTTTAAACGAATTTAGCGAAAATTTTCATGATTACTCCTTTTCTTACAATTCTCCTTTATTTTTATCGTTAAAATTTGAGCAAAAAAAATTCCCGAAGGAATTCGGGAACTTCGAGAGCCAACTACGGGACTTGAACCCGTGACCTCTTCCTTACCAAGGAAGCACTCTACCGCTGAGCTAAGTCGGCACTAATTAAAAAAATCACACTGAAAAGCGTGATTTTTATTGAGCGGAAGACGGGGGTCGAACCCGCGACATTCAGCTTGGAAGGCTGACGCTCTACCAACTGAGCTACTTCCGCAATTTTGTTTCCAAAACTATTGGTAAACGCTGTGCAAAACTAAGAAATATTTTTTAATCTTGCAAGTCTTTTTTTTCTAATATAAAATGTGGGGAGAGCAGGATTCGAACCTACGAAGCCGAAGCAACTGAGTTACAGTCAGTCCCATTTAGCCACTCTGGAATCTCCCCAAAAAGTTTATATTTTATGAGCCTCCAGAGGGATTCGAACCCACGACCCCGAGATTACAAATCACGTGCTCTGGCCAACTGAGCTATGGAGGCATTTAATAATTTGACTGAAACTGATCGAGAAACTCTACTCTACACATTTCAGTGTTAAAAAACATCACCTTTTAAAGTGATTATTATTGAGCGGAAGACGGGGGTCGAACCCGCGACATTCAGCTTGGAAGGCTGACGCTCTACCAACTGAGCTACTTCCGCGATTTTGTTTACAAAACCATTGGTAAACGCTGTGCAAAACTAAGAAATGTTTTTTAATCTTGCAAGTTTTTTTTATAAAAATATAAAGTGGGGAGAGCAGGATTCGAACCTACGAAGCCGAAGCAACTGAGTTACAGTCAGTCCCATTTAGCCACTCTGGAATCTCCCCAAAAAGTTTATATTTTATGAGCCTCCAGAGGGATTCGAACCCACGACCCCGAGATTACAAATCACGTGCTCTGGCCAACTGAGCTATGGAGGCAAATATAAAAAAGAATTCAAAAGATCGCTGTTCCTTTTTTGCGAGTGCAAATATAGAACGGATTTTTTGAATTCTCAAATTTTTTATGAACTTTTTTTAACTTTTTTTTCTAAGCCATTTCTTTCTTCTTGATTAATAGTTTTTTAGCAGTATCAACGCAAAGGTCCAGACTTTCTTCAAAACTTGCTGTTGTCTTCTTTACTACAATATCATCTCCCGGAACCGCTAAAATAAGCTCGGCTGTTTTGTTTGCTTTATCTGAGTTATTTTCTACTTTCAAGAATATCTTACACTCCTGAATCTTGTCATAGAAGGTATCCAATTTGCTTACTTTTTTGTCAATGTGTGATTCTAGTGGTTCGTGTGGAGTTAAACCAATTGATTGTACTGTGATCTTCATAATTCTTCTTTTTTTGATGCTCGAGGGTGAGCCTGATTAAACACTTTTTTCAATTGTTCAATATTAGCATTCGTATAGACTTGAGTACTTGCAAGACTGGAATGCCCTAATATTTTTTTTACTTTGGAGATCTCCGCCCCATTATCCAATACATGAGTAGCAAAGCTATGCCGAAGGATATGAGGACTTTTTTTTTCTTTTGTTGTAACAAGACTAAGGTACTTATTAACTACCACATAAACAAATTTTTCGTTGAGTTTTTTCCCTTTCTTGTTGACAAAAAAATATGATTTAAATTCTGTCTGTGGATTTCTTATTTCCAGATAACTTCTAAGAAGTCCAGACAAATATTCGGAAATAGGAACTACCCTTTCTTTATTCCCTTTTCCGATAATTCTTAATTCATTTTCATTTAAATCTACATGTTCAAATACCAGACCACAAAGTTCAGCTTTACGCATTCCGGTTTGATAAAGCACTTCTATTATAGATTTTTCCAATAGATCATCGATTTGATCAAAAACATTTTCACTAAGGTCTGTCATTTCTTCCTTAGACATAGGAATCTGTTTTTCAGCATAAAACTTCAGGGAAGTTATTCCTTCTGTGGGAGAAACTTTGATCTCCCCAATTTTTAGAAGAAATAGATAAAAACTTCTAAGAGACGAAAGTTTTCTGTTTATACTTCTCTTTGAAATATTGTTTTCGCTTAATTCAACGATAAAGTTTCTGATTATTTTTTTAGTAGCCTTGGTTAAGTCTTCGGAAGCTTCGGTCCGCAGATAAAAATGAAAAAAGTCGTCAAGGTCTTTTTTGTAGCTTGTAATAGTATGAGGAGAGTACCTCTTTTCAAACTGTAAGTATTCTAAAAATTTATTGAGCATCATTAGGTATAAAAACAAAAATTCACTTCTCAAATATAAGAATTTAAGAAGTGAATTAATATGTGGTTAAGAAAAATCTTAAGCCTGCTCTTCCTTGCTAAGTGCTCTTTGCTTGTAAGCCGCTTTTAATCTAGCTTGTCTTAACGTTACTGAAGGCTTAATGAACTGTTGTCTAGCTCTTAATTGACGAACTGTACCAGTTTTGTCAAATTTTCTTTTATATTTTTTTAATGCTCTGTCGATGGATTCACCATCTTTTACTGGAATTATTAACATATTTTACATCTCATTTTGGATTGCAAAACTAGGCATTATTTCTTAAAGTACAAAATATATTACAATAAACAATCTACAACTGTATTTAAACTTACCTGAAAACCCA
Organism: Chryseobacterium sp. CS2K3; assembly: GCF_059515185.1. NCBI lineage: Bacteria > Pseudomonadati > Bacteroidota > Flavobacteriia > Flavobacteriales > Weeksellaceae > Chryseobacterium > Chryseobacterium sp. CS2K3. Next base: position 199,837 of record NZ_JCAKRW010000006.1, on the reverse strand, counting down.
GTAATAAAGGTGGTTAAGATCACTTATTTTTTTATCCACAATTTGCAAACATTTAAAAGAATAGCGACTCTATGTCTTTATATAATCATAATTTTCCATGAAAATAAGTAACATTAATGAAATATAAACAAAAAGCACTATCTTTGCATTCACTTTATTCATGGGGTTGACTGGTTTCGACAGCAAGACCAATGGGTAAGTAAGCATGCAGAGAACCGTGGCGCGATCTCTATAATCCCTTGCTACAAAATTTTAACTGGCAACGAAGAGTTCGCTCTTGCAGCTTAATATCGAAGTATAGTAGATTCAAGCGTTTTCCTGAAGATTTTAGTAAGGAAGCAAGATATTCCACAAACGCTCTGTTCTGCGGCGTTTGATTCTGGGATATAGGAATGCGGAAATAAGGTTTTAGAAGCTTCGGCTAAAACACGAAAACTTTAGAAGATAAGCTGGAAGTTGGGTGTCTGCTCTCTGCTTTCAGTCGAAAACCAATAGTAGAATAAGCATGTAGAAAGCTTATGTATTGCTTGTTTGGACGAGGGTTCGAATCCCTCCAACTCCACTTTTAAAACTAAAGAGAATTTGTAAATTATTGAATTATAAATAATTACATTTTCTCTTTTTTATTTTGTGTCCGAAATTGTATCCGAAAATTAAATTTAGTAATTATACATCTAATTAAACCTCATTTAATTCATTTCAATGAAAACTCTATTATAAGCTTTTATTAATTGTAAAGATACGAAATATAAAAATGCTTTCAAATAATCAGTACCACTTTAAACATATAGAATAATATAAGCAATCTCTATTTCTAAACCTAAAAAACACGCTCTTTTAACACACTATCTTAAATATTAGCATTAGTTATATTCTCTTGAGTAAGTGGGTAATCCTTATCTAATCTTACTTTTAAGTAAAAACAATACTTTAAGAAAAATGTTGAGTTTTTTAGACCGTCCGAAAACTATCGCCCGACTTTCAACAGGTGGGGGTATGGCAAAAATCCGTCCTATCGTGGGGCGTTTTTGTTTAGATACCTACTGCTACTTTATATTTTAAAGAAAAAAAATAAAAAACAAGAAAACCCGTAAAAGAAAGTAAACTATTTTAAGTATTTTTGGTAAAATCATAAATAATTGAAGAAAATTGATGAGCGGATTATTTTTAAACTTCTTTCAAGTAAACATTCCTACAAAAAATGTTCTTATAGACTCTTTTGAATTTTCAGAGTATCCTACAAGAGAATCTTTCCAAATATTAAAACAAACATTTCCAAAAATCTCATTTTACAGAAATGATGATAAAATTATATTCTGGAAAAATGATAAAAACATTTCATCACCTACCAATAGCTCTACTATAAATATAAGCCTTAATGAAAGTCCAAAAATACTCTCAAAAATTTTTGAAAATGCTTTTATCGATTTTCTTAGAATAAAGCTTACAAATTATAAAATATTAAAGAATAAGCATTCAAATACCTGGGAAATTATTTCAAATAAAGACATTTTAAACGGCTCAATTCAAGGTCTACAGGTCAACCGTGTAGTTCATTTTTCATCTTACTTTTTTTATAAAGATGATAATCTACTATTAGGATTTACGCTATCTTCAAATTTAAAAAATTCCTTTACTTGGAATAACAAAGAGTTTCAGATTAATGGAATTGATACAAAGGGACTTAATAGCGATGGAGAAAAAATATTTGCTGACAGAAAATCTATTAAAAGGTTTTTGGAAACTAAAGGAGTTACCCTTAATTATGATACCATTATCAACAATGAAAACTCAAATCCAAAGCTATTTACTGTAATAAATGATTTTTATCAATGGATTAATAAACATAAAAGTGAGATTACAGTACCTTTTGATTTAAAGGTTGAAAATATTACAAGAAGATATTTGCCTTTTGAAAACGGTCTTATAAAAGCTGAAATAATAAACAAACCACAACGATACTTTTACAGTAATCGAAAAAACATTCAAAATTTAAGATATTACGATGAAATGGTTAAAGCATATCAACCATTTTCTTTAGAGTTATACCAAAATAAACAAATTAATATTGGTGTTATTTGCCCTTCTGAATATCAAGGAGAAACCGAAGGTTTTATAAAAAAAATCGAAAGTAAGTTAAAAGAAACATTTCACTTTAATTCATTAAATTTTGAATTTAAAATCATCGAAGGAACAGATTTAGAGAACTACAAAGATGTTTTGTATGACAATTTATTATTGCAGTGTGACTTAATATACATTATTGTGAGTGAATCTCAAGAAAAACTACCTCCAGCAGAATCACCTTACTATTTTTGTAAAGCAAAATTCATTGGAAATGGTATACCTACTCAAGATGTTCAGATAGAAACAATTAGACGAAATCTAACTCAATTTACTATGACTAATATTGCTCTAAACTCTTACGCTAAGCTGGGAGGAACAGCATGGACTATTGAAAAGGAAGATAAATTACGAGATGAATTGGTAATAGGAATTGGTTCAACAATTTCAGGAAATGGACAATATGTATTAGGAATTGCTCAAATTTTTCATAATGATGGACGATATATGACAGGTGATTGCTCTCCTCTTTCTTCTTTTTCAAATTATGCTGAAAATTTAGAGAACCACCTATACAAAACTCTTAAACCTTTAGTCGATAATATGAGTAAATCGGGAACATTTCGTTTAATATTCCATTTATTCAAATCAGCAAGTGAACAATATGAGATAAAAGCGATAAATTCAGTTAGAGATAGATTCAAAGAACATAATTTTGAATTTGCACTTGTTCATTTAGGATATGGTCACAATTTTAGACTATACAATAATGACGGAAAAAATCCGACTACACAAGGTACATATTTACAATTAAGTAAACATTCTGCTCTTCTTCATTTTGTAAATAAAAGCGACCTACCTTTAAAAATCGATTTAGATAAACGGTCTACTTTCAATAGCCTATTTTACATTGCTAAACAGGTTTATTGGTTTTCTCATCTTTCACATAGGAGTTATATGCCATCTAAAAGAACTGTCACAATTATGTATCCTTCATTAATGGCAAGAATGACAGAAGAGCTAAAAAACGTAAGCGGCTGGGATTATGATAGATTAAAAAACATAAGTGATAAATTATGGTTTATTTAAAGGAAATATTAAAAGACAATAAAAATAAGTTTAATCAATACAAAAACATTGAACTTGTAGCTTATACATTTGTGCATAATCCTGTTAAATTGAGTGAATTAGCTCCTGAATTAAGTACAGAAGAAGAGCTAGCGTTTTGCGGATATAAAAATGAATATGTTGACACTAATGAAATCCTTAAAATTATTAGAAAAACACCTATAAAAGGTATTAGCGCAACTTCTAACATTTTTAAATTTGCTGGACTTTATTTGAGTGCGAAGGAAGAACTGAAAAATCTACTAACTGAAAAATTTGCAACAAGTGACTTAAAACAGAAGTATTTTCTTTGCAAAATAGAAAGCAGTTTTCTTTCGAATTTACTTAATGATATTAATAACAGTGACGATAATATTGCGATAATAATCAGAGCTATATATGATTTTGAACGCCTGTCTGATGAACAAATTAACAATGCTTTACAATCAATATTGAGTAGCGATATTGATGTTCCAACTCAGATTTTATTAGAAGATTTTGAAAGCTCTTTATTAAAGGTTAAATTTTCTAATAAAAATGCAGATGATACAATTCGAGATATTTTGAATAATTTCCCGAACGCTGTACAGAAAATTATAAAGAATAGAAGAAAAGGAAAAGATAATTTTCAGATTAAAGATGAATATGATGTTCAAGATATATTATATGTTATTTTAAAATCAGTTTTTCCAACTTTAAGAGATGAAGATGCAGTACCTAAAGCTGGAGCAAAATCTACTAAAATTGATTTTATCATTAGAGAAGAAAAAATACTTATTGAGGTAAAGATGATGAAAGAAAAGGACACAAATGAAACAAACTTTATTGAAGAATTAAAAGTTGACTTTGAATCCTACCATCAATGCGCATGGCTAGAAAAGCTTTACTGCTTTGTCTATGACCCCTTTAAAAAGACTCGCGATATTTCTAATTTTCAAGATTTAAATGGTAGAAGAGCTAAAGGGCAACATGAATTTGAAGTAGAAGTGATAGTTGTTAATTAAAACAGGCACAAAATTTGTATTTTTGTGCCAATATTTAAACGAAAAAAGAAAAGTGTAATAACGTTTGTCTTTTGTTCTGTGAATCGGCAAAATTTATAAGAACCACAAAATACAAACAGTTTAACACACTTGTCATACCTATGGCAAGTGGTTATCCTGTTTTTATGTGGTACAGGCTTTGCCGAGCCTTCAGAACAGAAAGCATGTGAGAATCCACTTGCTTTTTTTGTTGCTAAAAATCAAATAAAATTTATAAGATATGAGCAACACAAATGAGGGCGGATGCTTACCCGTATTAGCATTTATTCTTTATGCAGTCGTAATTATTGGTTCGGGAATTTTTTCTTGGAATTGGATTGAACCGAAATCTTTTGTCGGAGCAATCGGATTTATGATTCTTTGGGGGATCCTCTCCTACATCGGGCATTTTATTCTCATTGGAATCATCGCATTATTATCTGAAAAATAAGTCATTATGAAAAATATTTACCTATTAATGGCTTTTTGTACAGTAATTAGCTGTAAAAAACGAGATTCTTGGGATGATGTTTATACTAACTCCGATTCCATTAGCATTGATACTACTTATCAAGTTTCTACACCTGTTTTTAACGATTCTACAGGCACTATTCAAGACACTGTATCAATTGCATCACCAAAGCCTAAATACGCAATTATATGGGCTATAATAGCTCCCAATAGTGATTCTGTGCTTACTAAAGAGAATATGTCTCGCTATCAAAGTATCGGTAGTGATGTTATTGAAATGACAGATGTAAGCGAAGATGCGAAGTACAAAAAAATGGACGAGTTCGAGAAAACGCTCTACAAAGACGGTGCTGTTCCCGCAGGAATGAATATAAGGAAAAGAAAAATCCTTGTTTTCGATAGTTACGCCGAAGCATCAAAACAAAGAGAAGAATTTATCAAATAGACATTATTAACAATTCAAAAATAATTACAATGAAAAAATTAATTTTTACATTAATGTTCGCATTACCAACATTTTATTTCGCACAAGAAGAAAAACCGAAAGAATCACAAACTGATAAAGAGTGTGATTTACCAAAGGATTTCAAAGAACCAATCAAAAATAACAGATTAAAGAAATTTATTGCCATTGACAACAGAGTTGATGAAAAAGAAGTAACTATAATCAGAGCGCAAAATGGATTCGGAAGTGGGATTTATACAGCCTGTGTGAAGGGACAACCAATCCAATATCAAAAAATGGGTACTGTGTTTATGCGCGAAGGGAAAAACCCTTTTAATAACTCAAAATGATGTTCCAATTTCAGAGTGAGTGTACTCCACCATTTGAATTTAAGCAATACAGCATTTGGGACTACATATCACTTATTTTGATGCTCACTGCATATCTCGTTTTGTACATTGGAAGTACTTACTTCCTCATGCGAGGTTTGAAACTCTCAATCAATGTATTGAAAAAGTATTTCAAGAAAGAAAAATGCTAAATATGTCAAAACCTGTTTATAACAGGTTTTTTCAGTTTTATGCGAATACCGTAAAAATACCTAGTAAAAAAAAGAATTTTTATTTAAATTAGAAAACTTTATCCAAAAAAACAACCCTGGATGACAAAAAATTTTTAAGATGGAAATACAAAAAACAATTTATAATGTAAGTTATAATTTCCACATATCATTTGACGTAAAAGACAATCAATATGTTATTGGAAATATTGAGGTTAATAAAAATGTAGAAAACTTTAGGAGACTAGAAAATAGTTCTGAAATTTTAAAAAGTATTTTACATAAAGCATTGCACGAAAATTTTCAAGCGCGATTCTATATCAAAACATCTAATGTAGATACAGGAGAACAATTCATTGGTATATTTCAAAAAATTATTTCCAGCGGAGAAAATTCCATTGAAATACCTGTAAGATTAGAAACGTCAGACACAGTAATTAATGTTAAATTACAATTATTAGAAGACTTTATAGAGTGTACAATACTAGAAAAGTCAACTCTCAATCATGTACAAAACTTCTATACTAACTCTCCCGAATCTTTAGTTTTTTTTGAGAAGATAGTTATTAAAGCGGATATTACTGAAGATCAAAGATTACCAATAGTAACACATTACCTTGAAGATTCTTATAAAACTATTGAAAAAGCGATTAATACGTTCCTTGAAAATTATGATAGTAATTATTCATATCAAATAATAGAAACTCTAACATGCAATAAATTCGAGCAACAAGTGAAATTTATTGTTATGCCAAGAGAGGCAGAATAAGATTATAAAAGAGATGAACAATAACAATTTAAATAGTAAATTAATAGAAGATGAAGTCCATGTTTTAAAAATCTTATTCTTCCGAAAAACCCGTATGTTATTTCACGGAATTTTTCATTATTAAATTTTCGAAACCTACAATTCAGTAAGAAAGGAAATTATATTTTTTACAACAATTAATTATATATTCATATATACTAAAAATCATTATGTCGGATAAAGAGAAAGCACTCAAGAAATTAGAAACAGAAATAAGTAGAGACATTGAAAATGCCGTAAAATTTGCAAAACAATGCGGAATTATGGAATTACTCTATTTTATTTACCTATTACATAACGTTAGATTAATTTCAAAATTTCCAAATGCTGAAAATGAAAATCCTGAGAAAATACAAACGTATGGTAATTTTATTGAGGAATCTTTGAAATATATAATTTCCTTAATCGTAAAATTTGGTACTGGAAATATAGAAGAAATTAGTAATGGAAATTTTTTCAAGACTGATATATGCCAAGTTTTTTTAAAACATGCTAATTATATTAATTCAAAATATGAATCAACCGCTTTATTTCAATTGTTTGATTTAACAGTGTATGGAGAAAGAGACCAAACCGTTAAAATAGACATGTCTGGTATTAATGAAAATTTAGAAGTAAAGAATTTGTTTAATTATTTTCTAAGAATTGATGAGGATAATCATATTAAAAAAAGTGAAAAGCAAAATATTGAATCATTGTTACAGAACTTTGCCGAGGAAAATAAATGTATTTCTCATCTATTTGTAGAGGAGTTTAATATTACAATTGAAGAATTTTGTTGGTTAATAAAAAATTTACTTAATCAGGTAACTGACAAAATTAAATTAAATGAAGACAAATTTGTAAAACTTCCTAATGGAAATATCGATGTTTTACATCAAATTACTTATCTAAATTTCACAGTTTGTTACACATTTGATAAATCAGAGCTAATTAGTCAATATGACCCAAGGTTTGAGAAGGTTATATCAAAACTAATCTTTAAACCTGTAAGTTTTGATGAAAAGCAGTTAAGATTTCACCAGTTAAGCCGACAACCTTTAATTGATATTTCAGAACTTTTAATTATATCTCCTGAGTTATTACTAGATAGCATTTTTATTAACACTCATTATTCATTAATTGAATCAGCAGATACAAAAAACGAATATATTGCTTTGAAAGCGAACAATTTTCTAGATAAAATCGTCAATATTGCAAATAATTTTGGTTATTACGAAGTTGATAGAGAGCTTGATTTGTATGAAGGGAAGCGACAAATTGGTGACATAGATATTATTTTAAAAGATGACAATGACCATTATTTGCTTATTGAAGCTAAAAATCACGCGTTACCTTTAGATGTTTACTTCAAAGATGTAAATAAATCAAAAAAACATTTAGAATATTTACAAAACTCGTGGGAAAAGAAAGTAAAAAAGAGAGTTGAGCATCTGCAAATCTCTAGTGAAGAATATTCAATTCCAAAAGACCATAAATACATAGTAGTTTCATTATTCCCAGAAATAATTTCTCATTATTCTGATATATTGGTTTTTAGTTTACACGAATTTGAAGAATGGTTAAAAAATCCATATCAAATTGATTCATTTAATGACTTTTATAAAGAATATTACGAATCAAAAGGGGCAAAGTTTAGTGATGAAGAATTTGAACAGATGCAAAAAGATAATATTATTTTCGGCAGATTTGGTCAAGAATAAACACTTACTATTTCAGCTAATTCATCAAATGAAGAAATTCCATTAATTTCTGATGTATTAATCCAATCAATTCCACCTGCGGGCATATAGTTTATAATGCCAGTTTTAAAATTATATTGTTCATTGATTTTTTTCATATCAATAAACCAATCCATAGGCAATTTTTTTAACCTGATTATTTCCTGAAAATCATTTGAAAGTTTATTATTAGAATTGCCTTTTTGAATTAGCAATAACAAACCTAAATCAACGGTTTTAGCTACTTGTAAATAGCCAACTAATTGCGAATAATCTTTTAAACTTAACTGATTCAAATACTTCGCTTCAATGAGTAGTAATCTCACTTTTTCATTTGGGCAACATATTGCAAAAACAATATCTACTTTAAGTTTGGGTATATATACACCTTCTTCTTTAATCACACCCCCTGAAAGCCTTTCTAAATCAGAAACAATGTAGTCTAAAGTTTTATTGCAAGAATAATACACACTATAATCTGATCCAAGATATGTTTGTAGGTATTGTTTGAATTTTATTGAAAATTCTTCATAATAACTTATTTCGTTAACGGTCATGCTTTAGATTTATTTCTAAGTTATCTACTTCTACTTCTTTATTAATTAAATATTGGTTTAAACTGTTATCTATTGATGAGCAAATAAAAGCTCTATCATTTATTGTGTTAGATATCAACAACGGACTATCATAATTATTACCTATAGCCTGTACAATTATCTCATTATTTAAACTATTTTTAATTATTTCTTCCATAGAACCAATATGTCGTTTTCCATTCAGTTGCTCTGAAAATAAATACGCGAGCCCTACTAAAATACTCTTAAAATCTTTAAATTCTTCATTTGTAATTATTGCTGATACTTTAGTAGTATTTATTGAAATTTCAAGCTCTGGGAAATATTCATTTCTAATATCTAAAAATTTATTAAATAGTTCATCATTCAGACCTTTTGACAGACGTGGAAAGAAACTTATATATCTATTTTTATTTTTAACAATCTTCTTAATTTCTTCTACAGGCGCATGAGGACATCCTAATACAGCACAAAAATGTAGATAATGAAAAAAAAGTTTATTTCTTACTTCTTCTGGTAAATCTTTCGAATTTTGATCCTCATGAACAGCTACAGGACTTGGTGATTTAATTTTTCTTAAAATACAAGGAATTTGCTCTTCCCTTTTCTGACTTCGCTCTATTTGCGTTACATCAATAGACTTCGCCTGTAAGGCAAATGAATATTGAGCTAGAAACGAACGAACTAAAAATCGAATCTTAAACCCCTTTTTCCATCCTTTATAATCGGGATCTGAAGCAGCATGTTGGTTAGGATGATTATATAATACCTGATCTGTTGTTGAGCCCAAATCTGTTAACCAAGAACATAATTGTACAACAAATTTAAAATTTTTAGTGCTTCCAGGAATTTCAACAGAAACAACTGGAGCATCATCTGTAAATCTTCTATGTGATAATGTTAAACTAGCTCTCGTATCAAAAATGCCAGATAAAAAACTGGAAACATTTATTCCTGTAAGCTTTGACTTTGCAATTGATAGATCAGTAGACGCAAGTAAAAATCCACCAATTGGTAATCCTAAGTATTTTAAATCATTTTTAAGAGTTAAAATATCAGTATTTTCAATAGGCATGATTAGCCATTTACCATTTCCAATTTCATAGGTAACATTAAAATTATATGAATTATTAAAGTACTGGCATATTTTCGTTAGTATATCAGTTGCGATTACATTCATACGCTGAGGATCCATACCCCATTTTTTAAATGGTAAATCTATTACAAATGTATTTTCATCTACTTTACCTCCACCAACTAATAATCCTAAAATATATGCCTTAATGTGGTTAATTTCTTCCATTATCAATATGCTTTTCTAAAGCCTTAGCTATTACCCAAGCAAAAACAGGTGGAACTGCATTGCCAATTACCTTATATGCATTTGCTATTGTTTTATATGGAAATTCAAAATTATCAGGAAAAGACTGTATTCGAGCAACTTCCCTAATCGTAAACCTTCTGTTTTCAAAAGGATGTGTTATTCCACAATTTTCAGGCTGTGCTGAAGCTGTTATTGTTCCATTTATTTCACCTAACGCAAACCTTCGATAGAAATTTGGCGCACGATACTTTTGAGGATTATCCCAGATTTTTCTAAAACGTTCTGACATATCTTCAGGATCCATACTTTTCCAAGATTTTCCATTAGAAATTGTATCACTTATTTTATCTATTGGGACTTTTCTCTTAAACTTAGCCAATGCTCCTTTTCCATCTTTACATGGTCCAATTTTATCTACCATATATTGTCCACCTGGTGAGTATTTCCAAAAATCATTTACTTGAGGAGCATTTTTAGGAATATCACATAGAGCCGATCCAAGATATAGTTCATAAGGATTATTTTTTTCATTTGGTAAGTCATATTCTTCAACTATTTTCTCTAGCAAATCAAAATCAAAATAACCTAGATCTTTTCTAAGACCAATAATTATTAATCTTTGCCTATTAGATGGTACACCATAATTACTTGTTTTTAATAGCTTATAACAAGTTTTAAAGCCCAACTTTTCAGTTCTTTTTACAATCTCATCTGGAATACTTAATCCATTAGGCATTTTCGAAGACATAATCCCTTTCACGTTCTCAAATACAAAACCTATTGGTTTATTTTCTCTTTTTAACCCTACTTTCAATAACCTCTCACATTCTTCAAAAAGATTTCCCCTATCATCATTTATTCCTTTTCTTAATCCAGCATTTGAAAACGGCTGGCAAGGAAAGCCTGCTAATAAAAAATCAAAATCAGGAATAGAATTAAAATCTACATTCTTTATATCTTCTTTATGTAATTTATGATTATTAAAAAATTGAGAGTTTGCATTGTAAACATATTCTGCTGCTGGTTCAATGTCATTTGAATATTGAATTTTAAATTCTGTTTCTCCAAAATATCTATCTCTAAATTTAAAATTACCTGAAAACCCCAGATCCAGCCCCCCACAGCCACTAAATAAGGATACTATTTTAAATGGCTTGCTAAGATTTTTGATTGTTTTATGTTTACGATCTTTAAAGTCAATAAACATTTCTGTTTCTTTTACAGTTGTAACTGTTTCTAATTCTTGATTATACATAATGTTAAACTTCAAAGTTGTTTTTTTCTAATATATTTAATTTTTTCTTCCGCTAATGCCAATACATTATCACTACATTCATATTGATAAATTGTATTTGCAATTTTTTCACTTATCAATTCGGACTTTAATACCTCCACATCAAGCCCAAAAGCTTCTGCTAGATTAGGCAGATTAGCCTCATCAAACTCTTTTTTTCCTGTCTCAATTTTACTCAAAGCCCCAGAATCTATTCCAATTCTTGCCCCCAATTGAGTTAAAGTCCATCCGTTATTATTTCTTAACTGACGAATATACTCTCCAAAATTTATTTCCATTGTCTTGACGTTTTTATCTTGACGATATCGACAAAACTACTGATATTTTATCTAACAAAAATATTGTGAATATTATTTTAATGTTGTAAATTATTTAATCTAGTAACTCAAAATCCTCGAACTATTTTCATTATAATTCTTCAAATCTATAACATCAGATTAATAATAAAAAAGTAGAATAAACTTACTCTACTTTTATTTTTGATTCATTTTTCATTATATACATTGTTGAATAATCAATCATATACATTATTCTATATATCTATATCATCATCCACCACACCATAAAATAGCTGTTCATATTTCCTACCCAAGAGGTCTTTAAAATAAGCTTTCGTTCGCAACATATCATTATCTACCAATAATTTTTGAAACGCTTGTTTAACCCTATTAATGTTAGGCTTACCTTTTAAATCACGCCAAAATGAGGGTTCTAAATAATTTCCAATTGCTAGTTTAACATTGTCAGCAAGTCCTTCCTTTTGATTTCTGTTATCTGTCAAAATAAAATTATCCATTTTTTCACAAAAGTATTTGTACAAATTCTCTATACTCTCATTAGCAAATAAATCATCAAACCGAGTTATACCCAGTTCCCTTAAATGGTTAGACTTTAACACAATCTCCACCCTCATAATATTAGTATGCAAATGCTTTTGTTTCTTCTTACTGTACACCTTAAAGCCGAATTTGCTATGTAAGAATTTCACAAAACAAGTATTGGCATCATTATAATTACTCGTTGGGGCTTTATAATCATACAGCAGAAAATTATAGTTAATATAATCATCTGGATCACGTTCCACTTTTAAATTGAAACCGAACTCTAGTTCTGTAATGGTCGCATCATTTAAATCCAGACCTTCAAAAAAATCCTGCAATGTTTCCAATGACTGTAAAATCTCCGTATAGTAGAAATCATTATAGTTATTATCCAGTAAATGACTGTAATCATTATCGTCTCCCCTGCTACTTAAATCATTATGCATTAAATGATTAAAATACTTATGTATAGAACCTTCTAAAACCGCCATTTTTTCACTTATTCTCAATTTAAGATTCTCTATATCAGCAATTATAGGATAAGTCGTAAATGAGGCTTTATTTTCCGTTAATTGCTTTTTCTGTAAAGCAGTAATTTTATTTCTAAATATATCTAACCATTTTTCTACGAAAGTTTTTTCTTTGGATTCTGCAACATTTGTAGTGATGTGTTTTCTCTGTACAGTTGGAAATTTATCCCCATTAGCATTTAACCACTTTTCTACAACGGTTTTATCTTTGAATTGTAGTTTTATATTATCTAACATTTTAAGTGGTTTTATGGTTATACAAAAAATTAACATCATTATTTTTAACGAAAACAGGAGCATAAGCTCCCGTTTCTTTTAATTTACTTAAATATATCTGTCTGAACATAATTATCCAATTTTTAGGCAATAGAAACCCTATACAAAGGGATTTTCCATTGTAGATTATAGACTAACTTTAAAATTTTAGTTTTAAAGCCTGAAAGTGTCTAGAATGTTCAGACTTTTATTCATTGTAACTCTAAAACCTCATATTATATCAGGCTTAGAATAGTTTGTTATAATTTTATTCATAAGTTATTGTTTGATTTAATACTCTTATTTTTTAACTGCTAAAACTTCTTTTCTATCGTAATATACCCTGTGCCCAATTTTTCTTGGTACTAAAATCTTTTTGTTATTCCAGTTAAAAAGCGTTGAATAGGTGACGTCCAGAAGTTCCATTACTTCTTTTCTAGTATAAAGCTCTTTTTCTTGTTCGTTTTGTTGTCCGATTTTAAGGGCTTCCAATACTTTAATAACTACTTTTTCAATTTCAGTAATTAATTCGTCTTTTGGTACTTGTACCAGTTGCAATGTGTTCATATTTTTATTTTTAAATTGTTAATACTATTTTATACATAACAAATTTTAGGGTATAAAAAAAAGACCTCCTTTTTAAAAGGTCTTTGATCTATCTTCAATTTTATATGTCTATTATTTTTTTCTACTATTTAATTTATTTTTAATTAAAGGACATAATCATCCTGTTAAACAGCAAAATTTCACTTACTGCCTTTAAAGCAAAAAACCTATGAATGCTAATGTAACATTTATAGGTTTTTTACAATATTTTGACTTTCCCTTTGTCAAAATAATTAATGAAAGTTAATTTATATTATTTTATATATAAAAAGTATTGTTTAACTTTCTGGTTAAATAACTACAAAAATCGTGCCAAATATTTTAATTTTTAAAAAAAGTCATTAATATCCTAAATTACTGAAAAATTTAGCAGTTGATTTCGCTTTTTCTACATCTGTTTTATTAATATAAGCCAACAATTGTTTTTCGGTGGTATGACCAGTAAAATTGAGAAGATAAGCAGTAGGTATCTTTTCATAAAAATTTGAAGCAAAACTTTTACGACCTATATGTGAAGTAACTAACTCATGTTTGGGAAACTCACCAAAAACTTTTCTTGTAATATTCTTTTTACCCTCTCTTTCTATAACCTCTGTCTTTCCATTATATATAATTTCATTAATCTTGGCAATCTCACAAACTTGCTTTATATAGAGGTTAAGATTTACCTCTGATATTTTACGAGGAAACTCTCCGCCTCTTTTAGCTAAAATCTCCAAAACCTTTTTCAATAAAGGAATTTTCATTTTAGCATTAGTTTTTTTCTGTGTAAATTCAATATACTTTTGACTTTCTGTATCTTCCACAATCATTGATGAAGTGAACCTTAAATAATCACTAACACGTTGTGCCGTATAACAAGCTATTAAAAGCCAATCTCTGGCATTATTCAGATAGTCATGTGGCATTTTTGCACTCTCAATCTTTTCAAGCTCTTCAAACGTTAAATAAATCGATTTAGGGATATGCTTTGTCGCCTTTTCAACTTCAAACCTCCAACCTATAACATGCTTATGAACATCAATATCAAATGATTCAGCTACTTTACAGACGGTCTTTAAAAATTTCAAATCTCTATAAGTAGTAGAAATACTATATAATTCTTTCTTACAATAACTCTCAAAATCAGTTCTGAAATGATTATCTAAGTCTTTAAACTTTAAATTCTCATACGTCTTTTTCTTCGTTTGTTTATACACAATATACCTACTTAACAAATTCTTTACAACATTAGCTTTCTTAATTGTGGAAAGAGAAGCATTTTCATTTTTCTTTAAATTAACATACACATCAAAGAAAGAAAGTACTTCATCAGAATATTTAGTTTCCTCATCAATTTTCATCTTTTGTGGCTCAATAACCCATTCCAACCATTCTTTAATATCAACCTCTGGGTTATCTATCTTGTATTTTGAAATAATATCTGCTTCCAGTTTTGATAAACGCACATTAATTGTATCAACATCATTTTCAGTAACCTTTTTAGAGGCAATCTTACATTTTCCATCTTTCCAATCTTTGGGTTTACATAATAAATATGGTATGGGAACTTTTAAATCAATATCCTTATCTCTAAACCGTAGCCAAATTGTACATTCTTTGTCTAAAACTTTACTTCTTAAATAATAACTAACTGATGCCATAATGTACTGCCTATTTTAAAAGTTGTATCCGAAATTGTATCCGAAATTATTAAATATCATTTAATCAAATTAAATCCAATTTTGATTAAACTACCTATAATACAGGTTTTATACAGAATACAAAAGTAAAGCCAAAGCAAATTATATTCAAAAAAGTAGTCCCTCCAACTCCACATTAAAAAGAGAATTTGTATTGCGCACTTTCTCTTTTTTATTTTAAGCCGGATAAACAACCTAAGAAATCAATATACAAAATAATAATTCCAGCTATTTCATGAAAATTCATGGTAATAACTGGAATTAAAAATTATTATATAAAATACTTTACTCTACCAATCCTGGAATTGTCTGTAATTCGTTAATTTCTGCATCATAATCTACAGCATCATATCCAAAACCAAATAGTTTAAAGAAATCGCTTCTGTATCCTTCCAGATCTGTTATTTCGCTGATATTCTCAGTAGTTACTTGATCCCATAATTGCGATACTTTATTCTGTATATCAGGTCTCATTTCCCAGTCATCAATTCTGATTCTTCCTTTTTCATCCGTTGGAATTTCTCTCGAAAACAGTTTAGTCTCAAACAATCTATAAATCTGCTCGATACATCCTTCATGAATTCCTTCTTCTTTCATTGCCTTATATAAAAGGGAAATATAAAGAGGAATTACAGGAATTGCTGAGCTTGCCTGGGTAACTAAAGCTTTATTAACAGACACATAAGCTTTTCCGTCAATATCTTTAAGTTTTTCAGAAATTTTAAATGCGGATTGCTCCAAATGATCCTTTGCTCTACCAATACTTCCGTTTCTATATATTGGAGTGGTAACTTCAGGTCCTACATAGGAATAAGCAATCGTTAAGCATTCAGGAGATAGCACATCTTCTTTTTTAAGAACATCCATCCATCTTTCCCAATCGTCGCCACCCATTACTTCCACAGTATTATTCACTTCTTCTTCAGTACATGGCTCTATTACAACATTGGAAACGACTCCTGAATGAAAATCTACTGTTTTATTTTCAAAAGTTTTACCTATTGGCTTGATAACAGAATTATAAACCTGTTGTGTATCAGGATGTATTTTTCTTGGAGAAGCAAGACTATATATTACCAGGTCTATTTTCTTCAAATCGGCTTTAATAAGCTCTATCGTTTTTTGTTTTATTTCATTTGAAAATGCATCACCATTGATACTTTTGGCATACAATCCTTTTTCATGAGCTTGCTTCTCAAAGGATACAGTATTATACCAACCCGGCGTGGCAGGCTTTCCTTCCATTGGAGGTTTTTCGAAGAACACCCCTATCGTAGAGGAATCCGAACCGAAAGCACTCACAATTCTGGATGCTAATCCAAAACCTGTTGACGCTCCTATAACAAGAACATTTTTAGGACCGTCAGCAATTTTTCCTTTTGATGTTGTAAAATCAATCTGATCAGTAACATTTTTTTCGCATCCTTCAGGATGAGCTGTAAGGCAAATAAACCCCCTTACTCTTGGTTTAATAATCATAAATTTTAATTTATTTCCTATCTATATTTCAAACAGATGATACTATGGTTATAATTTGCTTAAAATCCAGCTTATTATACCGTAATTCCTCATCAGCTTTGAAGATACTTCATTATATATTAAACCGACAATATAGGAAAATTTTAGATTGTATTTTAAAGAATCATGTATTAAATACTTCAATAATACTATTCCAGAGTGAAAAAACCAGATATTTAAATGATTACAAAACAAAAAGGCTCTTTTACAGAGCCTTACTATTTTATTTCATCCTTTTATAGAATTCATACAGCAGTTCAATATCTGCGGAGCAAATAATTGGTATTGCATCTTTCAGAATACTTTCATCCCAATCCCACCATTTCATTTCAAGCAGTAATTCGATATGCTGATCACTGAATCTTTTTTTAATGGGTTTTGCAGGATTGCCGCCTACAATCGTGAAAGGCTCAACATCTTTAGTAATCAACGCGCGACTCCCAATCACTGCTCCATCACCAATTTTAATGCCTGGCATAATCATGGCTTCCGTCCCAATCCAGACATCATTTCCTACTACAGTATCTCCCGCTAGTTGAAAAGCATCTTTACTATTTTTGAAGTATTCAACTTCTGACATATAAAAGAAAGGAAAACTTGAGATCCAGTCATAACGATGCCCCTGATTCCCGCACATAATAAAACTTGCTCCCGTTCCAATAGAGCAGTAAGAACCAATAATTAATTTGTCCACATCACTTCTGTCGGGAAGTAAATAACGGGCACATTCATCAAAAGAATGCCCATGATAATATCCGGAATAATAAGAATACTTACCGGCAATAATATTAGGATTTTGAATATGTTCTTGTATAATTTTGCCTTTAAAAGGACTTTCAAAGAAATTTTGCATTTTGTAGTTTTTGAATATAACAATAGAAATATTGGAATAGTAGAAAACTATTCCGGTAATACTTTTGGGTTTATGTATTCAAAAAAGCTAACGTGTTAATTGCATGACACACAAATATAGTAAAAAACCTCAAACCTTTCTCTCAATCTCACCCTTTATTCTACAAAAACGAGCCTTATTTAACTATTTTATCTACAAAATAAGTCCACTAATCGGAAAATAAGTTTTAATCCACTCTAATCCAATAAAATATAAATAACTGAAAACTAAAACACTAAAGCTTATTAATCTAAAATGATAGCCACTGCACCACAAAAAAGACTAAAAAAATGTTTTATCGTAAAGAATTTTATATATTTGCACCATCTAACAATTAAAAAAATAATTTACTATGTCAGACATTGCATCAAGAGTAAAAGCTATCATCGCTGATAAGCTTGACGTTGAAGAAACAGAAGTAACTCCTGAAGCTAGCTTCACTAACGATTTAGGAGCAGATTCACTAGATACAGTTGAATTAATCATGGAATTTGAAAAAGAATTTAACATTCAAATCCCTGATGATCAAGCTGAAAAAATTACTACTGTAGGACACGCTATCGCTTACATCGAAGAAGTAGTAAATAAATAATATTCTTCAACCAAAAAGAAAATTTTAAAAGTTTATGGAATTAAAAAGAGTAGTTGTAACCGGATTTGGAGCAATAACGCCAATAGGAAATAATGCAAAAGAATACTGGGAAAATCTTGTGAAAGGTGAGAGCGGAGCCGCTCCGATTACTCTTTTTGATGCCACAAACTTTAAAACGAAGTTCGCTTGTGAAGTGAAAGATTTCGATCCGTTGCAGCATTTCGATAAGAAAGAAGCTAAAAAAATGGACCGAAATACCCAATTGGGACTTGTTGCTGCTAAAGAAGCAGTAGCACATTCCAAAATTATAGAAGACAATGTAGATAAAAACAGAGTCGGTGTAGTTTGGGGTTCAGGAATCGGAGGTTTAGAAACATTCGAAACAGAAGTTTTAGGATGGGCAAATACCGAAATTCCTAGATTCAACCCTTTCTTTATTCCAAAAATGATTGCGGATATTACTCCGGGACACATTTCTATTGAATATGGATTCCACGGACCAAATTATACTACTGTATCTGCATGTGCATCTTCTGCAAATGCTATAATCGATTCCAAAATGCTGATCCAACTTGGAAAAGCAGATGTAATTGTGTGCGGAGGCTCTGAAGCAGCCGTTACAGCAAGTGGTGTCGGTGGATTTAATGCAATGATGGCACTCTCTACAAGAAACGATGATCCAAAAACAGCTTCAAGACCTTTTGACAAAGACAGAGATGGATTTGTTTTGGGAGAAGGTGCAGGATGTATCATTCTTGAAGAATATGAACACGCTGTAAAACGTGGTGCAACAATCTATGCAGAATTAAAAGGAGGCGGTTTGAGTGCTGATGCTTATCACATGACAGCTCCTCACCCTGAAGGTCTTGGCGCTTATCTGGTAATGAAAAGTTGTCTGGAAGATGCTGGTTTAACTGCTGATGAAGTAGATCATATCAATATGCATGGTACTTCTACTCCATTAGGAGATATCGCAGAATCCAACGCAATCTCTAAGTTATTAGGCGAGCATGCTTATGACATTCAGATTAATTCTACAAAATCAATGACTGGTCACCTTTTAGGTGCAGCAGGTGTTATTGAAGCTATCGCTGCGTTAGGAACTATTATTCATGGTATTGTTCCTCCTACCATCAACCATTTTACTGATGATGAAAATATTGACAGCAGATTAAACTTTACGTTTAATACGGCTGTGAAGAAAGATGTAAAAGTAGCCATGAGCAATACTTTTGGATTTGGTGGGCACAACGCTTGCGTTCTATTTAAGAAAATCTAAATTCAATGAATGGAGTTACAGAAATACTTTTCTAAATTCCTTCTCAAAAAAAGAAAAAGACAATTAACGGAGAGAGATTATTTTCTCAGTACTGAACTTAAAAAAGTTTTAGGTACCGAAGTACAAAATATTGCTCTTTACCGCGAAGCTTTTTCTTTAAAAAATTCTTCTAAAAATCAAGACAGCAATTATGAAAGGCTTGAGTTTTTGGGAGATTCTGTTTTGGGTACAATTATTTCTTGTCATTTGTTCCAGACTTATCCTCAAGCTAATGAAGGATATCTGACACAGATGAAATCTAAGATTGTTAATAGGAAAAATCTTAATAAACTAGGAGAAGACCTTAGGCTTACGAATCTTCTGCAAAAGCAGAATAACTCTTCGGCTTTAGGGGAGAATATCTCCGGAAATTTATTTGAAGCCTTAATCGGTGCTGTATATTTAGACTTTCATTATGATGCTTGCAAAAGAATCATTCTGGAAAAACTTTTGACCCCTTCCGAGATTAACAAGCTTGAGAACAAAATTGTAAGCTACAAAGGGCTTCTTCTTGAATGGAGCCAGAAAAAGAAGGTAAATATAAAGTACGAGACCTGCGAAGAAATACAGGCTAATAAAGCTGTGGTCTTTAGGTGTCATGTATGGCTGGGAGAAGAGAAGATTGCCAATGCAACGGAAACCTCCAAGAAAAAAGCTGAAGAAAAGGCTGCACAAAGGGCATTTTATATTTTAAATAAAAAAGAAAATATACTTGGAAATTCAAAAACTTTATGATCTTGATGATATAGAATTTGAGGATATTGCCATAGGATTGGTAAGATTAGCAAAAAATATACCTGCTCATGAGTTTTTCTACAAAATAAACCAGACCAATAATCTCAACTTTTCAAGAAAGAAAGATGTAGTCTTTCACGGAGATTATTATGAATATTTTTTTCCAAGATTTGAAGCTTATCACAAGTTTTCTAAGACCTGTTTCACCTTTATTTCAAATAAATCTTCTGAAAGTAAACAAAAAAAAGTTCAAACCGAGCTCTTTACAGAAGAAGAAAACATTAAATTTTTATTAAATAATCAGGTAGATGTAGAATATATTCTGCATAGTTCGGAACAGTTTCCTGATTTTTCCGTAATTTTGCTCCCTGAAAATCTTGTGTTTCCAATTCAAGATTACACACTGAGTTCTGATGAGGAACTTTATCAAATTATCCAGTATTATGAATAAGTATTTAAAGAAGACAAAAATTATCGCAACACTAGGTCCTGCTTCTTCATCGAAGGAGGTAATGTTAGATTTAATGAAAGCGGGTGTTGATATTTTCAGAATAAATTTTTCACATGCAGATTACGACTTAGTTCGAAAAAATATTGAAATAATTAGAGAGCTAAACAGCGAGTATGGTTATTCAGTGGGTATTTTAGGGGACCTTCAGGGACCTAAGCTAAGAGTAGGTGTCGTAAAAGAAGGATCTTATCTGAATCCCGGAGACATTCTTACCTTCACGAATGAAAAGATAGAGGGAGATTCTACAAAAGTATTCATGACTTATCAGCAATTCCCTCAGGATGTAAAGGTAGGTGAAAGAATCCTTATTGATGATGGTAAGCTTGTACTAGAGGTTACTGAAACCAATGAAGTAGATACGGTAAAGGCTAAAACGATTCAAGGGGGACCTCTAAGTTCCAAGAAAGGAGTAAACCTTCCTAATACACAGGTTTCTCTTCCTGCATTAACAGAAAAAGATATTCAAGACGCTAATTTCATGCTTGACATGGAAGTAGACTGGATTGCTCTTTCTTTCGTACGTCATGCTCAGGATATTATTGATCTTAAAGATTTAATTGCAAAACATCCAAACGGGAAATTCAAAACTCCGATTATCGCGAAAATTGAAAAACCTGAAGGAGTTAAAAATATCGAAGAAATTTTATTGGAATGTGACGGGCTGATGGTTGCACGTGGTGACCTAGGTGTAGAAGTTCCGATGGAGGAAGTTCCTGCTATTCAGAAAAATCTGGTAGAAAAAGCAAGATTCTACTCTAAGCCTGTAATTATCGCTACTCAGATGATGGAAACGATGATCAACAGCTTAACACCAACGAGAGCAGAAGTAAATGACGTTGCTAACTCTGTATTGGACGGTGCTGATGCAGTAATGCTTTCAGGAGAAACTTCTGTGGGTAGATATCCGGTTCAGGTTGTGGAAAACATGGCTAAAATTGTGAAAAACATTGAAACCACTCACTTCTACCAACATAAAAACGAGCCGATTGAAAAAGACTATAACTGCATCGATGAGAGATTCATTACAAACAGGGTATGCCTTGCAGCCGTAAGAATTGCAAAAACTACGAATGTTTCTGCAATCGTAACGCTTACTCATTCCGGATATACAGCTTTCCAGCTTGCAGCTCACAGACCGAACTCTCATATCATCGTGTATAGTGGAAACAGAAGAGTAATTACTATGCTGAACCTTCTTTGGGGTGTTCACGCTTACTATTACGATATGAAAAAGTCTACAGACGAAACGATCATCCAGGTAAACATGTTAACGCATAACTACGGTTATATTGAAACTGGAGACTTTGTAATTAACATCAATGCAACTCCATCGTATGAAGGTGGTAAAACAAATACATTGAGATTAACGACAGTATAAGCAATAAGCAATAAGCAATAAGCAATAAGCAAATTTACTTTTTGTCAAAGCATAAAAAACTCCCGAAATTGATTTTCGGGAGTTTTTATTTATACTATCATTGCAGCTCTTAATTACCTACAATCGTCTTTGCTGTTACAAACTCTTTTAAAGCCAGTAAAGACAGCTCTGTTCCATATCCTGAAGCCTTGGAGCCTCCAAAAGGAAAACGAGGGTCAGAACTTGTCATTCTGTTGATATTTACCGTTCCAGATTCAAGGTTCTCGATAAAGAATAACTGACGGTCTTTATTTTGAGTCCAAACTGAATTGGAAAGTCCAAAAGGAATATCATTGGCAATTTGTAGTGCTTCTTCGGCATCTTTTGCAATCATTACCATTCCTAAAGGACCAAAAAGTTCTTCTTTTAAAATTGGATTTCCTTCTTGAACTCTGATCAAACCTGGTTTAAATTCATTTTCTGAAACCCTTTCTAAAGGAAGAATGATTTCTGCACCATTTTCTAATGCTCTGTTGAATTGAGCTTCCAACTCATCAGCTAAGTCTGGTCTTGCCATTCCTGCTAATTTTGTTTCTTTATCGAAAGGATCACCAATTTCATATTTTTTATATTCTTCAATGAAAATAGGTAAAAACTGATCTTCAACTTTTTCATCAATAATAAATCTTTTTGCTGCAGTACAGGTTTGTCCACAGTTTTGAAGTCTTGATTTTGCTCCAGCTTTTGCAGCTGCCTCAAAATCCCCATCCTCAAAAATAATGAATGCATCACTTCCTCCAAGCTCAAGCAAAGATTTTTTGATATTTAATCCGGCAATTGAAGCCACTTCTCCACCTGCTTTTCCACTACCTGTAAGGCTTACTCCTTTTACAACCTCATGTTCAAGGATTTCTTTTACGGCTTTATGCCCTACTTCAAGGTTCTGGAAAATACCTTCAGGGAATCCTGCTTCCAAAAGAACTTCTTCAATGGCATTTCCGCTTCCGAAACAAATTGAAGCGTGTTTTAAAACAACTGTATTTCCTGCTAAAATGGCAGGAATAGCAAACCTCAGCACCTGCCAGAAAGGAAAGTTCCATGGCATTACTCCTAAAATTACACCTTTCGGAACATAATGAACTTCAGAATAAGCAAATTCGGATTCTACTTTTTCGGGTTTTAAAATATTTTCTGCATCGGCATAATAGTTCATCATTAAAGCACACTTTTCTACCTCAGCAATAGATTCGGAAATGGGTTTATTCATTTCAGTGGTAATGATCCTGCCAAATTTCTCTGAATTATTTTTAAGTATTTCTGCTGCTTTTGCAATTAACTTCTGCCTTTCCTCAAACGGCAATTTTCTCCACACCGAAAACGCTTTATCTGCTTTAACAAGCTTGTTTTCAATTAATTGTTCCATAATATAATTTCTGTTTTAAATTCAGCTAATGAATTTATGAGCGCTTTCAATCTAAAAGCACGATAAGGGCAGCAAATTCTATTCCTTAAGGGTAAATAAAAGAATGATTTTCTCTATCGGAAGAATATAGCTTTATCTTAAATCATTAGCCATTCATTCACCAGACAAGCGGCAAGCCTAGCCGTTCTATCTTGGATATCGAACGATGGATTCACTTCTGCTACGTCCAGTGCAACCAGTTTTTTGTTTTTCAGAATATGTCTGTAAAAATGCATAAAGGTTGCATCTGCAAAGATACCATTATATGCCGAAGCTGAAACCCCCGGAGCGATAGATGCATTAAAAACATCCATACAAATCGTAAGATAAGCGAAATCTACATTTTCTAACAGGTCATCAATACGCTGATAAACGGAAGGTAGATTTTCAAAGAATAATTCGTCGGAAAGAATGTATTTCATTCCATATTGATGTGCTGTATCAAATAGCTTTAAGGTATTGGAGTTTCTCTGAATACCGATATGCAGGGAATTGATAGGTCCTTCCTGTGCGATTTGCCAGAATCCTGTTCCTGAACTTGGTCCTACTCCTTTTTCCGGCTGTCTGTTGTCAAAGTGAGCATCAATATTGATGATTCCTATTTTTTGTTCAGGAAATGCTGTTTTAATTCCTAAATAATGAGCATAGGTGACTTCGTGTCCTCCACCCAGAACAAGAGATTTTCCGCCTTTTAAAAGTACTTTAGAAACATTTTTGGCAAGATTATTCTGAGTATTTTCCAGATTACCATCTTCACAGGTAATGTTTCCAAAATCCAGCATGGAAAAGTTAGGAAGAATAACCGGAAAATTAGACATATTTTTCCTAATCACATCCGGTGCATCTTTTGCTCCCTGACGTCCTTTATTTCTCCTGACTCCTTCGTCCACGGCAAAGCCATGCAACGCGAAATCATTCGTGGAAATATTATCGTAATTCTGTTCTTCTTTTACTCTCTGAAATAGTCTGTGGAAGAGAAGCTCTTCTCCGTCCAATCTACCCTGCCAAATATTTTGAAACATATTCCTTTAAAATTCAATTTTAGTCACATCATTCTATTCAGTAAAGCTAATTAATATTGTTTAGATATAAAAACTCCTTTTATATAATTATACAAAGAATTCAAGGGTATAAAGAATTAAAACCACTGTTCATAAAAAATGCAGAAGAGAAAAGGTCTTCTGCATCAATTTATCTTTATCAAATTATTTTAATTATTCTCTAAATCTCCCTCTGACTGCCGGAATAAATGTTCTGAAAAATAATACAACAAATACTAATAAAGCAGCTCCCAGCTTATATTGCATACTTCTATTTTCATGATTAAAAGAAAGGAGAAGTCCTGACAAGGCAACAATAGCAATCAGATAAAATACAGAATATAGGTACCCTGCTCTATTTTCATGTTTAAATTCACCTCCGTTCGCTGAAAACATTTCATCAAGCATGTTATTTGCTATATTTGAATCAACCTTTCTGATATCAGAAGTCAGATTCTTTACAATAAAGTCTTTTTTGGTGCCTGATTTGACCGCATTCAATGCATATTCAAAGTTTTTTTCAGATACTCCAAGTGAGAGATATTTTTCTTTAATATCTTCAAATTTAATTTTCATTTATTAGGTATTAGTTAATTTTTATAATGTTTAATCAACAAGGTTTCCATCAATATAAACATGTTCAGCTTTAAGGCTTCCCTGATTATATAATACATTCTGGAAATTATTGGTTTTAAAGGTGATGAAATCTGCCTTTTTCCCGGTTTCCAAAACTCCTCTGTCTTCCAGATTAAGTGCGTATGCTGCACGGAAAGTCATTCCTGCTAAAACCTCAGCTGTCGTTAGTTTCTGGAATGTAGCAAGAATTGAAGCTTGAGTAATTAAATTCCCCATCGGTGCAGACCCAGGATTCCAGTCACTGGCAATGGCTACAATAGCTCCGGCATCTAATAATTTTCTGGCTGGAGTAAATTTTTCTCCAAGTCCTAAGCTTGCTCCCGGAAGTGCGGTGGCTACGGTATCAGATTGTGCAAGGAAGTCTATATCTTCATCAATGGTTGCTTCCAAATGGTCTGCTGATTTTGCGCCTACTTCTACTGCAATTCTTGAGCTTCCAGGCGTAAACTGGTCAGCATGAACGGTTATTTCAAAACCTAAATCTTTAGTTTTAAGTAAAAACTCTTTACTTTCTTCTGGTTGAAACGCTGATTTTTCAATAAAGATATCTACTCGCTTAGCCAGATCCTCTTCTTTTACTTTGGGAAGTATTTCGGTAAGAATATATTCAAGATATTCAGGATTGCTTCCTTCGAAATCTCTTGGTTTTAAATGAGCAGAAAGACAAGTAGGAACTAAAGTTGCTTTCGTAGAGTCTTGTGCTTTTTTAATAATTCTAAGCATCTTTAACTCGTTTTCCACATCGAGTCCATAACCGCTCTTCACTTCAATGGTTGTAATTCCAAGATCAACAAGGAATTTAATTCTTTCTAATAGTGTTTTCAGCAGTTCTTCTTCAGAAGCATTTCTTGTATGCTGCACAGAGCTCCAGATTCCTCCTCCACTTTCAGCAATTTCCAAATAAGTTTTCCCTGCATTACGCATTGCAAAATCATTGGCACGGTTTCCACCGAAACAAATGTGAGTATGTGAATCTACAAAAGCAGGCAGAACCACCTGTTCTCCTTCAATGGGTTCGATGTGAATACCGGGATTTTCATTTTTTAAAGTTTCAAAATTCCCAATTCTCTGAATGGTATCATTTTCTACGATAAGTCCTCCATCAACAATGATTTCCAATTGCTCATCGGAAAGTTTTCCTCTTAATGGTAAATTGGCAAGGGTTACAACTTGCTTAAATGGTCCTATTAATTTCATTATCTAAGGTTAAGGTTATAAAATGAATTATATTATTATTCCATGGAGTTCCAGTAAGGAAATGATATATCTAAAATAAAATAATTCAAGTATTAATTTTCCTTTCAAAAATACTTAAAATATCTCAATTCATCTCTTAAACCTCAGCCTTGGGATGAATCATTACTTCAATTTCACCTTTTCTCAATCTTCATTTCAATCTTAGCCTAAATTTGCTATCTTTGAGGTAAATGAAATGAATTAATGCCAGATTTTTTACATCCAGATAAGGAAAACTACTCACGAGAGGAGTTGATGCAGGAAGAAAAAATTCGTCCCCAAAGCTTTAAGGATTTTGCGGGACAAAGAAAAACGCTGGAAAATCTTGAGGTTTTTGTAACTGCTGCCAAAAGACGTGGCGGTGCGCTCGATCATGTTCTCTTACATGGTCCTCCGGGTTTGGGAAAGACAACTTTAGCTAATATTATAGCCAATGAGCTTGGGGTAAACTGCAAAATTACTTCTGGTCCTGTATTGGATAAACCAGGAAGTTTAGCAGGGTTATTGACCAATCTGGAAGAAAATGATGTTCTTTTCATTGATGAGATTCATCGTCTTTCTCCGGTTGTTGAAGAGTATTTGTATTCAGCGATGGAAGATTATAAGATTGACATCATGCTGGAAACAGGTCCTAATGCAAGAAGTGTACAGATAGGGTTAAATCCTTTTACTTTGGTGGGAGCTACAACGAGAAGCGGGATGCTTACAAAACCGATGCTTGCCAGATTTGGTATTCAAAGCCGACTGGAATATTATTCTATTGAGCTTTTATCAATGATTATTCAAAGAAGCGCAAGGGTTCTGGGAGTGGCAATTTATGAAGATGCGGCAATTGAAATTGCAAGAAGAAGCCGTGGAACCCCAAGGATTGCCAATGCTTTGCTTAGGAGAGTACGTGATTTTGCAGAGATCAAAGGAAACGGTGAAATTGAGATCAAGATTACTAAATATGCTTTAGATTCTTTGAATGTAGATGAGTTTGGGCTGGATGAAATGGATAATAAGATCATGCGTGTGATGATTGAAAATTTCAAGGGAAAACCCGTGGGAATTTCTGCTTTAGCAACCTCTATCGGAGAAAATCCGGAGACTCTGGAAGAAGTATATGAGCCGTTTTTGATACAGGAAGGCTTTATTATCAGGACTCCGAGAGGTAGAGAGGTTACCGATAAGGCTTACCAGCATTTAAATATTTCAAGACCTAGAAATCCTGGAGAACTTTTTTAGTTTAAAGTTCTAAGTGTGGGTTTAAAGCTTTAATATATAAGTTATTAATTGATGTTTGTACCTAAATTATACAGAAGTGAAGATTTGAATCTGATGAGAGAAATTATCAGGGAGAATTCTTTTGCTTTACTGATTTCTTCTGTTGATAAGATTCGGGCGACTCATTCCATGATGATGCTGAATGAAAATGATCCGGAAAATGCTTATATTGAAACTCATATTTCCCGGGCAAATCCTCAGGCGAAAACTCTGAAGAACGGTGATGAAGTTCTTTGTGACTTTTTAGGTGCTCATACTTATATTTCCAGCAGTTGGTATGATCATATTAATGTTTCTACCTGGAACTATGAAGCGGTACAGATTTATGGAAAAGTGGAATTAATGGATCAGGATGAGCTTTACAGTCATTTGGAGAAATTAACATCAAAATACGAACAGTTTCAGCAATGTCCCATGATGGTAAACGATATGGGAAAGGAATTTGTGGAAAAGGAAATGAAGGGAGCTTTTGGAATTAAAGTGATTCCGACAGAAATATTCATCAAACAAAAGTTGTCTCAAAACAGAAAGGAAAATGATTTTAACAATATCATTTCTCATCTTGAACAATCAGATGATGATGCAAGGAGAATTGCTGAAAAGATGAAACTAATAAAGAAATAATCAAAATATACATATGAAGCTATATCCAATACAATGTGGAAAATTTAAATTAGACGGCGGTGCCATGTTTGGTGTCGTCCCAAAAAGTCTGTGGGAAAAAACCAATCCGGCAGACGAAAAAAACCTGATCGAATTAGGAACCCGTTCTCTTCTTATTGAAGACGGAAAAAAACTGATCCTTGTAGACTGTGGTCTTGGGAACAAACAGGATGACAAGTTTTTCGGACACTATTCTCTTTGGGGAGATGATAATCTTGATAAAAATTTAAAAAAATATGGTTTTGTAAAGGAAGATATCACCGATGTATTCCTTACGCACCTTCATTTTGATCACTGTGGTGGTGCTATTGAATGGAATGACGACAGAACCGGTTACAGACCTGCTTTCAAAAATGCACAGTTCTGGACAAACGAAAACCACTGGCAATGGGCAACGGAACCTAACGCAAGAGAAAAAGCAAGCTTCCTGAAAGAAAACATTATGCCTATGCAGGAAAGTGGACAACTTAACTTTTTACCGCTTCCTACTACAGGAAATTACGGTTTTGCACCTGATCTGAAAATGGATGTCATCTTTGTAGACGGGCATACGGAAAAGCAAATGCTTCCGGTAATCCAGTATCAGGAGAAAACAATTGTTTTTGCAGCAGATCTTATTCCTACCGCAGGACATATCAATCAAGTATATGTGATGGGATATGATACAAGACCTCTTTTAACACTGGAAGAAAAAGGAAAATTCTTAAAACAGTGTATAGATAACGAATATTTATTATTCTTTGAACATGATGCTCATCATGAGCTGGCAAGTCTTAAAATGACCGAAAAAGGAGTAAGACTTGATGAAACGTTCAGTTTTAATGATGTTTTCGGTTATTAATTTTTAATTATGGAAGAATTACATTCAGAAGCACAACAGGCAGAGCCGCCCGCACCCAAGGTTATTGGATTAACAGGAGGAATTGGTTCGGGAAAAACTACAGTAGCTAAATTTATTGAAGAACTCGGTTTTCCGGTTTATTATTCAGACGATAGAGCAAAAGATATCGTGAATGATAATGAGGAGCTGAAAATTAAGATCAAAGAACTTCTTGGAGAAGAGTCTTATGATGAAAACGGAATCTATGACAGGAAGTTTGTTGCCGGTAAGGTTTTTAATAACAAAGACCTTCTTCAACAATTAAATGAGATCATTCATCCGGCAGTTCGCATTGATTTTGAAAACTGGGTAAAACAACAGACTAAGTATTTGGTATTCAAAGAAACAGCATTATTATTTGAGCTAAAGCTAAACAGGCAATGCTACAAGTCTCTTTTGGTAACAGCTGAAGATAATATCAGAACCAAAAGGGTAATGGACAGGGATAACAAAACCTACCGAGAAGTAGAGGCTGTGATGGAAAAGCAGATGCCTGAAAAGGACAAGATCAAAATGGCAGATTGTATCATTTATAATAATACAAATCTGGAAGATTTAAAAGAGCAGACAGAAAAAGTAATCTTTGCTATTGAATAACATATCTTAGATTCCTTCTACGTTACAAAATAGAAAAAGCCCTCTAATCAGAGGGCTTTTTTGTATTATTCTTTGATAAATTTCTTTTCTATCGTTTCTCCATTATCTTCAATATATATTACATATACACTGTTGACGAGTTTACTTACATCAATTTTATTATGCAGTATAATGCCGCTTTCAAGCAATTGTCCTGAGAGACTATAAAGCTTATAATTAGCTTTCTGACTAATATTCTTTATATGTAGCACGGTATGTACAGGATTGGGATAAATTGTGATATCCTTGTTCTGATCTATTAAATTTGGAACTGCTTTTTTAGAGATGATTACTTTGTAATCTTCTACTTCTCCATTTTTGAATTTGGTACAGCTTACAGGTACTCCATCTCTTTCCATCGCCACTCTCATCACAATATATTTGTCATCAGTCATGCTTACAGAAGCATTGGCTGGTACATTAAATTTACCAGATACAGGGCTCGTGGAATTAGGTGAAGAAACAAAAACTCTCTCATTAATATCAAAATCTCCGTTTCGGTTGAAATCAATCCAGACAGCGATTCCTTCGTTTTGGGTATTCCCCGTCCATTTTTTATCGATAATAATTTCGTTATCTACCGATCCTTGAATCAATTCAATAAATGCACTAGGAACTCCTGTGTAGTTTGTATAATTAGAGGCTCCTGAAGAATTTTCCATAACAGGTTTTCCATTTGGTTTCACTGTTATTTTGGAAATATGTTCTCCTACAGAACTTTCCGAAGCCATTTGACAATACCCAACATTAGGCGTTGTAAAATAATACATTGGTGTAAAATTTCCAGGTGCTCCATTACAGATATTGGCTACCTGCATTTCATATTTTGTAAGTTCCAGAAGGTTATTCAATATCAAATTATTAACGGGAGTAGTAATCTCCGTCCAGCTTGGAATACCCACTTTTCTGTATCTAAGAATATAAGTAGCTCCAGGAAACGGATCCCATCTAACTTCGGCTAATGTAGGTAATAGTTGAGTAAGTGTCAATCCAGAAGGTGGAGTATCACATTCTCTTTCTGTGGTAAATACCTTAGGATGTGAGTAAGGATTCAAGCTGCCTCCTATACATTGGTTGGCAATCTGAACTTCATATGTTTTATTCACTCCTAAATTCGTAAGAGGAAAGGTATTTGCTGGTGGAGCAGGTAAATTCTCTGTATTCCAAGGGATTGTCCCTACTTCTCTCCATCTCATAACATAAGTTGCACTTGCTACAAGTGGCGACCATGTCACCAAAGCTGTGGTGGATGTAATATTGCTTATTGTAACTGTAGGAGGTGTAGGATCACACTTCGTTAAAAACTCGTCATGAGAAAAAGCTCCTGTGGTTCCGTTACACACTGCGGCAACTTCCACTTCATACAAAGTGGCAGACAGTAAATTGTTTAAATTAAATGTATTCACCGTTAAAGGAGGTAAAGCTACAGGTACGGTTAGTATGTTCCAGTTTAATGTTCCAACAGGTCTGTACCTCAACTGATAATTATCTACCTGATTGGTTCTTGCCCATTTTAAGGTAACTGAATTATGGGTAATATCACTCAATGTAATTACCGGAGTTGCAATATTACAAGTAGGTGTACTAAAACTTCCGCCAGGTACCCAAATACTTTTATCAGTTGAACTACATGCAGAACGTACCCACCAGTAATAAGTAGTATTGGGAGACAATTGAGAAACACTGATAGTCACATCATTGGCACTTCCTGTAGGTGTAGTTCCTAAATTCGGCGGAGTATTGGTTGTACTTAGATAATATTCATATCCATCTGCGGGTGGTGAGGCCGGAGCAGTCCAATTTAATATTGCTGTGGTGGGTGTTACAGCAGACACTTGTAAAGCAGACGGAAAAAAACATTTTCCCAATGAAATATTGTCTATTGCAGCTGGTGGCTGGGTTCCTCCACTGTTATTATTGATCCATTCAAATACCAATCGCATATCGGAACCGGCAAAAGTATTAAGATCCAGATTAGTATTAATATATGTCTGCCACGCAGTCTGCATATTGAAGTCATTTCCAACCTTAATTCTTCCGGCTCCGGCTGTAATACCGGTACCGGCTGTTGGCGAAAAGGTTGCAGGAACAAGCCATACTCTTAGATAATCTTTGGCACTCTCGCCCCCTGCCCTCCAGTCAAACGAGAAAATAGTATTATCCGTTCCGGCAGGAATAGTAATATCTCTATAAGTATGCACAATACTTGCACCGTTAACATTATAGGCATTTGTATTTCCGTATGTATTAGAAATATAGACTGCATTAGGAGGGTTTCCTACAGCATTTCCATATTCCCATTTATTAGCCTGTGATCCATTGATAAAAGTATAGTTATCATTTCCGGAGCTGAAGTCTTCAGTATATGGAAAAGCTGCAGGATTGATAGGAAAACACGATCCAAGTAAAAAAACAAGAGTAGCTAAGCAAAAAACTCTTAGTAAAAAGTAATGTTGTTTCATGGTATTAGTTTTATTGTTGTTTATAAGTTTCTTGCCAACATTACTTGTGTGGTTACAGGAATAGTTTTTAAAAAATTAAAATCAGACTGGTGATGAATAGCAGAATCCTTAGCAACAATTATTGAATAATTCTTATAAATAATTGTCAACAAACCAAGGAAAACTGAGTAGGTAAAAATTTTTCTCATAATTTCCATTAATATTTTGTTATAATCTCACAAACTTAACAATTTCATTGAAACCCGGCAATACAAAATAAATAATTCAACAATAAATGATAAAAAAGTTTGTTTAACATAAAAAAATGGCTTGAACTCATGATGAAATAGAATATTTATAACACAAAAAGACCATACTTAAGTCTATGAAAATCTGTATAAAGTATATAAAAAATCCGAAGAAAAATTTCTTCGGATTTAATTCTATATCATGTTATTTCAGGAAGACTCAACTTCATCTATTCTTTGATAAATTTCTTCTGAGCGGTAGTACCGTTATCATCAATATCAATTACATAAACACCATGTATTAATCGGCTTACATTGATCTGATTATTAAGTAAAATACCTTCTCCGATTACCTGTCCTGCGGCATTGTAAATTTTATACTTCGCTTTCTTGCTGATATTTTTAACATACAATATTGAGCTTACAGGGTTAGGATAGATCATAATATCAGTCTGATCAAGTGGATTAGGAACTCCTTTTTTCGAAATTCTTACCGTATAGTCTTCCACTTCTCCGTTATTGAAGTTAGTACAACTTACAGGAACTCCATCTCTTTCCATTGCCACTCTCATTACTACATATTTGTAATCTGTCATACTTACAAATGCATCCGAAGGAACATTGAATTTTCCGGATACAGGACTGTCTGTATTTGGAGTGGAAGTAAAGATCTTTTCGTTAATATCAAACTCTCCGTTTCTGTTGAAGTCGATCCAAACTGAAACTCCTTCGTTATAGGTATTTCCTGTCCATTTTTTATCAATGATAATTTCGTTATCGGTAGATCCCTGGATCAATTCGATAAATGTTTTTGGAACTCCTGTATAATCGGTATAGCTTGATGCTCCTGAAGGGTTTTCCATTTTTGGCTTTCCGTTAGGTATAACTGTTACTTTAGAAATATGCTCACCTGTTGAACTTCCGGATGACATCTTACAATAAATTACAGTTGGCGTTGTAAAGTAGTAAGGTGGCGTATAGTTTCCTGATGTGCTGTTACAGATATTAACAACCTGCATTTCGTATTTAGTCATTTCTGTAAGACCATTCAATATAACAGTATTTACAGGTGTCGGAACCTCTGTCCAGCTTGGAATACCTACTTTTCTATATCTTAGAACATAAGTTGCCCCCGGGAAAGCATCCCATTTAATCTCTGCCATTGTTGGCAGTAATTGTGTAATCGTTAAACCTGGAGGTGGAATTTCACAAATCCTTTCTGTGGTAAATACCTTAGGATTGGAGAATGGATTTAAGTTTGAATCTCCAATACACTGATTGGCAACCATTACCTCATAGGTTGTATATGGCTCTAAAGGAATTACACTTCCTAATACATATGTATTTGCAGGAGCAACAGGCAAGGTAATGTCGGCATTTGACCATCCTGGTGTACCCACTTTTCTCCATCTCAATGTATAAGTAGAGCTGGCTGCAAGTGGTGACCAGGTAATCAATGCAGTAGTAGGTGTTATGCTGCTTACTGTAACATTAGGAGGGGTAGGATCACATCTTGTCGTAAATGTTTTAATGGCAGTAGGAGTACCAAAAGTACCTCCACAAACTGCTGACACCTGAACTTCATAAGTAGTATTGGGCTGTAAATTACTCAATACATATGAAACATCTGAGACATAAACTTCGGTCCATGCAGTAGCTCCTGATTCTCTATATTGAACAAGATAGGTAAGATTATCGGTTGCTGCGACCCAATTCAATGTTGCAGAATTATGAGTAATGGCATTTTCTGTAAGGTCGGTTGGTGTTTCAGTACTACATGGTTTTAATTTTACAGTATAATCTTCTACTTCTCCATTGACAATATTTTGGCAAATATTAGGGGCATTCCCTCTTCGTAAAGCCACCCTCATGGTAGTAGTATAAGGACCTGAATATGCATTCGCTGGCACATTAAAAGTACCAGTAATAGGATTACCTGTTCCGGAGGCAGAAGTAAGTATTCTTTCAGAATTGACAAACTGCCCGTCTCTGTTAAAGTCAATCCATACTGTCACTGCATCATTTTGAGATGAAGCCGTCCATGCTTTTGTAACAGAAATTTTATTATTTGTTGAGCCTATTTCCAGAGTAATTAATGTATCAGGCGTTGTATAATTTGTATAGTTATTTTGAACAGAGTTATTGTTCATTATTGGCAATGCTGGATTTACGGGAGTTACCTTTACATTCGAAATATGATCATTTGTTCCGGTACCAATCATTGGGCAATAAGATAAGCCTGGCGTTGTAAATTGCTTCAAGGGAGAAAATGATCCCAAATTATTATTACAATTTGTTGCAACCTGAACTTCATATTGAGTTTGTTCCGTTAAATTTGAAATAGTATAATTATTTCCAGGAGGTAAAACGGGGTCAATGGTAGTCCAATTTATAGTTCCCACTTTTCTGTATCTTACTATATAAGTTGCCCCTGTACTTGCTATCCATGATACATTGGCTGAATTCGGAGTAACATTGGCAATTGTAATGTTATCTGGAACTGAATTCGTACATGCTTGTATATCCATTATTTTCACTGCATAATCTTCTACTTCCCCGTTAGTAAATGATCCACATACAGCCGGATTATTAAGATCTCTTATAACAACGCGCATTTTGGTATCAAGAGGTCCTGCATAAGCTGTTGCGGGTACAGCAAAAGTTCCCGACACCGGAGTCGTCTGATAATTTCCTGCATTTAAAATTCGTTCGCTGGTATCAAAGGTTCCATTCTTATTAAAATCAATCCATACACTTACTGCTTTGTTAGCCATAGCTCCTGACCAAGATTTAGACACTGAAACAGTATTATCTGTTGTTCCTCTAATCAGAGTTATTCGTTTGGTTATATCAGATGAATAGTCTGTATAATTATTGGCTCCTGAATCATTACTCATAGTATAAGAGTTTGTAGCCGTTACTTTCACATTTGAAATATATCCTTCATCTGTATTACTGGATATAGCAGAACAATATGGAGTTGTAAAAATTGTGATTGGCGAGAAGCTACCTGTTACTCCTGCACAAATATTGGCAACCTGAACTTCATAGGTAGTTCCGGGTAATAATGCATTAAGGGTTACAGTATTTGAAGAAGGATTAGGATTGACTGAGCTCCAAGCGGTAGTACCTATTACACGATATTGTACTAAATATGCTGCATTATATGCCGCATTCCATGTTACAGTAGCGGTTGCCGGTGTAAGGTTGGTTATTAAAACTCCTCCTGGCGGATTCGATGAGCAAATTGGCAAAGTAGCTATCGAAGCATTTCCTACAGCATAGAAAACATTATTAATAGCGCTTACTCTTATTTTAGCAGTTCCTCCTACAGGAAGAGGGAATGTACTGAAGTCCAGTGATTCAGTCCCATCATTAGGGGTAGAGTTGGCTACCACATACCAATTTAAGCCATTATCTGGGGTAAAATCAATTTTTACGTTGCTTGTATTATAGGGAGATGAATTGGTTCCTGCAACATCCCAAGTCAATGGTGTTGGTCCATTACTATAAATAGTTGTCGGGTTTACTTTGAAAGGACCATTATTTCCTACAATAATAGTTTGAATTGCTGACTGGCTTTGTTGTTGGCTGACAACTGGATTATTATCTCTTACAGTTATTGAGAATTTTGTTGTTCTTGCGACAGTAGATACAGCCTCCCAGGCATCATTGTCATGCAAAACTCCTGATAATACAGAAGACAGTTTTGGAAAATAGCGTGTAGGGCTTGCAGATGGAGTCAAAGATCTGAATGATGCTCCTGTAGTTGTATTTCCTAAATTTATGTTATCTATTGAAGGACCTCCGGAAATCATTGCATCTGCCTGTTCCCAAGTATAAGTCATCGGGTCATTTTCAGCATCGGTGGCTGAAACTGTTAAGACAAAAGCTGTTCCCTTTGGAATATTATAAGTAGGCAAAGGAGCAATTGTAGGAGGAGTATTAGTTGTGCTAGCTTCTATATCACATGTTCTAGTTTCTAAAATAGTCTGAATTTGCTTAATACTATTATTCAAGAAATAGGCATCTGTATTGTTCTGAATATCAAACGTACCTCCCGGCGAAGGGAAAATACCATAATTAGCAGCATTCCCATTGGCAATACCAGCATATGCCATTAGGGTAGAGCCCGATCCCGGCTCAAATTGTGTGTTAGGTTTTTGAAATTGATATGAAAAAGTATGATTCGCTCCTAGCTGATGCCCCATTTCGTGGGCTACATAATCTATATCAAAAGTATCTCCCTGAGGAATTGCGTTTGCGGGAGAAGTATATCCGGAACCTTTCCCACTTCCTGTATTAGGATTTGGATTACCCGGTTCCAGGCAGATACAGCCTATACAACCGGCATTCCCACCTCCTCCTGTTGCACCAAACAAATGACCTATATCATAATTAGCATCTCCTACATTAGCAGTAAGAGTTTGCTGCAATTCAGTATTCCAGGCATCCGGAGCCTGCCCTCCCACTACAGAAGAATAGGGGTCCGTACTTGGATTCAAATATATTATATTGGGATAGTTTTGTAAAATTAAATGTACCGCCAAATCTTTTTCATAAACACCATTTACTCTGGTAAGGGTTGCATTTATTCCCGTTAAAGCACCCGCTAACGTACCTCCAAAAAACTGAGTATACTCCCCTGTTACAGATATAGCTAACCTTAATGTTCTGTATTTCTTATCGGAAGATCTAGCAAAACTTGATGCTTGCTGATTAAAAGATTGTCCATTTTGGCGTAAAGCTTCTATTTCTTTTTTAGCATGAAAGCTTTCATCAGTAGAACATACAAATCCTGTTTTCCCGCCTTTCGTTTTGGGGTGTACTTCATAGACTGTTTTATTAGTATTGGCTGGTTCAATAAATTCTGTCCCTTCATTTGAGATAATCATTGACTGAAAATCATTTGGAGCAAGGCTGAATCTTATGTATTTGGAAGGATCATCAATTCCTACTCCTGCATATGAACCTAATTGATACTGATCTGCTAATTCTTTCACCATAACCGGAAAACTGTAAACAGCAAACTTTTCTATTTTCCCATTGAGAGTTGGTATTGAAATGGTAACAGGCTTTGCATTAACTTCAGCTTCTTCGGCTTTTGTCAATTGTGATTTCAACAATGAAATATCCAAAGTATAGTAACCTTGTGGACGGGTATCATCCCGAAGCTTTTTTCCGTTAAAAATTGTTTGTGTCCATTGTGCATTAAACATTGTGAACAAACAAAGGAAAAAGAAGGATATAAAGATTTTCTTCATAATTTCTATCAAAAATTTGTATTAATCTCACAAATCTAGCCTATCAA
This sequence comes from Chryseobacterium sp. CS2K3, assembly GCF_059515185.1. NCBI lineage: Bacteria > Pseudomonadati > Bacteroidota > Flavobacteriia > Flavobacteriales > Weeksellaceae > Chryseobacterium > Chryseobacterium sp. CS2K3. Next base: position 161,811 of record NZ_JCAKRW010000006.1, on the reverse strand, counting down.
TTACCGAAAAACAACACAAGGCAATCAATTACATAAAAAGTCACTAACAAAAATCTATATAAATTGAAAAATTCAATATAAAAAAGAAATTTCCATAAAAAATTCAATACTCATAGATTTATTTATTTTAAAATTCTTCCAATAAAAAAATAAGCCTCCATTTCTGGAGGCTTATTCTATATGAAATTGTATCTATTATTCTTTGATAAATTTCTTCTGAGCGGTAGTACCGTTATCATCAATATCAATTACATAAACACCATTTATCAATCGGCTTACATTGATCTGATTATTAAGTAAAATACCTTCTCCGATTACCTGTCCTGCGGCATTGTAAATTTTATACTTCGCTTTCTTGCTGATATTTTTAACATACAATATTGAGCTTACAGGGTTAGGATAGATCATAATCTCAGTCTGATCAAGTGGATTAGGAACTCCTTTTTTCGAAATTCTTACCGTATAGTCTTCCACTTCTCCGTTATTGAAGTTGGTACAACTTACAGGAACTCCATCTCTTTCCATTGCCACTCTCATTACTACATATTTGTAATCTGTCATACTTACAAATGCATCCGAAGGAACATTGAATTTTCCGGATACAGGGCTGTCTGTATTTGGAGTGGAAGTAAAGATCTTTTCGTTGATATCAAACTCTCCGTTTCTGTTGAAGTCGATCCAAACTGAAACTCCTTCGTTATAGGTATTTCCTGTCCATTTTTTATCAATGATAATTTCGTTATCGGTAGATCCCTGGATCAATTCGATAAATGTTTTTGGAACTCCTGTATAATCGGTATAGCTTGATGCTCCTGAAGGGTTTTCCATTTTTGGCTTTCCGTTAGGTATAACTGTTACTTTAGAAATATGCTCACCTGTTGAACTTCCGGATGACATCTTACAATAAATTACAGTTGGCGTTGTAAAGTAGTAAGGTGGCGTATAGTTTCCTGGTGTGCCGTTACAGATATTAACAACCTGCATTTCGTATTTAGTCATTTCTGTAAGACCATTCAATATAACAGTATTTACAGGTGTCGGAACTTCTGTCCAGCTTGGAATACCTACTTTTCTATATCTTAGAACATAAGTTGCTCCCGGGAAAGCATCCCATTTAATCTCTGCCATTGTTGGCAGTAATTGTGTAATCGTTAAACCTGGAGGTGGAATTTCACAGATTCTTTCTGTGGTAAATACCTTAGGATTGGAGAATGGATTTAAGTTTGAATCTCCAATACACTGATTGGCAACCATTACCTCATAGGTTGTATATGGCTCTAAAGGAATTACACTTCCTAATACATAGGTATTTGCAGGGGCTGCCGGTAAAGCAATATCTGCATTTGGCCATCCTGGTGTACCCACTTTTCTCCATCTCAATGTATAAGTAGAGCTGGCTGCAAGTGGTGACCAGGTAATCAATGCAGTAGTAGGTGTTATGCTGCTTACTGTAACATTAGGAGCGGTAGGATCACATCTTGTCGTGAATGTTTTAATAGCAGTAGGAGTACCAAAAGCACCTCCACAAACTGCGGAAACCTGAACTTCATAAGTAGTAGCAGATTCCAATCCACTGATTGTAAGTGGAGAGGTAGCCGTATATAAATCTATCCACGTAAGATCTCCTAATTTTCTGTATTGTACACGATAAGTAGTGGCTCCACTAAGGACAACATTTACAGAGTTATGAGTAAGCGTTGCAATAGGGAATGTAGGAGCATTTGGAATTGTTGTACCACATGTTCTGATTTTCACTGCATAATCTTCTACTTCTCCATCAATAGCATTTGTACATGCCGTAGGAATAGCCGCTGAGCGTTTTAGTACAACTCTCATCGTAGTAGTATAAGGATCTGTATATGCATTTGCAGGGACATCAAATTGTGCCGAAACCGGTGTAATGGTACTTCCTGTAACACCTAAAATCCTCTCTGCATTATCAAATACTCCATCTCTGTTAAAGTCTATCCATGCTGCAACAGCGTCATTACCTGTAGAACCGTTCCATCCTTTTGCAACAGAAATTTTATTATTCTGAGATCCTGCATCTAAAACTATCAGTGTCCCAGGAGTTGTATAGCTTGTATAGTTATTCTGACCTGTGTTATTACTCATTGGAGGAGTTCCAAGGTTAGCAGAAGTAACTGTCACATTAGAGATATGGTCATTATCTCCACTACCTGTTACCGGACAATACTGTAACGGTAGAGTCGTAAATGGCGTAGGTGTAGACCATGATCCAAAGCCGCCTGTACATTTTACAGAAATTCTAACCTCATATTGAGTCTGCTCTTTTAAAGGTGGTGTAACTGGCACTGTATAAACGTTACCTGGTGCAGGTACAGGGTTTACAGGTACCCAAGTACCACCTGGTAATTCTCTGTATTGTATCTGATATGTTGCACCTGTAGCTGCGATCCAAGAGAAAGTAGCACTCTTATCCGTAATGTTTGAAACGGTAATAGCAGGAGGCGTTGTTGTACATGTAGGCTGATCAATTAATTTCACAGCATAATCTTCTACTTCACCGGTTGCAATTGGTCCGCATGATGAAGGAACTCCACTTTTCATCATAGCCACACGCATACGGGTAAGAAGTGTTCCTGTATATGTTGCAGCATTTGGAGGAAGTGCTATTGTAAAGGTGTTTGTTGCGTTTGAAACAGGAGTTGTTGTGCTGCTTGAAGAAGTAATCATTTGTTCACTAGCTTCAAAGACTCCGTTTCTGTTCAGGTCAATCCATACTGCTACACCATAACTGGTTGTAGAACCAGGCCAGAATTTAGTAACAGTTATTTTATTGTTATCAGTACCTCTGATAAAAGTTACCTGCCTTGTAGGATCTCCTGTATAATCTTTATATCCATCATATCCTGAATTACTTACCATTAATGGTCCATTTGTAGGAGCAACCACTACTTTGGAAATATATCCATCTGCTGTAGTCGCTGTAGGAACATTCGTACAGTACGTTAACGCTGGTGTCGTAAAGTTTACACTTGCAGAAAATGCTCCCTGAGTTCCCTGACATTTAGTAGCAATCTGCACTTCATAAGTAGTACCATCCGTTAAGTTAGGAATAGTATAACTACTTGCTGCAGGTGTATTCAATGTAATTGGTGCAGACCAACCAATCGCTCCTGCCACTTTATATTGCAGAATATATGTAGCCCCCAAAGAAGGTGTCCAGGTAACAAGTGCGGTACTTGCTGTAACGTTGGAAACCGCAATATTTAAAGGAGGTGCTGTAGTACAGTTTTGTAATTGTACTCCTGAAAGCATCAGCCTAGGAATATCTGATTCTCTGCTATAAGCACTTGGTGGGTTAGCAGGATCAGGATTAGTTGAATCAGCACGATACATAATACCTCTATTTGCTCCTGCATTATAAGCTCCCCATGAAGCAGTACTATTTCCGTAGTCAGGTGAGTTTTCATCCACTGCAATAACAAGGTTACTTACTCCGTCCCATATAAATGGGGTTGCTAACTGAATTGTTACCCAACTTCCGGCTGTCATTGTAGGAATTGTTCCTGCAAATGCCTGAGAAAGGTTAGCTACAGGTATCCAATCAGTATTAGATGTAAAACTGGTTTTATTAGTATTTCCTAAATAAACTACCCAATCATTATAGGCAGACTGAGGAGAAGTAATTGTTTCATTATAAAACTTAATCTGAGTAATCTGAATAGGAGTATTACCACCCAATGCTGCTGTTAATTCAGCTGCAGTGTAAAGCTGTTGAGAGTAGTTGTATCCATAATAGGAATTAACAGGAAGCATGGTTGAAGTTCCTGTACCAGTTCCTATCTGCCCTGGAACAAATCTAGGTCCCGCTACCCATGCGCTTTTATCTGTTGCTGTACATACACCTCTTACCCACCAATAATACGTTGTTCCTGTTGTTAAAGGAGATATTGTAGCTGTAGTTCCTGTTGTAACTACCAGAGAAGGTGTTGTTCCTGCCACAGGAGGTGTATTGGTTGTACTATAAAAAATTTCATATCCCATTGCAGGAGCAGGTGTAGGCGCACTCCAGTTAAGGACTGCACTTGTTTGTGTAACTGTTCCTACAGTTAATGTAGATGCAGTCAAAGGTATACATGTAGGAGGAGTTGTAAAACTTCTTGGTCCTGACCATGTGCTTTGATCTGTTGAACTACATCTTGCTCTTACCCATGCATAATATGTAGTATCAGGAGTTAAGGGAGAAAGTGTAGCTGTTGTCCCTCCCGGTACATTTTGTTGAGGCAAGGATGTACTTGTCGGAGGAGTATTACTAGTACTGTAATAAATATCAAATCCGCCTGCAGGTGTTTGAGTATAGGCAGTCCAGTTTAATACAGCAGTTGTTGGTGTTATAGTTCCCATTGTCAGAGTTCCTCCTGCTGGCATTGACGGACACGTTGCAACGAAAGAAACTGGTCCGGACCAACTACTTTGTTCTGTGCCACTACATTTTGCTCTTACCCATACATAGTATGTACTTAAAGGAGTCAAAGGAGAAAGTGTAGCCGTCGTACCTGTTGGTACCGTTTGCGTTGGTGGTGTTCCTACATCTGGTGGAGTATTGGTTGTACTATAGTAAATTTCATATCCCATTGCAGGAGCAGGCGTAGGTGCTGTCCAACTAATAACAGCATTCGCTGCTGTTACTGCCCCTAAACTTATTGCTCCGGACGGTAGACATCCGGTAGCTGGAGCAAATGTTAATTGAGCATTTGGCCTTTGCCCATTAAGGCTCAAAAGATCGGCTGCTGCTGGCGGAGTATTATCTTTTTGTTTGTACAAATGTTTTGCTGTATTACTAGTATAAGTAAAAGCACCACCACTAAAACCTGTACCGGCACCACCTCCCCCATAGTTGGTTTCCACCATTACCATAAGGTTATCTGCTCCATTATAATAATAAGGAGTCTGTAATGGAATTGTATTCCAGCCAACGGTTATATTATTTACAGTGCCATCATATACCAAAACTGCTCCTACAGTTAAAGCATCCCAACTTTGAGCTGTAAGTGCGGTTGTTGAACTTGGTACAGACTTAAGATATACTTTCACGGGAATATTTACAGTCACAGCTGCGGTGGCTTTCCACCCTACAGATTGAATATTTCCGGAAGCACTGATTTCTGCAGATGTATAAAGCCCTGCAGATCGCTCATACCCATAATAAGTCCCTAAAGGATAAATCTGGGTGCTTGTACCCGTACCAATGGTAACTGTTTGTGCCTGCATGGACAGTCCGACGACCATACAGAGCAATGCAATGAGCACCTTAAAAGGCCGGCTCATTTTACAGAGTAAAAGTCCACTCATATTTTTCTTGATTTAATAATGATAACGATAATAAAAGAATTATAGTATTTTCAGTTTAAAGATGCTAAAATAGAATTTATAAACATCTCATTTTACAGTTTACCTGTAATAAAAAAGTAATTTCATTCCATAGGCTAATATTTTAATAATTACACAAATCTAATCATTTTTTCATTATAATACATTTATTAAAATGATTTTTTGAAAAAATTAAACACCAACATCACATATAACTAATAATAAAATAATCCCCAGAAAATCTGAGGATTATTTTATTATTTAAAGATATTATTACTTTTTAATGAATTTAAAACTTTCTGAAATAACTCCATCTTTTACGGTAATAACATAGTTTCCTTTTAACAATTCACCCACATTTACCTTATTATTATCAACCGTTCCTTTTTTAACAATTTGCCCTACTACATCATGAATTTCAAACGTTGCTTTAGACGAAACCTTGGTAATGTTTAGGATATCATTTACAGGGTTTGGATAGATTCCAAAGTTATTATTCTTCTTAGTCACTTCATTTGTTCCCAAAGTCTGAACTTTCAATAGTTTTTTCTGAGATGTTGTAAAGCTGCCACCAGAAACTAAAGGAGCACCTGCTGCTGTTTCGATTGTATAGTATCCTCCATAGAATGCAAAACCATCCCCATATGAATCCTGAATTGTAAATGTATAGCACTCATCAGGAGCCAGTTCCCAGTTTTGAGTAATTAAGCCCGGTAAAGCAGTCGTTGAATCATTATAGCCGGTACCACTGCTATATACTACATTTCCAGCACTGTTTTTCAAATCCCATGTTATCTCACTTCCAAAATAATCCAGTTGAAGTTTAAATACTACTTTTGATGGGACTGCCATAGGAGCACCTACATAAGTAGAAGTAACGGTATTATTAGTAGCTCTCTGATCTGCACCTCCATTAGCTGATTCAATATTAATAGTCATTGGTCCTGCCATAGTTCCAGGAGCTACAGGAAGACTTAGCAACTGAGATTTATTCTGAGCAAGATTACCTGTCCAGTTGTAAGGAGTTTGTGCTACTCCATTAATTGTATAATTGATTTTAGCGGAAGTAAGTGCACTGGTTCCTCTGTTAAATAAAGAAACAGGAACATTTTGAGAAACGGCGCAGGTTCCAGTTGTACAAGTTCTTTCTAGTTTAATTTCTGCATCATTTGCGAATAAAGGAATAGCAACATCCTTTACAGAATTTTTCAACGATGATCTTCTTGGAGAGTTATTCATAACAGCTGCAATTCTATCTTTCTGATTAACAGTAAAAATATTCATACAAGCATCATCAGAATAATCCATATAGTTCTGCACCATTTCCATTACCGAATCATCAGTACAACTTGGTAATGTAGGCAAACAACCATAATTAGCGTGATGAGCAACAGGAGTATCTGCACAGAAATCATCTCCACATTGAGAATCTCCCCAAATATGTCTTAACCCTAAAAAGTGTCCCACCTCATGGGTCATCGTTCTCCCTTTATTATAAGGAGATGCAAGTATAAAATCACTACCATAATTTATACTCCCGAAAGTGTAATAACCAGCTACCACTCCATCAGTAATAGCATCTCCACCTACCGGATCTAATCCAGGAAGTGTTGAACCGTCCGGAAACTGCGCATAACCCAACAAATCATCATTCGGAGCACCAAATGCCACACTCCACATATTCATATACTGATTAGGATCCCAAATTGTTTCAGGTTTTACAAAAGCCTCAATCACATCTCTTTTAAAAACAGACTGACATAGATTAACTCTATCAATACCATTGGTTGGATTTCCATTAGGATCTACTTTTGCTAAAGCAAACTGAATCTGCACATCTGCTCCCGCTGGATGATTATTAAACCCCGGAGTTCCTGTCATTCTACGGTAATCCTCATTCATTACAGTAATCTGTGACTCTACCTGTGCATCTACAATATTAGGAGCACTTCCAATCGGCTGCCCACCGTGAATAACGTGCACAACTACCGGAATAGTGATAATACCTCCATTTTGTGATCTTTCGTTTTTAGCTTTCTCAACTAATGGTTTCAGCCAAGCTTCAAACTGATCTTTAGTCATTCTTCCAGGAAAGTTCCTTCTTAAGAATTCTTCATAGTCAGTAGTACCACATCTATCAAAGCCATGAGATAAAGCCAGCTCTTGTGGAGACTTTTTTTGAAACATTCCTTTTTGCTTAACCCCTTGAGCACCTAATAACCCGGCACATAATAAAGGCAGTAAAAACAAAGATTTTGAAGTAGTAGATTTTTGCATTTCTAATTTTTATTAAGTTTACAAATATATCAGTTTTTAACAAAATTATAACACATATCAAAAAAAATAACGAAAAATAACAACAACAAACACCCATAAAACCCCAAAAACAATTATAAAAACATATAAATACAAAAATATTAAAACCAATCAAACCCATAAAAAAACCTCAGAAAAACTACAAACAATATAAAATAAATTCCAAATATTATTAAAAAAAATAACCTCAGAAAAACTCTGAGGTTACAATATCTATAATAATTTATTTCGTTAAAACTTATAAGCAATATTCCATGCAAAGCCCATGTTAAATTTTGACGAACTCTTTCCAAACCCAGGGATAATCATCGGAGATATATCGTCCTGCTTAGAAGTATACACCCAATATCGAGGCTGAAGGTTTACATCAATATAGAAGTTGGATTCAAAAAGCTGAACCCTGCCTCCCAATGTACCTTCGAACCAAAACGAAGATTGTGATGAAGAAGGAAATGCTACTGAAGAATTGCTGCCTCCAAATCCACGAACAGGGATAGCCATGTATTCCTGGTTATAAAACGATCCTGCAACCTTTCCTCCGGCATAAAATCCATTAAATTCGTTTTCTGGATCTTTTGCCAACATATAAAACGCTCCCAATTTCACAAAGGGTCCGCTTGCTTTAGCATCATATCCGTTTTTTTGGTAAACATTTTTCTCAAATCCTGCTTCCGCAATTGCATGAATATTTCCCTTTATCTTTGAAGAGATAAACCCTTGATACAATTTTCTATCTGAGAAAAAACCTACTCCGGCATTCAGGACATCAACTCCAACCATAAAATTGGGTTTATATTTCAGATTTTCCTTTTTCTCTGCTCCTTCCTTATCCTGTGCCCAGCTTATTATTCCTAATAAACTAAAAAACAAGGTATAGATTAGTCTTATCTTCATTTTCTATTTGATTTTGTCCTGCTTCCAATTTAGTAACAGGAGTAGAAGTTATTAGTTCTGAGGTTAAATTCTCATAAGACTTCTTCATCCCGCATCCCGGAGACACATAAGTCGCTTTAGTGGTGTAATTAATTCTTACTTTAGACTCTGGTCCTTTAATTGATCTCTTGAAATAAACATCTGTATAAGGTGATTCATCTACCCGTAAAGGAAAAAGTTTTGTTTCAATCTTTTTATCCCATCCTAACTCTACTTTTCCTGAACCATAGTCTACCGATACAAGCAATGAATCAAGCGTCATTACCTTTCCGTCTGTAGATCTGAAGGCAACTTTCATTCTGGGAGTTCCTTCACCACTTTCACAGATGTCATCATCTCCGCCACAGGAAAAAAACATTCCGACAAAACAGAGCATTATGAGAAATTTAAAGTACTTCATATTAAGATTTGAATTCAAATTTAATTAAATTATTTTTTAATCAGCAATGCAATATTTTCCACATGGTGAGTTTGTGGGAACATATCTACAGGTAAAATTTTCACCAATGTGTAATGCTCTTTCATTAAAGCCAGATCTCTCGCCTGTGTTGCTGAGTTACAACTTACATAAACTACTTTTTCAGGTGCAAGTTTTAAAATTTGCTCTACAACTTTCTGGTGCATACCATCTCTTGGTGGGTCTGTAATCAGGACATCAGCTTTTGGATGATTTTCCAAAAACTCATCATTAAAGACATTTTTCATATCCCCACAGTAGAATGTTGTATTGGTAAGACCATTTAATTCAGCATGCGCAATGGCTGCATCAATAGCTTCCTGCACGGATTCTATTCCAATTACCTGCTTTGCATTTCTTGCCACATATTGAGCAATAGTTCCTGTACCTGTGTATAGGTCATAAACAACTTCATCTCCTTTCAGATCTGCAAATTCTAATGTTTTTCTATATAATTCTAAAGCTTGCTTATAATTGGTCTGGAAGAATGATTTCGGTCCTATTTTAAACTGCAATCCGTCCATTTCTTCCATTAAATATCCTTCACCATGATAAACATTGATATCTAGATCATAAATAGAGTCGTTTTGCTTTGAATTAATAGCATATACCAACGTTTTGATCTGCGGGAATTTTTCTAATAAGAATTGGAAAAGCTTTTCTCTGTTTTCTTTTTCTTCTCTGTAAAGCTGGAATAGAACCATCCATTCACCTTTAGAGTTTTGTCTCATCATTAAAGTTCTAAGGAATCCTTCCTGGTTTCTAACATCAAAGAAATCTAATCCGTTTTCAACCCCATACTGTTTTACAGCCAATCTTATTGCATTAGACGGATCTTCCTGTAGGAAACATTCTTTAAGATCTAAAATTTTACTCCACATTCCTGGAATATGGAATCCTAGTGCATCCTTACTTCCAAAGTTTTCCTCTGAGCTGATTTCATATTGAGTAAGCCATCTTGCATTGGAAAATGAGAACTCCATTTTATTTCTATAAAAATATTGCTCTTCAGAACCTAGAATTGGAATGGTCTCGAAATCTTCGATACCACCAATTCTTTTGATATTGTTGTATACTTCTTCCTGTTTAAAAGCAAGCTGCTTTTCGTAAGTCATATTCTGCCACTTACATCCACCACAAGTTCCAAAATGAATACACTTAGGCTCAGCTCTAAAAGGTGATTTCTCTATAACCTCTATAGCTTCTCCTTCGTAATATTTCGACTTCGCTTTTTTAACTTTTACATTTACCAGGTCTCCAGGAATTGCTCCAGACACCAATACGGTTTTACCATCTTCAGTTTTACCGATAGCGACTCCTTTGGCTCCGGCAGTCAACAGCTTTATATTTTCAAGAACTAAATTTTTCTTATTCTTTCTGCTCATTCTAAAATTTTCTATTTTCCTAATCGAAACTTTAAAAGTTTCACTTTGCAAAAATACAATAAAAAAAACCTTATCCGAGGATAAGGTTCTGATCTATATTAAAGTTTATTATTTCGCTTGAGCGGGCTGAGGTCCTGCAGGCTGTGGAGCCGTTGGATCAATCTGCAATTGTGGCTGCATTGCCGGGTCAACTTTTGGAGCTGAAAGACCTGTTAATTTGTCTAAAATCGTTACCAATTCCTGCTCTCCAAGGTTTACAAAAGATCTGCTGGCAATTTTACCATCTTTATCAATGATTACAAAACAAGGTAATTTGAATCCATATACTCCATATTTCTTCGCAATATCAGATTCCATACCGCCTTCTCCGTAAACATTTACTCCTTGAATTCCTTTTAATAAAGAATTGCTGGTTTTTGTAAACTGATCTTTAGTATCATCTACATTTACAAATACAAAGTTCATTTTAGATTTGTAAAAGTTCACCACTTCTTTTAGTACAGGAACAGTAGCTTCACTAATGTAAGGATTCCAAGATGCGTAAAAGAATAACATATAAGGTTTTCCTTTGTTTTCAGAAAGCTTATAAGCCTTACCATCCTGCTTTATTAAAGAAGCTTCAGGAGCTGCATCACCAATTTTAAGACCGGTAATCGCAACCTGCATTTTTAAAAGATCACTTTTAATAGTAGCGTCTTTGATATCTGTATCAATTAATTTTTTGATTTTATCAATATTCTGAGCTGAAGTTTTTGGATGGATATCAGCCTGAGCCATTACAAATGCTAAAAGATAATCTTTTGCTGTTTGAGATAAATCTTTTTTAGTTCCTAAATATTTAGCAAACATTTCTGAAGTAGTAATATCAGTTTTTCCTTTGCTGTTCGCTTCTGCATATTTTTGGAAATCAGGAGTCATTTTTACAAGCAAATACTGTCTGTATAATGGGATTGTTTTCACCATTGACTCTTTATCGCTATCTAACTGAGCCTGATAATCTGTTAAAGCTTTAGAAGCCTTATAACCAGGATTTCCAGCCATTGCACCATGAGACATCTCATAGTTAGCAAGCAGGTTAAGAATCGTTACTTTAGTATCATTCTTTTTCCACTCTAAAAGACTTTTGCTTGGATTATGCTTCTTTGCCAGATCATCTACGCTTTTGTTGATATCAGCTTCTACTTTATGCATTCCTTTTACGAACGCAGCTTCATCACCAGCCATTAGCTGACCTAAGTTAATTTTATTTCCATAGTCTCCTAAAAACTTCTGACTTGCCGTAAGGAAATCATTGTTGTTTTTAGCATCACCGGTAATAACATATTCATTCGGGAAAGTAGCTCCATTACCGGAAATATTAATTTTTTGTCCTTTTTCAAGATAAATAAGGTTCTGTTTGTTAGCATAATTGATCACATACATTCCATCTTTAGGAGCATCAAAGCTTCCTGAAAAATTACCATCTTTATCTACACCTATATTAATTAGAGGGAGGGTTCCTACTCCGGAAGCTTCTACAAATTCAATTCTTTCTAATGGAGAACCACCAGTAATTTTTCCTTTTACCTCTACTTTTTTTGAACAAGACATCACGAAAACCGCGATGATAAACAATAAAAGATATTTTTTCATTTCAATTTTAATATTACACAAAAATACGCTTTTTAGCGTTTCTTAATTCACAGTGATTATTTTTTTTAAAAATTTTATTACCGCCGATGAAAAGGGACATTCAGTCCTGTCATTTATCAATTTTTAATGCTGAAAGATAAATAAAATACAAATATCCAATGCAGTTCAACAGCCCTCAAATATATACTTATTAAATAAGGAAAACATAAAGTCTGATCATAAGTTAACAAACTTTAACAACTTCCCATTTATATCAACAAAAATCGCCCCCAAAATGGAGGCGATTTTTATGTGTTTTGAATCAATTCTATCCTTGATCTACAAGAGCAGCCATGTATTCTCTGTTCATTCTTGCGATATTTTCAAGAGAAATACCTTTAGGACATTCTACTTCACAAGCACCTGTATTTGAACAGTTACCGAATCCTTCTTCATCCATCGCTTTCACCATGTTCAGAACTCTTCTCTTAGCTTCTACTCTACCTTGTGGAAGTAATGCATACTGAGAAACCTTAGCTCCTACGAATAGCATTGCTGAACCGTTTTTACAAGTAGCCACGCAAGCTCCACATCCGATACAAGCAGCAGCATCCATTGCTCTGTCTGCATCTTCTTTAGGAACCGGAATTGCGTTCGCATCCAAAGTATTACCTGAAGTGTTTACAGAAATGAAACCACCAGCAGCCATTACTCTGTCAAAAGCGCTTCTGTCTACCATTAAATCTTTAATAACAGGGAAAGCAGCACTTCTCCAAGGTTCAATAACGATAGTTTCCCCATCTTTGAACATTCTCATGTGAAGCTGGCAGGTTGTAATCCCTGTATCCGGACCGTGAGCTCTACCATTGATGTATAGAGAACACATACCGCAGATTCCTTCACGACAGTCGTGGTCAAAAGCAATTGGTTCTTTTCCTTCGTTAATTAAGTTTTCGTTCAGGATATCCAGCATCTCCAAGAATGAAGAATCTGTAGATACATCTGATATTTTATAGGTCTCAAACTGACCTTTAGATTTATTATTTTTTTGTCTCCAAATTTTCAGCGTAAGATGTAAGCCTTTTTTTGCACTCATAATGTTATATTTATAGGTTGGAGATTATTTGTAACTTCTAGTTTTAACCTCGATGTTGTCGTAGATCAGTTCTTCTTTATGCAACACTTCCGCGTTGATATCCGGTCCCTGATATTCCCAAGCTCCAACGTATTTGAAGTTTACGTCGTCTCTTTCCGCTTCCCCATCCGGAGTAGCGTGATCCCAACGGAAGTGACCACCACAAGATTCTTCTCTGTTTAGCGCATCGATAGCCATTAATTGTCCTAATTCAAGGAAGTCTGCTACTCTGAATGCTTTTTCAAGCTCAGTGTTCATTCCTTCACCTTCACCAGGAACTTTTACGTTCTTCCAGAAGTCGTTTCTTACTTCTTCAATTTCTTTGATTGCTTCTTTCAATCCTTCAGGAGTTCTACCCATTCCTACTTTATTCCACATAATGTGTCCTAGTTTCTTGTGGAAGTGATCTACTGAATGAGTTCCTTTATTATTGATGAAGAAATCAACTTTATCTTTAATTCCTTTTTCAGCTTCATCAAATGCTGCTGAATTGGTAGGAATTGTTCCAGTTCTGATATCTGCAGAAAGGTAATCTGCAATCGTATAAGGTAATACGAAATATCCGTCTGCAAGACCCTGCATCAATGCAGATGCTCCAAGTCTGTTCGCTCCGTGGTCAGAGAAGTTAGCTTCACCGATTACGAAACATCCCGGAATGGTAGACTGAAGGTTATAATCAACCCATACACCACCCATTGTATAGTGTACAGCAGGATAGATCTTCATTGGAGTTTTGTAAGGATCATCAGCTGTAATCTTTTCGTACATTACGAATAGGTTACCGTATTTCTCCTCAACCCAGCTCTTACCAAGGTCATAGATCTGCTGATCTGTAGGATTGTGAATATGTTTTTCAATAGCGGCTTCTTTACCTTTTTTCATGATCTCTGTAGAGAAATCAAGGTATACCCCTTCTTGAGTATCATTATTTTCGATTCCGTATCCGGCATCACATCTTTCTTTAGCTGCTCTTGAAGCAACGTCTCTCGGTACAAGGTTACCGAATGCAGGATATCTTCTTTCTAAATAGTAATCTCTATCTTCTTCTTTAATGTTTTCAGGTCTTAATTTACCTTCTCTGATCGCTACTGAATCTTCAATCTTTTTAGGAACCCAGATTCTTCCTGAGTTTCTTAATGATTCAGACATCAAAGTCAGTTTAGACTGCTGAGTTCCGTGAACCGGAATACATGTCGGGTGAATCTGTACGTAGCAAGGGTTTGCAAAGTAAGCTCCTTTCTTGTGAATCTTCCATGCCGCAGAAACGTTTGATCCCATTGCGTTAGTAGAAAGGAAATATACGTTTCCGTATCCTCCTGAAGCGATTACTACCGCGTGAGCAGAGTGTCTTTCAATTTCACCTGTTACAAGGTTTCTTGCGATAATCCCTCTTGCTTTTCCGTCTACAATTACAAGATCAAGCATTTCGTGACGGTTATACATCTTGATTCTACCTTTACCGATCTGACGGCTCATTGCAGAATAAGCACCTAACAATAATTGCTGACCTGTTTGTCCTTTTGCATAGAACGTTCTTTTTACCTGAACTCCACCAAATGAACGGTTATCTAACTGACCTCCGTAATCTCTTCCGAAAGGAACCCCTTGGGAAACACACTGGTCAATAATATTTGCAGAAACTTCAGCTAATCTGTAAACGTTTGCCTCTCTTGCCCTATAGTCACCACCTTTGATGGTATCGTAGAACAATCTGTATGTAGAATCACCATCTCCCTGGTAATTCTTAGCTGCGTTGATCCCTCCCTGAGCTGCAATAGAGTGAGCTCTTCTAGGAGAATCCTGGTAGCAGAATGCTTTTACATTATATCCTTGCTCAGCTAAAGTAGCTGCAGCAGAACCTCCTGCCAAACCTGTACCTACAACAATAATATCAATCTTATCTCTGTTGTTTGGTGCAACAAGGTTCATATGATCTTTATGATTTTTCCACTTGTCTTTAAGAGGACCCGCTGGAATTCTTGAATCTAATTTACTCATACTAGTATATTGATATTATTGAGTTATAAAATGAAAAACTGCCACAATGATAAATCCTGCCGGAATAAGGATAGAATACCATGTTCCGAAAGCCTTAATCACAGGCGTATATTTTGGATGTCTTGCTCCAATAGATTGGAATGAAGACTGGAATCCGTGAGCTAAGTGTAAGCCCAATAGTACAAAAGAGATCACATATAAAGCGACTCTCCAAAGGTCAGCAAACTTCTCATGAAGCTCTGGCCAAAAACGTTCTGAATCAGGAGCGATTCCTTCAACATACTTATAGTTGATTTCATGTAACCAGAAATCATATAAGTGAAGCGCCAAGAAAGCTAACACAACTGCCCCGGAAATAATCATATTTCTGGACATCCATGTAGAATTTACAGCAGCATTGTTTGATGCATACTTTACTGGACGCGCTTTATTATTCTTGATCTCCAATACAAATCCCATCGCAAAATGGAAAATTACTGCAAAACCAAGAATAGGCTGCATTAAGAACTGCACAAAAGGATTATAGCCCATAAACTCAGATGCTGTATTAAATGCATCCCTGTTTAGAACTGATAACAAATTGGTTGTCAAATGCAGTATAAGAAAAATCAGCAAAAACATAGCTGATAATGCCATAGCGTATTTTCTACCTATCGTAGAACTCGTTAAACCTGCCATATAAGTTTAAATTTGAATTTCCCACAAAATTAAGAAATGTTAACAATATCGAAAAGTGAGAAATCTCACAATTAGACAGTTTGTAATCTTTCTAAATAAGAGCTTTACACGTTGTAGATAAAGGAAAGTGAAAAATTAGAAAATCATTATTTCAGATGATAAACCCTACCTTGAAAAACCATTTTTTCCACAGACTTCGGAATCATTTTCACTTCGAAATGATCTATTCTTCTGGAAGAACAATAGGGCATAATAATAAACTGTACGACCTTATCCCTGTCTGCAATATCCGAGATCCAAAAACATGCTGCATTCCCTTTTTTAACTGAAATGATGCTCTGTTTACCATAACGATGAAGCAACATTTCTTCTTTCTGATTTTCAACAACATTACTACTGATCTGTATGATAAAAAACACGAAAACAGCTATTGTCAAATTCATGAAATTTTTAAAGTTAAATTTTAAAATCATAGCTCTTAACAAATAAATAGCTAACGACACAAAAATCACCTCAATGAGATTCATCGGAATATTACTCATCAACAGGAAATCTACCTCAGCAAACCAGTGAATAACTTCCAAAAGAATCTGAATGCAAAAGTCATATACTTTCTCTACCCAGTTAAAATCCAGCCCAACAGCGATCAAAGCTGTCAGCAGAAATGAAAATATGATGATCAATTCCGAAAAAGGAACAACAATAAAATTGGCAATGATTGAAATCAATGAAAACTGATGAAAATAATATAACACCAAAGGAAGAGTTGCCAACTGTGCAGATAAAGATATAGTAATGGTATTAAAGATCAGTTTTTTGAAATAATTATCCTGTTTTGGAAAGTATTTCAGAAGAGGCTGATTTAGCCAAAAAATCCCTAACACAGCAACAAAGCTCAGCTGAAATCCCACATCAAAAAGCTGCTGGGTATCTAAAATCAGAATAACAAATGCAGACAATGCCAATGAATGAAGAAGGTCGGTTTTTCTTTGAAGCAAAACAAATATGAAATAAACCGTCAGCATTATACAAGACCGTAAAACTGAGCTTCCGAATCCAATAAAAAGGGCAAACAGCCAGATAAAACCCAGACTCAAAACGACTGCGTATTTTCTAAACTTTAAAGGAATAATACGAATCATTAAAAAGTAGAAAACTCCAAAAACAACAACAATATGGGTTCCTGAAATCGCTAAAAAATGAACTAAGCCAGCTTTGTTAAAATCTTTTACGGTATCAGCGTCCATTTCGGTTCTGTCGGCAAGAATAATTCCTTTTAAAAATTCTCTGGTCTTTGCTGACATTTCAGCATTGTCTATTTTTTTGAGAACATTTAATCTATTTTGCTTCACTTTATCTTTAAAATTCAGATCATGCCTTTCCGATGAAAAGATTTCATTTGAAATAAAAACCTGATAACCAATATTTTTTCGTTTTAAATATTGAGCATAATTAAATTGATAGGTGTATTGAGGATTTGAAGGTTGTGTTATATAGGATTCAGCTTTATAATAATGTTTAAAATCAAGTTCTTTATGATCTTTGGGAATATAAAAAACCGAATTAAAGCTGTTTTCGCCCAAATGAGCTATCCCTTCATACTTTTTATACTTTTCTGTTGAGTTTAATTTCTGAGAGATTTTAAAAATAATAGTCTGTTTTGTATTAACGGCTGCATCATTTTTTTGAGAATCATTATTATAAAAATGGAGAATTAATCCGAAACCAAAAAACATTATTCCCAGCAGAATAACCTTAGTTCTGTATAAAAAATAAGTAGTAAAAAAGAGGGAAATTAAGATACTAAGATTAAGAATAGCCACACCATAGATGCATTCTTTTTTTAATAGAAAGCAATCTTGAAAAAAAATTCCAAGAATAAAACATATCGCTAAGATCAGTAAAGGTTGTTTATTCAATTTCAATCATTTGTATCACCAAAATAGAAAATTGAACAATCAATTGCTATCACTGTAGTCACTAAATAAAACACCCTGAAGACCTTAAAAAGATCAACAGGGCGCTTATTTTTTTGCTATGAAATTAAATTTAAACGAAATAGTTTTACTTTACATTCAGAAATTTATCCGTTAAACGCTTGGTTTCTTTGATATACATCCATGGATCTTTACCATAATCTTCGTAGATGAAATGGTCTATCTTTTTGGGAATTGCAGGTTCTATCTGAGTTCCTTCATGCCATTCGTTAAATGAAGTAATTCCTATAAATTCGGGATTAACCTGAATAGCAGCATCAAACATTTTTTCATAATATTTACCATTTTCCCTGCTTTTAAAATTTGCCTCATTCCATGGTCTGATTCTCGTATCCGAATATCCCGGACCTACACAAGGAATAAAAATGAGATGATGATTTTCTGCATATTCAGCCATAGTTTTCCAATTAGATGTTGTGCTCCCAAACACAAACCCTTCACTGGCAAAATAAGTGTAGAAACCATCAAATCCGGACGTATCAAAAAAAGCTGAATCATTTTTTTCTACCCATAATCCGATATACAATGCATCCAGCTCCGTATTACGTACTGTTTTTTCACCATTTTCAGAAAGTAGTTTTGACCATTCTTCGGGAGCGATTTTATAACTGTCATATACATAATACATAGGCTTTCCGTCTTTTTTGTAAAATGCCGGATGCTGAGAATATGTTTTAACAAGATAAGAAAGCTGATCTCTAAGCTCAATAATCGTTTTATAGAAAGGTTCTATGTGAAAGGCTATTTTCAAACCAAAACGCTGTGCAGCATCAAGGTACTTAACCACACTTTTATCTGTAAAGGAATCTTTTCCCAGCCAGCTTATAACCACAACACCCACTCCAGAATTTTTCATCATCTGCATGTGTTTCTCTATGATCTTTTTATCATTGGAACTATAATTTCCTAATGCCGGATAAAAATTAGCACCAATATCATTACCTCCTTTATAGTGTCCAAGATTATTCCATTTTGGATTGTTCCAGTGTGGGATTATTTCATGGTTCCAATGTTGCAGACCACCGTCCGTCTGTTCGTTTCCATACCACCCGTAATAAAATATCTGAACTTTATCTCTTTCTTTCTGAGCAAAAGTTTTTGAGAAAAACAGGCATGTAAGCAGTAACAGAAAGTTCTTTAAATGTTTCATTTCAATGCAGGAATTAAAATTTCAGGAAATCTTTTTCAGACTTTTAAAATTACCTCAGCAGCATTATCACTTGCTCCTTTTCCACCAAGTTTTTCTCTTAAAAGGCTATAATCACTCAAGACCCGTTCTCTTTTTGCGCCTCCAAGAATATCATTAAGCTCTTGCACAAGGTTTTTAGTATTCAGATCGCTCTGAATCAGTTCTTTTACCACTTCTCTATCCATAATTAAATTCACCAGGGAAATGTAATTGATATTTTTCACCAGCCTCTTGGCAATCGCATATGAGACAGCGCTTCCACGATAGCAAACGACTTCAGGAATATTCAGTAAAGCGGTTTCCAAAGTTGCAGTTCCTGATGTTACCAAAGCAGCTTTTGAGCATCTCAATAAATCATAGGTTTTATTAGAAACAAAATGAACGTTATCATCCACATATTTCTGATAAAATTCCTTGGGAAGACTTGGTGCACCAGCAATTACAAATTGATATTCTTTAAAATGTGGTCGCACGGAAAGCATAATTTCCAGCATTTTCTCCACTTCCTGTTTTCTTGATCCAGGTAAAAGAGCAATAATTTCCTTTTCATTCAAGCCGTTTTCAGCCTTAAATTTATCACTACTGATTTCCTGTAAATCGGATATGGCATCAAGCAAAGGATGTCCCACGAAATGAGAATGCACTCCATGTTTTCTATAGAAATCTTCTTCGAACGGAAGAATCACCATCATCTCATCCACATATTTTTTTATAATCTCTACTCTTCCTTCTTTCCAAGCCCAAAGCTGTGGAGAAATATAGTAAACGACTTTAATTCCCAGTTCTTTCGCAAACTTGGCAATCCTTAGATTGAATCCAGGATAATCCACCAAGATTAAAACATCCGGTTTATTGTTCAGAATATCTTCTTTGCAAAATTTAATATTGTTTAAAATGGTTCGCAGATTCATGACTACTTCAAGGAATCCCATAAAGGCAAGATCACGGTAATGCTTCACCAAAGTTCCACCTTGTTTTTCCATAAGATCGCCACCCCAAAATCTAAATTCAGCGTTGGGATCTTTTTGTTTAAGGGCTTTCATTAAATTACTTCCGTGCAGATCACCAGAAGCTTCTCCTGCTATAATGTAATATTTCATTTCTTCCGAAATCGTTATTATTGTTTAAACAGCCACCTGAATCATTATTGAATCATGGGTGGTTTCTATGGTAAGGATAGAGAACAAATTAAAATATATATTGATCTTAATTCGTAAATTTGTTCAAAGATAATGATAAAAATGTCAGAAGAATTTGAAATCAGAAATAAAGTTGCGGAAAGCGGTCTTGTAAATTTTGACCTTACAACGCTGCTTCCAAAAGGTGAGAGAAAAGGTATTGATCTTAAAGATTTTCTTTTCCAGGAAATGATCCTGAAAGAGAAAGATTTCCGTGAAAAAGTAGAAGCCATCAATGTTGAAGACTACAAAGACTCCTATATATATATTTATAATTCTGTAGATACAATTATCCCTCTTTGGGCTTATTTTGTACTGACAGCAAAGCTTACCGATGTTGCTAAAAAGATTGTATTCGGAAACCGTGAAGACCTGGAGGTTATCCTGATGCACAATGCAATCCAAACTTATGATTTTGAAGATATGAGAGGAAAAAGAGTTTTGGTAAAAGGCTGTTCGGATAAAGAGATTCCTGAAAATGCATATATTGAACTGGTGGAGCAGTTAAAACCTCTTGTAAAATCTCTAATGTTTGGAGAAGCTTGTTCCAATGTTCCTATTATCAAGAATTAAGATCAAATACATTCAAAAGGAGGTCTGAAAAACTTTAACAATAATTATGAACCTGAAATATTTTGTCAGGCATATTTTTTGATAACTTTGATTCAATTAATACAAGAACAAACACAATGAGCTTAATCGACCTACTTACAGGGAACACAAGCAACCAGGTTGCTGAACAGGCTGAAAACAAATTTGGAATCAATAGAAACCAAGTCATTGCATTATTGGCAGTAGCTACACCTCTTATCATTTCTTATCTTAGAAACAAATCTCAAGATGCAAAAGAAGCAGAAGCCCTGAACAGTGCATTGGAGAAAGATCATAATGGAAGTATCCTCAACGATCCTTCACAAATTGAAGCAAGACAAGCTGAAGGCGGATCTATCCTTGACCATATTTTTGGTGGACAAAAAAGTTCTGTAGAGAACCAGCTATCACAAAATACAGGAATTTCAATCGATAAAATCGGTCCTATTCTTGCGATGCTGGCACCAGTGGTAATGGGATATATCGGACAACAGAAGCAGCAAAGTAATGTAGGAGCAGGTGGATTAGGAGATCTTTTAGGGGGAATTCTTGGAAATGCATCTAGCCAGGCTCAGAGCCAACAATCAAATCCTCTTAATGATATTTTAGGAAGTGTTTTAGGTGGCGGACAATCTCAGGCATCAAGCGGAAATCCTTTAAATGATATATTAGGAAGCGTTCTTGGCGGAGGTGGAAACCAACAACAGCAAGGAGGCGGATTAGGAAGCATCCTTGGAAATATTTTTGGAAAATAATTAGTTTAATTTTTTATAAAAAAAAGACCGAAGAGTAATTCTTTGGTCTTTTTTATTGATCTTACTTTTTAGATTTTTCTTCTACTGCTGCAAAAGATTTCGAAGCTTTTCTGGGTCTTCTTTTTCCATAGCTTCCTGAATTAATCTTACCTCTTCTTGATTTTTTGTCTCCTTTTCCCATAGTAATAAATATTTGTTGTTACCACGAATTTAAAGATTACCCTCTTAAAATACAACAAGTTAAGCTGTTAAAGTTTTATAAAATATCTCGAAAATTACAGATGAAAGTTATTATTCTCATATTGAACAAGCTCAATTTTTCTGTCTTTATACCTTAATTGTTTTCCATTTTCCCTTTTTAAACAGAATAAAAGCAACTACTGTGATTAAAGTCTCTGCTGCCGGAATTGAAATAAAAACTCCCTTGGGTCCCATTTCCAGATATTTTGAAAGAAAATAAGCCAAAGGAATCTGAAACAACCAGAACCCGAAAAGGTTTACCCATGTTGGCGTCCAAGTATCTCCCGCACCATTGAATGCATTGATCATAACCATTCCTATTCCATAAAAAATAAACCCAACACTCATAATATGTAATGCATTTTTAGCAAAATCCTTGATCTCCGTAGCCTGGGTAAAGAAACTTACCAGGAAATCACCCAGAAGCAGGAATATCAGGCTCACAATCAACATGAAAATCACATTGTATTTCACTGTCTTCATTACAGACTGCTCTGCTCTTATCATTTCATTGGCTCCCATATTCTGCCCCACCAAGGTAGAGGCAGCATTACTCAGCCCCCAAGCCGGAAGCATAAAAAACATCATTAATCGTAATGCTGTCTGATAGCCTGCAGAAGCATTTTCACCTCCTGTGGTTGCCACTAATTCCGCAAGAAAAATCCAGCTGCATGAAGCGATGACAAACTGAAATATTCCTGGGGTAGCAATTTTTACAATAGATTTTATCAGTTCGAAATGAGGTTTAAAATACGACAGTTTAATACGAATCAAAGTATCTGCAACCAAAAGATGATACAATTGATATAAAACACCAATACTTCGTCCTATCGTTGTCGCCAATGCAGCTCCTGTAAGTCCTATTTCCGGAATTGGTCCTATCCCTTTGATTAAAACCGGGCAGAGAATAATGTTAGCAATATTAGCGATCCAAAGACTTTTCATGGCAATCATTGCATTTCCGGCACCTCTGAAAATTCCGTTAATCAGGAACAAAAGCATAATAATCGTGCTGCTCCCCATCATGATTCTTGTAAAATCTTTTCCATAGGCTGCGGCTTCAGGCTTTGATCCCATAAGGATTAAAATTTCTTCAGCATACACAACTCCGAATACACTAAAAATAAAAGTGATAATAAATGATACTAATAAAACCTGTGCGGCACTTCTGGAAGCCTGTTCAGGATTTTTCTCACCAATTCTTCGCGCTACAAGAGCTGTAGCTGCCATGCTCATTCCGATTGCGATAGAATACATAATGGAAAGTACAGATTCTGTAAGTCCTACGGTCTGAATGGCAAATCCACTTTCTTTTAAATGTCCTACAAAGTATAGATCTACCAAAGCAAATACGGACTCCATAGCCATTTCCAGCATCATTGGTATCGCCAAAAGAAGAACGGCACTTCTGATATTGACCTTAGTAAAGTCAATTTCTTCACCACTGAATGCTTTTTTAATGAAGTCAATATATTTTATCATGGTTTCTCAATTATGTTTAACAAAAGTATTGATTCAAAACCAATTAAAAATTGGCATATGAAAAGTTTTAAAAGAAATCAGCAAAGTAATTTTAATTGATGTACTTCTGAAATAACCTTTCCAGTATACCGGTTCAGACCTTCCATATTTTAATATTTTCCATTAACTTTTTATATAATTCTTAAATTACAATTCTAATTATTAACAATAACTTACCAATTGATCATAAAAATTAATTAGATTTGTATATTCTAAAAAAATAATTCTTATGAAAAAAATAACCTCTACAATTTTTCTGTTTGGAATTTTAGCATCTGCCAATATGCTTTCTGCTCAAATTATGACACAGGAGAAAATGAAAGCTATCCATACTGATGATGTAGCAATATTTAAAAAACATTTTGCACCAGGGGATTATAACAAATGTTTCGCTGTAGGATCTGCATCATATTCGCCACTTGGATTTAGTGCATCTGCGGGAAAGAATAATATTATAAAGTTTCTTTTAGATAACAAAGCACAGGTGAATAAGAAATGTCAGAACATGACCCCTTTTGAAATAGCGGAAAGCGGAAAAAATCAAAAGACGAAAGATTTATTACTTTCCAGAGGTGGCAACAGAGATTAAAAAGATCTAAAAACAATATCTAAACTTCCGAAAGGGAGTTTTTTTTATTTATAAAACCTGCAAAAATCTTATCTTTGCAAACGAAAAATTCAAGGTTCGGAAAAAAACCTTAAACATTGAACTTTAAACAAATAATTATGTTTCGATCACACACAAACGGAGAGCTTTCTCTAAGGAATCTGAATGAAGAAGTTACACTATCAGGATGGGTACAGACTATCCGTGATAAAGGATTTATGATTTGGGTAGATCTTCGAGATCGTTACGGAATTACCCAGCTGGTATTTGACCAGGAGCGTTCTTCGGCACAATTGATGGAGGAAGCTAAAAAACTAGGTCGTGAATTTGTAATTCAGGCTACCGGAAAAGTTATTGAAAGAGTAAGTAAAAACCCTAATATTCCTACAGGAGAGATTGAGCTTTTAGTAGAGAAGTTAACTATTCTGAATGATTCTCAACTTCCCCCTTTCACAATTGAAGATGAAACTGATGGTGGTGAAGAATTAAGAATGAAATACCGTTATCTGGATATCAGAAGAAATCCGGTAAAAGATAAATTGATCTTCCGTCATAAAATGGCTCAGAAGGTAAGAAACTATTTATCTGATGAAGGTTTCATTGAAGTGGAAACTCCTGTTTTGATTAAATCTACACCGGAAGGGGCAAGAGACTTTGTGGTTCCAAGCAGAATGAACCCGGGACAGTTTTACGCATTACCACAATCTCCACAAACTTTCAAACAGCTTTTAATGGTTGGAGGAATGGATAAATATTTCCAGATTGTGAAATGTTTCCGTGATGAGGATTTAAGAGCAGACAGACAGCCGGAATTTACACAGATCGACTGTGAGATGGCATTTGTAGAGCAGGAAGATGTAATGAATGTTTTTGAAGGAATGACTAAAACTCTTTTAAAAGATATTACAGGTCAGGAATTCGGAGATTTCCCAAGAATGACATTCGCAGATGCAATGAGAAAATATGGAAATGACAAACCGGACATCCGTTTCGGAATGGAATTCGTGGAACTTAATGAGCTTGTGAAAGGGAAAGACTTTAAAATATTTGATGAGGCAGAATTAGTTGTCGGAATTAATGTAGAAGGTTGTGCAGACTATACTAGAAAACAGATTGATGAGCTTGTAGACTGGGTTAAACGTCCTCAGATCGGAGCTTCGGGAATGGTTTGGGCTAAATTCCAGAATGACGGAGTGAAAACCTCATCAGTTAACAAATTCTACAACGAAGAAGACCTTACGAAAATCATTGAGAAATTCGGAGCAAAAGAAGGAGACTTAATGCTTATCCTTTCCGGAAATGAAAATAAAGTAAGAGCTCAGCTTTCTGCTTTAAGAATGGAGCTTGGTAACCGTTTAGGATTAAGAAAAGGAAATGAATTTGCACCACTTTGGGTTGTTGACTTCCCTCTATTGGAATGGGATGAAGATACTCAGAGATACCATGCTATGCACCACCCTTTCACGTCTCCAAAAACTGAAGATATTCACTTATTGGAAACTGATCCTGGTAAAGCAAGAGCTAACGCTTATGATATGGTATTGAACGGAAATGAAATCGGAGGAGGTTCTATCAGAATTTTTGATAAAGATCTTCAATCAAAGATGTTTGATTTATTAGGTTTCACAAAAGAAGAGGCAGAGGCTCAGTTTGGATTCTTAATGAACGCGTTTAAGTACGGAGCACCTCCACATGGTGGTTTGGCATTCGGATTTGACCGTTTGGTAGCTATTCTTGACGGAAATGAGGTAATCAGAGATTATATTGCATTCCCTAAGAACAATTCAGGACGTGATGTAATGATTGATGCTCCGGCGTCTATTGCTGATGCACAGCTCGATGAATTAGAGTTAAAATTAAATTTAAAAGCATAAATTTAAAGCGGGGTATTTGCCCCGCTTTTTTATACATGAAAACTTTAATCCCAATACTTTCTTTAATTACTTATGCCTCAGGTTTTGGTGCTTTAATTTTTATAATACAGATTCTATTAAAAAAAGTAATATACTCTCCTCCCAGCATAAGAGATGAAGTTAAAGAAAAATCTTTAAAATATCAGTCCATGCTAGGATTCTGTTTTACATTAAGCATCGCTAGTTATATCGTGAGCAAAGAGCTTATAAAATATGATTTCATAAAAATGTTGAAAGAAAATAAGATTACTTTAGTAGAAATCAACGGATTTCCCTTCTCTCAGGAAGATGCAGCTGACCTTTTTACCAACTTTGAAGGTGATTCCGGACGTGATCACTGTGAATCTTATCCTGGATATATTACTTTTGAAAATAGTGAAGTTATTCCTATTGAAGTTATTCAACATTGCTATGAGGAAAACCAATACATTATCGTCTCTCACAAATATTCACATGATACTACAATTGGAATCATTACTACTTCAAAATTCGACTATATAAAAAATAAAACACTTTCTACAGATCAACAATAATTCTAAGGAAGATTATTTCATTTTTAAAATCTCCTCTCTTCCCGGTCCAATAGAAAGGTACCCCACAGGAACTCCTAGTTCTGTTTCCAGAAAAGAAAGAAAATCTGTTAGTTCTTTCGGAAGCTCAGACGCATCTGTAATTACTGAGAAATCTGCATTCCAACCGTCTAGCCATTTTAGTACAGGTTTAGCATTTTCAGGAAGTGCCGCTGCAGTTATTTCAATAGCTCCGTCTTCCAATTCATAATGTGTGCAGACAGCTACCGATTTTAATCCGCTTAAAACGTCTGCTTTCGTCAGTACCAATTGAGTAACTCCATTGATCATTACGGCATATCGTAAAGCCGGAAGATCCAGCCAGCCTATTCTTCTTGGGCGTCCAGTATTGGAACCAAATTCATTTCCTTTGATTCTCAGTTCATCGCCCAATTCATCAAAAAGCTCGGTAGGAAATTCTCCATTTCCAACTCTTGTACAATAGGCTTTTGCAATCCCAAAGATCTCACCTATTTTTTTCGGTGAAATGCCTAATCCGCTACAAGCACCTGAAGCCGTGGTAGAAGACGACGTTACATAAGGATAAGTTCCGTGATCAATATCCAGCATTGCCGCCTGAGAACCTTCTGCCAATATAGTTTTTCCTTCATTCAAGGCATTATTTAAAAACAGTTCGGTCTCTGTACAATTGAACTGTTTTAAAAACTCTACAGCATCAAAGAATTCTTCGGATATAGTTTCAAAGTCAGGTAATTTCATTCCGCCATCTGCAAGAAATTGATAGTCTCTCACTAAAATATGTTCAACTCTTTCCTTAAAATCCGGAGAATACATATCTCCAATTCTTACGTTCTGTCTTAGAATTTTATTTGAATATGCCTGAGCAATTCCATTCTTTGTAGTACCTATCGTAGTATAAGTAGGATTTTCTTCCATGTAAACATCCAAAAGTTTATGGGTAGGCAATACAAAATGAGCTTTTTGGGAAATTATCAGATTTTTTTCCGGCTGAATAGATTCATCAAATACCTTAAGATTTAAAATTTCCTTTTTGAAACTTACAGGATCAAGAACAGTTCCTGTACCAATGATATTCTGAACACCTTCCATAAATATTCCGGAAGGAATCATTTTAAGGGTAATTCTTTTATCATTTCTCTTAATACTGTGTCCAGCATTAGCTCCGCCATTAAAACGGGCTGCAATGTCATAATTTTCGCTGATAAGGTCAATAAATTTTCCTTTTCCCTCATCTCCCCATTGAAGTCCTAATACGATGTCCATATAATTATTTTATGGTGCAAAGCTAGGTTGGTTTTAAAAGAAGACCATTGCCATTTGACAAAAACGTGTTTGTATAACTGTATAATGCAGATGTTTATTAATTTAGATTCAGTTTTAAATTGGTTTTATGATGTTAGGTTTGGCTAAAGCCGATGGACTATTTTTTAAACGACAAAACGGGCTAAAGCCCGTTCCTATTGAATATTTACAATTTCTGTGCTTAATTTATTGTACGGCATTACTCATTTATATTTCTTCTGATACGGCTCAATGATGAAGGAGTTACTCCAAGATAAGAAGCAAGCATAGACTGAGGGACTCTGTTCGCAAGCCCGGGGTAATGATTCAAAAAGTGAATGTATCGGGATTTCGCATCCTGATTAAGCATAATACTCGCTACTTTAAGCTTATTTTCAGCTACAAAACCATGAATTCTGGCAAACAGCACAGGCCATATGGCTATCTTTTTCTCTAATATTTTGAAATGTTCAAGATCAATCACCAATAAAACGGCATCAGTAATTGCTTCGATGTCCTCATGGGCAGGCAATTGCTCAGTAAACCCTTGAAAGTCGCCAATAAAGCGTCCTTCATAGATAAAGTAACGGGTAAAATCATCTCCTTGTTTGTTATAGTATAAAGACCGGAACACTCCTTCTTTTACAAAAGCAATTCTTTGACCTACCTTTCCAGCTTCTACAAAGGTTTGCCCTTTTTTTACAGTAATTTCCCGGATGCCTTCTGCAATAAGAAGCTCATCCTGTTTATTTAGCAGTCCGAATTTTTTGATATAATGAAAAAGTTCTTCCATAATTTTTTGCCCATGGATTGGAAATATAAAGATATAAAAGAGTGGTCTAAAAACAATTGCCATTTGACAACAAAGCTTATTACAGGTACCACAAAGCATTCCAACGGCATGTTAATTGCTTGATTTTTAAAAACGTAAGACAATGAAAGCAATTTGGAACGGCGCCATTGGCTTCGGTTTAGTAAATATTCCTGTTAAAATTTACTCAGCAACGGAGACCAGTAAACTGGACCTTGATATGCTCGATAAATCCGATTTTTCTAATATTCGGTTTAAGCGGGTGAATGAAAATACAGGAAAAGAAGTCAAATGGGAAAACATCGTTAAAGGGTATCTCATGGATGATAAATATATTGTTTTGGATCCGGAAGATTACGAAGCAGCAAGCCCTGAAAAAACAAAGATACTTTCCATAGATCAATTTGTAAAGGAAGCAGAAGTAGACAGTGTTTATTTTGAAACTCCATATTATCTGGAGCCTCAGAAAAATGGTGAAAATGCATATCGGCTTTTATTAAAAGCTCTTGAAGAAACAAAAATGGTAGGAATCGGAACTTTTGTACTTCGGGAAAGTCAAGCTATAGGTATGATTCGTCCTTATAATGATGATGTACTGGTATTGAACCGTTTGAGATTTGATCAGGAGATCAGAAATTATTCCGACTTAAAAATTCCTGCTCATAAAGCACCCAAGCCTGCAGAGCTTAAAATGGCAATCAACCTGATAGAACAGCTTTCTCAGGAATTTGATCCTGCTATGTATAAAGATACCTATTCTGATGAACTGCTTAAAATCATCAAACAGAAAGCGAAAGGTAAAAATGTTAAGACCAAAAAGGCTCCGGCAGTAAAAGAAGGTAAAGTGATTGACCTTATGGCTCAGTTAAAAGCCAGCCTGAACAGTTCCAAATCAAAATCTGCATCATAATGGCTCTCAAAGATTATCAAAATAAAAGAAAGTTCAACGAAACGAGTGAACCAAAGGGAAAAACGAAGAAGAGTAAAAGTAAACTGATATTCGTTATCCAAAGACATGCTGCTACAAGACTTCATTATGATTTCCGCTTAGAGATGGAAGGAGTATTAAAAAGTTGGGCAGTTCCTAAAGGTCCTTCATTAGATCCACAAGATAAGCGTCTTGCCATGATGGTAGAAGACCATCCTTATGATTATAAAGATTTTGAAGGAAATATCCCCGAGGGAAATTACGGAGCCGGGCAGGTGGAGGTCTGGGACAGCGGAACTTATGAACCTCTGGAACAAAACAGCAAAATTTCTGATGAAAAAGAGCTGCTTAAAGAATTACATTCAGGCTCTATAAAATTTGTTCTTCATGGTAAAAAACTGAAAGGAGAATTTGCTTTGGTAAAAATGAAAAATTCTGAAGATAATGCCTGGTTACTTATCAAACATAAAGATGAATTTGCAGAAAGCCCTTATGATGCAGAGGAGAATACATCGCCAAAATCACTTGTCACAAAATTCTTAGAGGAAAAAAAAAGCCTAAAAACAAGCAAAAAAAAGAAATTATAACTTCAGAAAAGCAATTTAGAAGTTTTAATGCTTTAACCAATGAAAAAAAACTCAAGTCTTTTATCAAACCGATGCTTGCCAAACCTTATGAAAAAGCATTTGATGATAAAGACTGGATTTTCGAAATAAAATGGGATGGCTATAGAGCTATTGCTGATCTTAGCCACGATGCCCCGCTATTCTACTCCCGAAACGGGATTTCTTTTCTGTCAAAATTTGATAAAGTCGTTCAGGATTTCACTCAGCAGAAATATCAGATGATCCTGGATGGGGAAATTGTGGCTTATGATGATCTGGGAAAGCCTAATTTTCAGCTATTACAGCAAATCGGAGATCACCCTAATATGGCTTTGGCTTATCAGGTATTTGATATTCTTTGGCTAAACGGTCATTCTACTGAGGAACTTCCTCTTCTTCAGCGAAAAGAACTTTTAAAGGAGGCACTGATAGAAACTGATACGATTAAATATTGTGATCATATTCAGGAAAAAGGAATTGATTTTTTTGATCAGATGAAAAAGATGAAACTGGAAGGAATGATTGCAAAACAAGCCAGCAGCCAGTATGTGGAAAACTACAGAACAAGTGATTGGCTGAAAATTAAATTTTCAAATACTGATGAGGCGATTATCTGCGGTTTCACGGCACCAAGAGGTTCACGAAAAAGTTTTGGAGCTTTGATTTTAGGAAAATATACTGATGGAAACCTTATCTATTGTGGACATACAGGAACTGGTTTTAATAATGCTTCTTTAAAGGAACTCTATCAAAGACTTCAGAAATTGGTTGTAAAATCTTCTCCTTTTGACATTGTTCCAAAAACAAATATGCCTGTAACATGGACGAAACCTGAACTCGTATGCGAAATTAAATATTCTGAAATTACCAAAGACGGAATTTTCCGGCATCCAGTTTTCGTAGGTATCAGAGAGGATAAAGAGCCGGAAGATATAAAAACTTTGATTGAAACATCTGATAAAAAATCCAGTAATATGAAAGCTAAAGCACCTTCTAAAAAAGCAGAAAGTAATGAAAAGGAAAAAGAAATTACCCTGAACAGACATGTTATAAAACTTACAAATCAGGATAAAGTATATTTTCCTAAGGATGGTATTACGAAAGGAGAAGTAATAGAATATTATCAATCTGTTGCAGAATATATTGTACCATATTTAAAAAATCGTCCGTTATCGCTTAACCGTTTTCCCAACGGAATTGAGGAACAGGGATTTTATCAAAAGGATGCCGGAGATCATATCCCGGATTGGATAAAAACAACAAAAGTGTATTCTGAATCTAATGATAAGTATATTGATTACATTTACTGTAACGATAAAGCAACTTTAGCTTATTTAAATAATCTTGGATGTATTGACCTCAATCCATGGAACAGTTCATTGCCAGACCTGGAGCATCCTGATTATCTTGTTTTAGATCTTGATCCTTCAAAGAAAAACACATTTGATGAGGTGATTGAAACAGCTCTTGAAGTGAATGATGTTTTAAATTCAATTAAAATAAAAGGATACTGTAAAACTTCAGGAAGTACAGGAATTCATATTTATATTCCTATGGGTGGAAAATATGATTTTGACCAGGTAAAAGATTTTGCACATATTCTGATGAAGCAGGTTCATGAAAGATTACCTGAAATTACAACGTTAGAAAGAAGTTTACAAAAAAGAGATACCAATAAAATTTATCTTGATTATCTTCAGAACAGAACGGGACAAACTCTGGCAAGCGCTTATAGTTTAAGACCTAAACAAGGAGCCTCAGTTTCTATGCCTCTGGATTGGAAAGAACTGAAACCCGGAGTAAAGCCTACTGATTTCACTATTAAAAATGCTTTGGAAAGAATCAAAGAAAAGGGTGATTTATTTAAACCTGTTCTGGGTAAGGGAATTGATATGATGAAAGCTTTGGAATTGCTAGAAAATAACTAACGAAAAAGACGAGAAAAAATCTCGTCTTTTTTATTATTCTTTGATAAATTTATGAGTAGTTTCTCCAACTTTAAGAAAGTAAACTCCTTTCACAAGACTACTTACATCAACTTTGTTATTATTGATTATAAGTTTCATTATTATTTTTCCACTTAGATCCATCACTTCTGCATCTGAATCTTTACTTTTAATATTTTTCAAATAAAGAATGTCTTTAACAGGATTAGGATAAATACCTAACCTTTCTTTTTGAACCTCCTGATTTTTAACAGACAAAGTATTTGTATTATTTAATACTCTGGTGATAATACCTTTACTAGGGGTTTGATGATTTCCAAACATCATAATTTTTTGATCAGGTGTTATTATAGCAGATCTTGACGTGTCCCTGTAACCTAAATCGATATCTACAACTCCATTATTTCCAAAACCTGTATCAACAGATCCATCCGGTTTAAATTTCTTGACATACTGATTCAAAGCCATTGGATCTAATGTTGGTGTTGCCATACCAGTTACATAGAGATTATCACTAGTATCAGATAATAATGTTGGGTATAAGCCATTTTGATCTACATAATAATCATTATTACTATAATACCTTTCACTTACAACTCCACCCATCCCAAAACTATTGTCAAGATTACCATTCTGATCCAGTTTTATTAAAATATTAAGAGCAGGACCTGTTCCCGATAAAGAAAAACCATATAAAAATGTATTATTATGTTTACTTAAAGAGCTCAAAAGAAAAGTATTATACCCTTGCAGTGGAGTATACTGCAAAGTACCATTACTATAAGTAGAATCTAAAATACCATTTTCAGAATATCTAGATTTCAAAATAGTTCCATCAAATTGTTGCCCTATTAATACTATTTTTTTATCATCTTGAACTACTAAATTTGCAAAATCACCATCATGTAATATTATCCCATTTGTTCCAAAAGAAGAATCTACTGTTCCATTTTGGTTAAGCCTAAGGGTTATAAAAGATGAACCATTCAATTTATTAATGCATATCAAAATTTTCCCTGAACTTATTAGTTTCATACTTTTTAATGTTGCTCCTGCTGCCACTCCTAAATTATCCAGAAAATTGCTAATAACAGACTTGTAAACAATCCCATTATTACCAAATGTCATATCATAAGTTCCATTTTCATTTAATCGTAAAATTTTCGTTGCCATCATATCTCCCAAAATGATTTTCTGATCTGGCTGAATACAAATTTTTTGCAAACGAGTATAAGAACCATTTTGATTAGAGGGTGGAATTATTAGAGTATTGAAAGTATTATCAATAGTACCATCGGCGTTTAATCTCTGAACAAAATTTGTTGTCTGGTCTACATAAGGACCCGCAGTATGACTTCCACTTACAATTATCTTATTCTGAGAAGTTACAGCCCCTGTTTCGTACGCAAATCCATACGCGTTATTCGGCGTATATGTAAATACTCCATTCGTTCCAAAAGTAGGGTCTAAAAATTGATTTTGTGCTGAGAAAACTGCTGCACTGAAGATTCCTAAGCAAAGGAATAGTTTTTTAATCATGGTTATTATATTTCCGCAAATATAATACAATCTCACTAAGATAATTAAATAAAAGTCCTGCATTAGTTACTAATACAGGACTTTTATTTATTAAAATCTAATCAAATTATTTGTTATAAACATGTATATCTCTCTGTGGAAAAGGAATCCCGATTCCAGCCTGATCTAACGCTTCTTTACAGTCGATAATCAGTTCTTCATTCATTTTCCAGAAGTTCTCACTAGATGTGCTTACTCTGATAGATAAGTTGATCGCACTATCACCAAGTGTTGTTACCACCACTTGTGGTGCTGGTTCTGTAAGCGCATGTTGATTCTTTCTGATCACATCCATTAATATTTCCTTTGTTTTTCTAAGGTCCGCATCATAGGCAACTCCAATATCCAAAGAGGTCCTTCTTGTACCCAATTGTGTAAAATTGGTAATGCTGTTATTAGAAACAACTCCATTAGGAATAATAATCAGTTGATTTTGTGGTGTGATTAATTTTGTATGGAAAATATCAATTGCCTGTACTGTTCCGGAAACACCAGAATTGGTAGAAATAAAATCCCCGATTTTAAATGGCTTTAACAGTAAAATAAGAATTCCTCCCGCAAAATTGGTCAGAGATCCCTGTAATGCCAAACCTACCGCTAAACCTGCGGCACCAATCATAGCGACAAATGCTGAGGTTTGTACGCCTAATTGAGTAACCACTACGATAAAGAGAAGAATATTAAGTCCCCAATTGATAATGTTTAAAAGGAAATGCTGTAATGAAGCTTCCATATTACGCTTTTTAAAAGCTTTTTCCACAAGTTTTTTGATCATTCTGATCATCCAAGAACCAATCAGGTAAATCAGTAATGCAGAAACTATTGCAGTGAAGATCTTAGGAGCCCAGGCAATTGCCGAAGAAATTAAAGTATCCCAATGTTTTTGAATGTTGTTCAATTCTAAATCGTCCATTTTTATATTACTTATTTATATGTCATACGGATATTTATTCCTTATGGTATTAAGATTTTAAAAATGTACAAAACATGATTTTACAAAAGAAACTTGTCTTTAGCCCTATCTATAGAGTTAAAGTCATACCATCATTTATGAAAACAGATTGAAAGCAGATCAGATATTTCTGCTTACTCAATGATCATTCAAAAAACCGGGTTTTACCGATAAGAAATAATTTCGATTTCTACAGTAACAAAAAAAATACCGAAGTGGATTTTATAGTGATTTTTCTGACTTTAATTGTTTAATTATGTATGATTAAGGAAGCTTTGCAGCTAAACTTTCCGGTAGGAGCCTAAGAATATGATAAATGATTTTCCATTTAAAATTCGGAACAATGGTGAAAGAATTTCCGGCATTAACAATAAATTTTGCAACATAATCCGGCTCCATGATTAAAGATTCGTTAAGCTCAAGCCCCGCATTGATTTTTGTCCTGATATAACCGATCACCAGAGCATTCACTATTATTTTTCTTGAAGCCAATTCTTGTCTTAATCCTGCAAGATATTGGGTAAATGCAGCTTTTGTACTGCCATAAACAAAGTTACTTTTTCTTCCTCTTACTCCGGATAATGACGATAATCCAACGATTCTTTCCAAGTTTTTATTAGTTTCATCCATTGCAATTATATTCAGAATTGAAACGCCGCCCATATAATTAACTTCCATCATTTGCTTTGCTCCTTTAAAATCCCTTAAAGCCAGTTGGTTATCTACCAGGAAACCTGCGGAATATATAGCTATATGTGGTTTTACAGGAAGTTCTTCATAAAATTTCTGATGAGAATCAAAATTTGCAGCATCAAAATACAAAACCTTAATTTTTGACTGATCCAGATTGTTTGTACTGATAAAGCCTTCTAAAGATTGTGTATTTCTTGAAGCAGCTATTACAGAAAAGCCTTTTTCGATATATTGTTTGATGCATTGCTTTGCTACATCTGAATTAGCACCTAAAATGAGAACAGTTTTGTTTGTGTTTTGATTCATGTGGCAAAGATAATTTTTTATTAAACATTAATGTATTCATCAACAGCAAAACTCATCTTTATTGTATTGTATAAAAAATTGCGGCGGGTGAACTTCGTTCACCCGCCGCAGCTTGTTATTTTCAGACTGAATTATTTATTTTCTTCAGTTGCTGTTTCTTTTTTCTCTACTGGTTTGTCAGCAGTTTTTGCTTTATCACCGAAACGGCTTTCTGTCATTTCTCTTGATACTGCAGCTTTTTCAAATTTCAGTTTTCCTGACAATGTTTCGATTACAAAACCGTCATCCTGAACCTGAGCTATTCTTCCGTGAAGACCAGAAGTAAGGACTACTCTAGTTCCCACTTTAAGGTTTTCCTGAAAGTTTTTTTCCTGCTTCTGCTTCTTCATCTGAGGTCTGATCATCAGGAAATAAAACCCGACAAACATCACTCCCATCATGATCAGCATCATAGGTGAAGATCCACCCTGTGCCTGTAAAAATACTGTCAACATATTTTAAAAATTACGGTTGAATGTTCGCAGTGAACGTTAATTTGATTGGAGCCTTCTCTACGTTTGCGAAAACATCAGCATATTTCTGAACATTTCCGTCAAAGTTTGAAGAATCAAAATGTAACGTAATTTTTCCTTTTTTACCAGGTAAGATAGGTTCTTTTGTAAAATCAGGGGCTGTACATCCACATCCAGGTTTTACTTCAGAAATAACTAAAGGATTTTTTCCTGTATTGGTAACTTCATATACGTGCTCTACTTTGTCTCCTTTTTTGATTTTTCCAAAATCGAAGTTGCTTTCAGATAAAGCAATAGAAGTTGATGGCTCGTTAGAAACCGGTGCAGCTTGTGCTTCTCCTGTTACTGGTGTAGCAGCAGAATCAGTTGTTGCTGGTGTTCCTACTACTGTAGAATCCGTAGCTACAGTTTCCGGGCTTTGAGCTTCTTTGTTTTCTTTTTTACATGAAACTAATCCAAAGCCTATAATTGACAAGGCGATAATTGATAACGTCTTTTTCATTTTATATTCTATTTTGATCTTTACAATATTTATCTAAAATACCATTAATGAAGATATTCGAACGGTCTGTTGCAAATACTTTTGCGATCTCGATATATTCATTAATAATGACTCTTGAAGGTGTAAAAGCAAAGTTATCAAGCTCTGCAATTGCTGTAGATAAGATTACTTTATCCATTAGGGAAACTCTTTCCAGATCCCAGTTTTCTAATCTTTCCTCAAGCTTTTTCTCATTGTTTTCCCAGTTGTTCAGAGTATCTTTCAATAATTTGCTGGCGAAAGTTTTGTCATCTTCATCTTTAATCATTTTGATCAAAGTTCTGCTTTCCTCATCTTCTCTCAGGAATCCGATTGTTTTCTGCACCATTGAATTGGCAATATGGATATCATCATACCATGAAAGTTCCTTATCCCCAAGATAATCGTGGAAATCTTCATTTTCAGCAATATATCTTAAAAATAATTTCCCGATAAACTTCTGATCTTCTTCAAAAGAATATCCTTCTTCTTTCATGAAATCCTGATAACGTTTTCCAGCAGTAATTCTTTGGAAAGTCTTCACCAATAAATCATCATGCATATCCCATTTCAGCTGCTTGTGCTGACCTGTGAAGAATAATCTTTCCGGATTTTCTTCAAGCTTAAGCAATACCTGATTGTTGATGAATTTTTGGTTAGGATTAATATCAGCATCGGTTTTAAGAAATTTATTCTTCCCAATTTCAATTTGATGCTCAGCCAATTCTTTTAAACTTACTAAAAAGTTAAGCTGATAGATATAGAGATAATAGATTTTCTCTATTCCAGCGAACATGTTTTTCTCTAAAACATCAAATTTCACAGGGTTCTGATAGTATGAATACACTGCCTGTACTACTTTTTCACGGATTTGTCGTCTTCCTAACATTCAAAGAGCTTTTTAATGAGTGCAAAGATACAAAATTTAAAATTGATTGAATTCGTAGTATGATGACATTTTTGTAATTTTGTAAAACTATATGAAAGCGCTAAAAACCTTAAACCCCTATTTTTGGAAACACAAAATACTATTGTTTTGGGGGGTATTATTTATCATTGCCAGTAATTTCTTCAATATATATAAAGTCCAATTCGTAGGAAAATCTGTGGATGAACTTACAAAAAATGGAAATCTGGGCTTTAACAATCAGGTTCTGATCTATGTCGGGATCATCGTGGGGTGTTCTCTTCTGACAGGTTTTTTCACCTTTATGATGAGACAGACCATTATTGTTGCCTCCAGAAGGATTGAGTATGAACTGAAGAATAAAATTTACAGGCATTATCAGGATTTATCTTTAACGGATTATAAGCAGACTACTATTGGAGACCTAATGAACAGGTTAAGTGAAGATGTGGTTGCTGTAAGAATGTATCTGGGTCCCGGAGTAATGTATGTTGCCAACCTTATCGTCCTTGTTCTGATCACGGCGATATATATGGTAAAAACGGATGCTTCGATGACTTTATGGACTTTGCTACCGCTTCCCATATTATCTTTTGCAATTTATAAAGTAAGTTCTATTATCAATAAGAAGTCGAAGGTCATGCAGAAAAGCCAATCTGCGATTTCAACTTTTGTACAGGACAGCTTTTCGGGAATCCGTGTGGTAAAATTTTTTGCAAGAGAGAAATACATTGAAAAGAACTACGGAATTAAAGTTACCGATTATCAGAATAAGGCATTGGATCTTGCTAAAACAGAGGCTTATTTCTTTACCATCATTTTGTTTGTTATCGGTTTACTAAATGTTGCAATTATCTGGATAGGTGGAACAAAATATATTGCCGGAGAATTAAGCATCGGTAAAATTGCAGATTTCTTCATGTATATCAACACCTTGATTTTCCCTTTCTCTATGGTAGGATGGGTAACTTCCGTGAATCAGAGAGCAGAAGCTTCTATGCAGAGGATTAATGAATTCATGGATAAAAAATCGGAAATTGTAAATACTAATTTTGAGAATTACCCTATCAAAGGAGATATTGAATTCAGAAATGTTTCTTATGTTTATCCTAATACAGGGATTAAAGCGCTGGATAATCTTAGTTTTAAAATTAAAGCAGGAGAATCTCTAGCAATCATGGGTAAAACCGGAAGTGGAAAATCTACAATAGCTCTTCTTCTGTGCCGATTAATAGATCCTACGGAAGGGGAAATTCTGATTGACGGTAAAAACCTTAAAGAGCACAATCTGGACAACTACAGAAACTTCATTGGATATATTCCTCAGGAAAGCTATTTGTTCTCAGATTCCATTGAAAATAACATTGGTTTTGCCATCGATAATCCATCTCATGAAAAAGTAGTGGAGTATGCCAAGATTGCAGATGTTCATAAAAATATTGTGGAGTTTAAGGAGCAATATAAAACACTTGTTGGTGAACGTGGGGTAATGCTTTCGGGAGGACAAAAGCAAAGAATTTGTATTGCCAGAGCCTTAATTAAGGACCCAAATATCATTATTTTTGACGATTCTCTGTCTGCTTTAGACACCGAAACAGAGCAGAATATCCTTGAAAATATTGATAGAAAAATCAGTAATGCGACCTCCATAATTATCACACACAGAGAGTCTAGCGCTCAAAAAGCACATCAGATCATCAACCTCACCGAAATTACCAATTCTGTAACCGCATAGCTGTTTCGTTCTCAATTGTTAAATAAATCATAAAAAAAATTTTGTGATTAAAAGAATTCTTTTATATTTGTTCTTAACAAGATTAAAAAATATCTAACAATGAGTGAATACAAGGAACGCCATGAAAATGAGATTTTCACTAAGGTGTTAAAAGCAGGAAGAAGAACTTATTTCTTTGATGTGCGTGAGACGAAAGCAGGAGATTATTATCTTACAATTACTGAGAGTAAGAAAAATTTCGGAGAGAATGGGGAAGCTACATTCGAGAAGCATAAAATTTACCTTTACAAGGAAGATTTTAAGAGTTTTCAGGAGATGTTTAATGAGTCCACAGATTTCATCATTAATGAAAAGGGTGAGGATGTAATTTCAGAAAAACATGACAAAGATTTCAAAAGCAGATCTTACACTATAGATTCTGACGACGAAGTTTAAAAAAGAATATCTAAAAACACAAGCATCTGAAAAAGGTGCTTTTTTTATGCCCTGAAATCGGATTATGTAAAAATAAAAGGTACACTTATGAAAGCATACCTTTTGATTTTTATGTTCTTATTTATACATATTCACGCTTGATCTGCGATAGTATAGTCGGATCTTGTATTTCATTATCCTTCGCCAATAATAAGACTTTGGATATTACTTCTGCGGATTTAGGATCATCATCTGCAAAAGGAAGGAATAATCTGCCTCTATGCTGTGAATGAACAGGCAGTATGGATAAATACATTCCCGGCATCTGATGCACCACTGCACTTCCCAAATGTA
Source organism: Chryseobacterium sp. CS2K3 (assembly GCF_059515185.1). Taxonomy (NCBI): domain Bacteria; kingdom Pseudomonadati; phylum Bacteroidota; class Flavobacteriia; order Flavobacteriales; family Weeksellaceae; genus Chryseobacterium; species Chryseobacterium sp. CS2K3. The sequence continues at coordinate 121,877 of NZ_JCAKRW010000006.1, read as the reverse complement.
CACTATATTCTGCCAGCTGTCCTTTTATTAATACATGAGAACCTTCAATCCTGATGTTATCCAGCTTAAATAAACGTGCGGTTTCCTTCATCAATACACTTCTCATCTCAATAGAAGATTGGCTAGCTTCCGGGTCTACCCCACCCACATGAGCCACAGAAACCACAAGATCTACATCACGCATCACCTCTGAGAATAACCTTAGATTGATCTTTTCAAAAGGAATGTTCTTATAATCTTTTAATGAATGAAACTCTATTGTTTCAAGCGTTGGACTTTCTATATCAGCAGGTGAAAACCAATCTGCCATTGCGTAAAGCTTTACCTGGAAGCCTTCTTTATGATAAACTTTCTGTAATCCTTCTTCATAATCTACTTTCCAGCCTCTTGTTTTAAGCAAAGCCAATGCCTGCTTCGGCTGAATCTGATGTCCTGCATACCGGCGGGATATTGATTTTTCTTTTAATTCGTCAGGAGTGGGAACATAAAGCTCACGGAAAATCTGCTTGAATGGCTGGATTAATTTTTCTTTAAAGCAATAATGCTGATAATCATTCCAGACTGAATGTTGATGCAAATCTACACAATGGGCAATACGCAAAGTATTTCCTTCGTTCAATTCCTGAATTTCACCTTGAGCATTTACGAGAGCTTCATCATGATAGAAACCTATTTTATTATCATTCGAAATGAAGACTAACTTTTCCAGATGTTTTACGATGACAGGATGTTCAAAAAGAGTTTGGATTTCTTTTAAGAAGAACTCATCGCCTCTGATCATTGCTTCTTCCAGTCCTTTTCTTGAACGGTTCCATTGTTCACGCATGATCTTACGATTATTAGTGAGTTCTACAACTGCTTTATCTTTCTTAATCTTCGAAGGAATAGACTTCAGCTGTTTATCGTCTTTGAATACCACAAGTTCTGCTTTCCCGTTATCTTCTATAATTAACCCTACAGTTATTCCATCAATAGTTACCTGAGTATCTTTTGATAAAAGCCCTTGAATTTGCTTGGTTTCCATAGCCCAGGTAAGTCTTACAGGATCAGGATATCCGGCATTTCTGGCTAAATTCTCCAGAGCTACACGAATAGCCAAAGCTTCACTTGCCTGCTTCATTGAACCAAATTCTCTGCTTTCTTTCTTAAATTGCTGAATGTATTCATATCGGTTCAGGACATCTTTCTCTGGATTGGTTTTACTTAAAGGAACGAGCCCATATACACGAAGATAATCCTGATCTCGTTTGTCTTTTACTTTAGCCGTAACTTCTTTGATCTTTAAATTCCCTGATAAGGTATCCGAATAGAGCCTTGCTCTTCGATGCCCGTTTCCGTCAGAAATATATTTTGCAGACTCATACAGCATCTCCCAACGAGCTTTACCAAGTTCTTTATAAGCTTTAGTAAACCAGTCTTTGTCTACTGCTCCGTCTTTGAACTCCTGAATATCTACAGATGAGTATTTAGCGACTTCACTTTCCAGCTTGGCATTCTGTTCTTCATAAGTTCCTGTTTTGGTATGAGCATGCATCCACCAAATAGCTGAATCCAATCCTTTCCAACCTAGATAATTACTCACTAATGACTGCCATTGTGGAGCATATACCGCAGCCTGAATCAGACGAAGCTCTGAAATCTTCTCTTTCTTCATCATTTCATCAAAAGCCTTCTGCGTATCACTTTCTAAAGGATAACATTCTGAAATTAATTTCGAGAACAACTTCTGCTTGGTCATACTTTCATTACCATAGCTGTATATATAATTAGCATACAATCCTGTTTTTCCAAGACCTTTTAAAATCTGGGCAAACCGATTGGCACCATGTATAGCTTGAAACTGTTGTACAAAATGAGAAACTGCTGTATTGGAGTCACCTCTGATAAGCTCTATATCAAGGAATTTGTCCTGTATTTCTGTAATCATTGGCTTCAGAAAAGGAAATACCTCAAGATACTTTACGTTATTGTAATGATTCGCTTTAACTTTCGTAAGGTCTCTGATAGCTGAATCAGCAGTGAGGATTCCTTCGTATAGCTCTTCTTTAGTAATGAGTTTTAATTCATAAGCTTTACAAAAGAAATAGAAATTAGGCACTGATTTCTTGATATTTTCTTCTAACCCGTTATATTGCATCCAACGGTATAAGTTCCATTGTTTGATATGCTGTTCATCAGTAAGTCCGGTTGCAGGGATAGCCCATAAAAAAGGCATGAAAAAATCAAGCTTTTGCCAGCCATTTCCCTGATCCTGGTAATAATAATCATTGCTATCTTTTCCTTTATAATTGATAATGCTTTCAGGAAGATTAGCAAAGAGCGTGCTCGCTGCATCTATAGCAAAATCAATCTTTTCTTCGAATACAAATTTATCTTTCAGTGCGTTTAAAATCATTAAGATTGGATTTTCCCACGCATATCTTCCTTTCAAAGGATTTGTTAAAACATCTTTATAGTAGAATACATAGTTCTCCATAAATTCTCTGAAGACTTTTCTATCACAACTTTCAGCCAATGTTAATAAAAACAGATCTCTTGGTTGTAAACCTGAATCCAGATACCATTGATTCCAAATTTCATGCAAAGGATAGTTCTCTGCCGATTGCTCCGGCGTGAAATTCTCCGTATTTCGCTTAATCTGGCGGAAAGTATTCCCCATTAATAAAGTGGTTACAGAGCCATCCCATTCTTCAGATTCATATTCGTAGTCTTTATGCTTCAGAAACAAATCATTAAGTTTCTTTATTTCCGCTTTTATATCATCCATAGGTTTTGTAAACCCATATTTCTCTTTTTTAGTTGCTTGAGCATATATCGAATCAGGCTTCACCTTTGGTAATTCAAATTTTGAAATTACTGTAGGGTCATAAAAACCATATCCATTATCTTCAGAAAGAATCATCTCATCTGCGGATGGATTGATCTGATCTAATAAACCTTGCTCTCTTTCTGTTATTTTTGATCTTTCAGCATATTGTTTCGTCCAATTGGTAATCTGAACGGCTGCTCTTTTCTCTTTTTGAAGCTGAAGCATAATATCCAAAGAAGCTGCGCGTTGCTCCAGATCACCTTTAGCCATCAATTCTTCCACTAATGGTGCAACGACACCATCTTCCTGCTGAATGACAAGCTCAATAAGTTTTTTACGAAGTACACCACCCTTCCTTTTAAAGAGATCAAAGAAAAACATAATTTCATCCTTATTTAAAGGATCCTGCATCAGAATATTAATCCCCGATGCGATCAATGCCTCTCCTCTGTCTTTTAAAATTTTAAAAGCAAACTCCTTTTGAAATGCAGTTACCTTTAATTTCTTTTTTCCTACAGCATAGGATAAAGAATAACAATAAAATTCGCGCAATATATTTCTGGTCAACAATTCACGCAATGAAAGATCAAACTGATCAAAATAAGAAAGCAGAATATCAAGTTTATTACTATCCTCTCCTACCAGATAAAACATGGATTCATAAAGATCACTTTTTTTGAAAGTAACCTTCAACCACGAAAATATCTTTCCTTCAAATTTCTTTTCCTTGACATCTATTTTTTGAGTAAGTTCATGAATCTTTTCAAAGAAATCAGGATAATCAGGATTATTAATGAAAAATTTCGTCGTAGTATTTGCACCTAATAATGTGGATAAATAGCTACCTGCGAAAGCAAGTACTTCTACATTACCTTCCAATATCGCTTTATAATACAAAGGCATTTGAATATATGGATCTTCAGTTTCAGCAGCAAATTTTATAGCCAGACACTTTTTCTCCACATTGCCTTTGTCAAATAACTCATGCAGATAAGGAACTGTTTGATCTACATCCCAAACGCCCTGTACCCAAAGCGCCATATAAATCTCACTATTATTTTTGCTCTTCATTGCCACGGGAATCTGCTCCGGATGACTGAAGTAAGTTGAAGCTAATGATAAAATTCCTTTGACAACAGTTTCTTTCTCTGCTTCCCAGCCTAATCCTGTCCAGGTATCAACTCCACGTACCACAGATGAAAAGCGGGTTAGCTTATGTTCAATAATTACATTGATCATATATTCCAGCGCTCCAATACTTGTTTCGTCTAATGCTTCAAGAATGGTTTGCCTTAGCCCTTCCTGTCTCTGTGCTGCAAGCAAAAGTTTTTCTACCAGTTCCCAACAATGTCTCTGCTCACTATTCAGCAGAGCTTTTATAATATTTAAAGATACTTTACCTTCATTATGTTTATTGAATAGAATATCTTCAATCAATTGATAAATACCTGTGTTCCCGGTGTCAATGGCTGCAGACCAAATATAAAACTGATGACTGTTATTATAAACCTCATTATCATAAATGATCTGTTCCTCCAATGAAAGCATATAATACTGATGGTCATATGAATTTTCGGCTGTAAATCGCAGTAATTCGCGGATCAGGTTAGCCTGATTAAGCTGAATATGCTTTTCGTTATGGGGAGCTCTGAAAGAACGGCGATAATAGCCTCTTTGGTACATTTTATAAGGCATCCGATTCCAAGCATACTTTACCAGATCAGCATTCTCACCAAAATAATAAACCAGCAATTGATAATAATCCGGATCTTCCCAAATATCAGGTTTTATAAGACCTTTAAACTTTTCCGCTTCTTTTGAACCTAATGTCATAGCCTGATAATAATTGGTTTTCCCCATCAGGACTAAGGCTAGTTCTGCAACTTCCTTCTTTAGTACAGGCTTCTCTGGAAAGACCTGTGTAGAGACTCCATTTTCGACCAGACCTAGAAGATCTTTCCGTAGTTTTTCAAAATAGTTCTTAACAAGTTTTTTCGATTCTAATTTTTTTGTGATTTCCATGTATTTTGTTTGTTAGTATAGTTTGATTACCAATAACTCCCTGCCAGAAAAGTGAGTCTTATAAAGGTAAATGTATATTGTAAATTCAGATCGATTGTTTGAGTAAGGTCTTCAAGTTGCTCATCATTATAAAATACAGCAAACATTCCATCTTCAAAAGCCTGAATAGCATTTTCCTGTGCTTTTTGTACATCAGCCTTTTTCAGATTATAAATACTCCCGAAACCTATTTTTCCAGTATCTGTAAGAATATTCAGATAATTATCCGCCGGGGTTTTAGTATCATCTTCATCCTCCAGCTCAAACGATTTTGCATTAAACATTTCAACCTGCTGCTGAACAATTAGCTTTAATAAATTTTCTAATGAAATATTTGGATCATCGTATCTGATGTCAATTTTTTGTTCCGAAAGAACAGGGTACTTTTTCCCCAACTGCTTTACAGTGACTTTTATTTCCATATTTAAACTTAGTGCAGTTAAATATAGGGAAATTTTCTACTGCTAATGGCTCAAACTGAGGTTTTATGATGAATATCAAGAATAGATAGAAATAAAAAACAGTGAAGTTAAATTGGATTAATCTCAAAAACCGGGATCGCATTGTTAGCGATTTATGGAATTTAATTTGACACAAAGTTTTTATCACCTTATTTTAAGTCACTCTTCTTAGCTTCCTAAAATAAAACATTTGAATCATCTTTCTTTGCGATTAAAAGAATATGTTTCTTCAATAAAAAGTATGCAGATTTTTTTGCTTAGCCCCCAACATTTACAATCAAAAACATCCGGAATTTCAACTACGCTTTACCATTTTTAGCACCAACAAAGAATAAACAAATCAAAAGCAGTAAAAAACATTCTGAAAAAATATAGAATCGTATTTATATTTTGTTCCTGAGTTGGAATAAAATAAAAAAGTACACTTTCAAAAAGTGTACTTTCTTTGGGTGAATGATGGGTCTCGAACCCACGACCTTCGGAACCACAATCCGACGCTCTAACCAACTGAGCTACAATCACCGTTTTCTGAGTGCAAATATAGGACAATTTTCTCAACTACCAAACAATTCCATCAAAATTTTTCAAAGAAATTAATCTTTCTGACGTAAAGCCCTCAGCATAAGTCACTCCCGATAATCGCCCTAAATCCTGAGCACGGTATGTTAAGCTCTCATAAAAGTCTTTTGTCGTGATCGGAGTCTCAGGTTCCTTAGATGTCGGATCATAAAATTGAGTTTTATAAGCCATACATGAGGCAATCTTCTTATCGAGAAATTCTGAAATATCAATAACGAATTCCGGCTTAATATCTTTCCACTGAATATAATGAAAAATATGCTTGGGTCTCCATACTTCCTGATGCTCTCCTTCCAAAATCGTTTCAATTTTTCTCAGTCCGGACAAAAAGCACGCATCAGACACTAATTTCGCTCCTTTTGCATGATCTGGATGTCTATCATCAATAGCATTGGCTAAGACGATTTCCGGGCGGTATTTGCGAATCATTTTTACGATCCTCATTTGGTATTCTTCAGAATTGACAAGAAAGCCATCTTTCATTCCCAGGTTCTCTCTTGCTGCAAGCCCAAGAATCTTTGCAGCATCAGCCGCTTCTGCTTTTCTTGTTTCATCCGTACCTCTCGTTCCCAGCTCTCCTCGGGTAAGATCTACCACTACACATTTTTTTCCTTCTGAAACCATTTTAGCAATAGTTCCTCCACATCCTAATTCTACATCGTCAGGATGCGCTCCAAAAGCAAGTATATCAGTTTTCATATAATCAAATATAAGGTTTAAAATAAAAACTTCCCAAACATTACGAATGGGAAGTTTTAATATTTATAATTTAAATTTTAAATTATTTGTTGATTTCTGCATTTAATTTTACAGCATCCTGGTATGTAGGATCTAACTGTAAAGATTTTGCAACATAATCTTTTGCTTTTGCCAAATCAGAATCTTTGCTCATATAAGCTACTGCAAAGTAAGCATATGCTAAAGTCTGTTTGTTTGCTTCCTGATCAGCAGGTTTTACAGTACTAATGAATTTTTCGTAAGCTAATTTAGCTGCTTCATTATTTCCTGCCTGTTGATAAGAATATCCTTGGCTATAATAAGCTGGTGCCCAATCAGGAAGAAGAGCAGACATTTTTTGCCATGTAAGAATTGCTCCATTCCAGTTTTTAGCATCTTGATAAGCTGTAGCTAATTTAAATAAGGCATCAGAATCCTGGCTGTTAGCAGCAACTTGTTTCTTCAATGCTTCAATAGCAGGGTTAGTAGGTCCTTTATCAGCTTCTGATTGAGAAGCTCCACCACCTCCTGCAATGTTAGCTAATTCAAGATCCCACTTCATAGTTTCGTCTTTTGCAGCTTTAGCAATAGCGATCTTTTGTTGAGATTCAGTAGTTAAAGCAGACTTCTTAGCAGCATCTTTTTCATCTTTAGCTAATCCAGCAGCAATAAGTCCTTGTAGACCTTGATCAGCCGGCTGTATTCTTGTTTTCTCAGCCTGAGAAACGAAAGTATCCATGTTCTGCTTTGCATCAGTATAATTTTTGTCTGCATATGCCTGGTAAGCTCTTAATTTGAACTTAATAGGGTCATCAATTTTGTCAAAAATCTTATCTAATACAGTTTTAGAGTTTGCATAATCTTCATTTGTGAAATATAATTTTGCAATTTCTAATTGAGTATATGGATCCTCATCTGCATATTTTGTATAGTTGATAAGGTCTTGTGTAGCCTTAGCATTTTGCTGATATCTGATATCATAACCTGCTAATGCTTTATATGCTGGTGCATATGTAGGGTCTACTGCAATCGCTTTATCTACACTTTCTTTAGCTTTTTGCCATACCTGAGCAGCCATCCATAATGTAGCCATTCTTGTATAAACTGAAGCTTTATTTTTAGCTACAGGTAATGCTTTGTCATAAGCAGACATTGCCTCTCCCGGAGCTCTTTTTAATCTGTAAGCATCTCCTAATGTATAATAGTAATGTGCAGGAACTCCTTTTTTCTCAGCTTTTTCAATTGCTTTTGTTAAGAACTGGATAGCTAAGTCAGGTGAGCTGTTTTTTTCAAATAAAGTCAAAGCTTCAGCAGCTCTGAACAATACTTCAGCATCTTTTTCTTTTGAATCAGTCACTACTTTTTGAATTTCAGCAACAGCGTTTTTATCACCTTTACCTAGTTTTACAGTAGCCAAACCAATTTTATTAAGATAGCTTTTCCCGTCTGCAGCTAAACCTTTATTAAAGTTTTCAGTAGCTTTAGCATAATCAGGCTCTCCTTGCTTTAAGAAAGTATTTCCTAAATAGAAGTAGTTTTCAGCAGTAGGCTCTTTAGCGATCATATCAGTGAAATTGGTCTTTGCCTGAGCAAATTTATCACTGTCTATACTGTTAATACCATCCTGCAATGTCTGTGCAGAGGCGAAACCGGTAAAAAATACCACAGCTGCTCCAAAAGCAATCTTCTTTACATTCATATTCATTATATCTTTCATTTTATATTTTCTAATAATTGAGTTATATTCTACACAATTTTCAGACCAAAATATTAATTTTAGTGGAGATAAATTGTGAGTTTAATAATTTTTAACGCATCTGCACTTCTCTCTTGTAGATATTATAAGGTTGCAGCCCTTCTTTTTGAACAATTTTTTGTCCTAAGTGAGTACATGAGAATCGGATAAATCCATTAGCAATATTGAAATTCCCTTCATTGATAAGGAAATAAAGCACTCTTGTAAAAGGGTATTCCATGCTGCGAAGCGATTCAAAGTCGGCATTGTATGATTTTCCCTTATTGATTACAGGAAGAATCTTTACCATATCTCTAAGCTTTTCAGAATTTTTATCGTAGGGACGACTGAATGTATTAAGTCCTATTACTCCTATTTTATCGGGATATTTCCCTAATTCCTCTACAATCTTCTGATTTCCCGGAATAATGGAAAATTTAAGATCTTTCGGTTGTTTTTTTAATTTTTCAGCGACGAAGTTCAGATTACTTGAGTTTGTTCCATCAAAAATAAATTCTTTCTTATCGGATAAAAGTCCATCATTAATCTCTTCCATCGTAATACTTTCCTTTGGAGAATCTTTCGGGACTACAAAAACTACAGCATCTGCAGCAAATTTAGCAGGAAGAAACTTTAAGTCAGTTCTTTCTTCGTAAGTTTTGATTTCCTCAGGATTAAGGTTTCTGGACATCACAATAACCTTCGCATTTCCTTTCAAAAGATCAAGAAGTCCTAAGTCTTCTTTCTTAGTTTCTACTTTAATACGTGTTTCAGGATAGTTAATCATATAACCATCTGCAAGTGCTTCTGTAACACTTTGAAAAGATTCGTCAGTAAAAATCGTTAGATCTCCTTTGTAATAAGAAGGTGTTTTTTCTTCTTTTTTACAGCTTGTCAGTATAATACTGATCATAAAGACAAGTGCAATTTTAAAACTATTCTTCATCTTTCGATTTTTTGATTTTAGCAACTGCTCTATAGATTCTAAAAATACCATATACAATCAAAAGTCCCCCCATTGCATAAGCAACACCTGGTTCCAAAATGGTAAAGAAAAATTTATAGATAATCACTACAATTCCTAAAACGATATAAAACAATCCCGTAACGAGGGATAACCAATTGAACATCATGTAACAAAAATACCAAAAAAAATAAAAAAGAGAAGCATAACTGCTTCTCTTTTTATTTATAATTTGAATAAATAAGTCTTATTCAAAGTTCATAGTAAATGGTACGCTATAATAAGATCTTACGCTTTCTCCATTTCTCTTAGCAGGAGTCCACTTTTTAAGTTTCTTAACTACACGCATTGCTTCACTGTTAAAGTCGCCATTTGGAGATTTTTCTTCAATAGTAACGTTTGAAACAGTTCCGTCTTTTTCTACAACGAACTTAAGCTTAGCTTTAAGAGTACCTTCACCTCCTTCCATTAAGGAAGTATCGAAGTTATCACCTAAGAATTTTCTTAATGCTCCCATACCTCCAGGATATTCTGCAGATTGGTCTACATCTTTATAGATTTCGTTAGGGTTATTCGCTTTCACTTCTACTGTACTAGCTTTAGTACCTGTAGATGGTGGCGGTGGCGGTGGCGTATAAGCTGGTGCCTTTACCCCCTCCTGATTCTGTAAACCAGTTGTAGTTTCCAACTGCTTAGAGATCGGTGGTGGTGGAGTTTCAATTTTCGGAGCTTTTACAGGCTCAGGAACTACGTTCTGAATCACCTCAATTTTCTCCTCTTCTTTTGGTGGTGGAGGTGGTGGAGGTGGTTCTTCCTCTTTAGGCTGCTCGATAATCGGATCTTCTTCGATAATATCTACTAGATCTGCCTTTACTTCTTGCTTAGGCGGAGCTGTAAGATTCTTAATCGTAAGATAGATGAACGGAGACAAAGCTGCCAAAAGGAATAAAGCTGTTCCGATGATAAAAGACTTTGTTAAAAGTCTCGGATACTGATGTCTAAGATCATAGGCACCATATTCCTTGTTTCTATTTTCAAATACGATCTCGTCTAAAGAAAGCTTCTGACCGTATACATTTTCATCTGCCATAGATTAGTATAACAATTTTATGGTTAAATTACTTTGTTGCAGCCGGTGCAGCAGCACCACCTACTTTCTTATCATAAACAGCTTTTTCCCAAGGCTTGATATCAGTAACACCGTACTGCTCACTCTTAGTAATTGCCATTTCATCAAGAATATCTACAAAGTTCTTATATACAGCATCATCAGTTGGCTTAATGATCACAGTAAATTTACTTTGATCTGCAGCTCTAGATTTTGCCTGCTGAATTACTTTTCTGATTCCTTCTCTATCAAGCGTAGTTTCCATTAGAGTCTGGTCATTCAAGGATGTTGCATCCTGCTGGTGCCAGAAAACTCTATTGTCTTTTCCTAATAAGATAGAAATTGAGTTCGAAAGTTTAATTTCTGTTGGAGGTGGTTTTTGTTTTTCATCTTTCGGTTTAGCCGGAAGACCCAAATCCATAACATTCGGTTTACTGAATGTAGTTGTGAACATAAAGAAGGTAATCAATAGGAAACCTAAGTCCACCATCGGAGTCATATCGACTCTGGTACTCTGCTTCTTGGAACGGACCTTGCCGCCTTTGCCGCCTTTTTCTTGTACTTGTACTTCTGCCATTTCTATCGATATTATTCGTTAGGTTTACCTTCTTGTGATGTAATCAACCAAAATTTAAGAAAATCAATATCTCTTAAACCTTCAAACAGGCTTTTAACTTTAGGGTACTGAGTAGTAACGTCACCTTTAATAGCTAACTTGTAGTCAGGGTTAACGCTCAAACTTTCTTTTACCCAATCAATTAATTGCTTATTTGTACTGTCCATAGGAATACCTGTAGGACTCTTATAATTTTTCTGCTCATCTCCAGACATATCCAAGTAACCTTTTAGCTGGTTCATTGGAACTCCAATTGCCTGAACTTTCTGGAAAGCAGCTTTTTGGTTGTTGTCAAAAGTAATACCATACTTTTGTCCCATTTTTTCCAAAAGAGCAACTCTTTCTGATGCATTTTCTACTGGTTGGAAATAGAATTTTCCGTCCGGAGTAGCATTGATAGTCATTAAACTAGCATCAGGAAGCAATTTTTCCGAAATTGAAGATGGCGGTTTGATCTGCTCCACGTCAGGTTTTTTAAACTGAGTGGTCAAGATAAAGAACGTAAGGAGTAGGAACGCAACGTCACACATTGCAGTCATGTCCGTAATTACTCCATGTCTTTTTGGTTTGACTCTCGCCATTATTATAAAATATTTTTAATTAAACTTCTTTTAATTGCTAATGCAAATTTCTTGCTAATTCTTAGTTGAATTCAGCGAAAGATTGTTGGATACTCATAGAGATCTCGTCGATCTTGTAAGTTAATCCATCAATTTTAGAAGTAAAGAAGTTATAAAGGATAATAGCGATAGCTGAAGTACCAATACCTAATGCCGTGTTGATCAAGGCTTCAGAGATACCTGTAGATAGAGCAGCAGCATCTGGAGTACCACCTCCTGAACCTAATGCGAAGAACGCCTTGATCATCCCGATTACCGTTCCAAGTAGTGCTACTAACGTTGCAACTGTACCTAAAGTAGAAAGGATCATCATGTTTTTCTCAAGCATTGGCATCTCAAGAGTTGTAGCTTCTTCGATAGCTTTGTTAAGCGCTACCATTTTTTGCTCTTTATTTAAAGTAGTATCGTGAGAAAGTGCTTTGTAAGTAGTAAGACCTTCTTTTACTACGTTACCTACAGAACCTTGTTGTCTGTCACACTCTTCGATAGCTTCGTCAATTTTGTTTTGGTTTAGTAAGCTTCTTACTTGTACAACGAAGTTGTCTAAGTTTCCTTTTCCAGCAGCTTTACCTAAAACGAAATATCTTTCAAAAGAGAAAACGATTACAGTAATCATGAAAGTAATCAAGATTGGTACGATAACCCCTCCTTTGTAGATAATACCTAAAAACGACTCTGGGTGAATGTCTTTACCTTCAATACTTGAAAAAGCTACAGATCCGCTTCCTAATTTGTCTGCGTCTTTAAAGTTTCCTGGGCTACCAAGAACGAATAAATAAATACATACTCCTATAGCAAATAGAATAGGAATAATAACAGCTGGATTTAAACCTCCTGCCTTTCTAGCAACTACTTGCTCATCATTTTTTGAAACATTCATTTCCATATTTAACTAAATTATATTGTTTTAAAATTTTACAGGGTGTAAATTAAAGGCAAAATTAATTAAAATGCAAGAGTCTGAATTAAACATTTTGCTTTTTTTTAATAAAGAAAATTTAATACGATTTTGATATTATAATTATTCGCAAATATTTTATTTATTTTTTTCAAATTTAACATTTGAGTTAAAAAATCAAAAAAATAAGACCTCCATTTTTTTTAATTTCCCAATGTTAATTTTTTTTTAAATTACGATATTCACAATACGGTGAGGGACTACAATGATTTTTTTAGGGGTTTTACCCTCCAAAATCTGTTGCATTTTCTCATTAGAAATCACCAAATCTTCCACCTCCTTAGCAGATAATTGAGCCGAAAGCGAAATTTTGAACTTCATTTTACCATTTACGCTTACCGGATATTCAATTTCGTCTTCCACTAAATATTCTTCATTCAACACCGGGAATTTCTCAAATTCAATAGATGTATCGTGACCTAATAAACTCCACAGTTCTTCACAGATGTGAGGTGCATATGGAGAAATGATAACGGCTAACGGTTCTAAAATATTGCGCTTGTTACATTTTAATTTTTGAAGTTCGTTTACAGCAATCATAAATGATGATACTGAAGTATTGAAAGAGAAGTTTTCAATATCGTAAACGACTTTCTTTATTAAGGTATGTAAAACTTTGTATTCTGCTTTTGTAGGTTCTTCTTCAGAAACTTCAAATAGATCTCCATTAAAATAAAGGTTCCAGAATTTTTTAAGGAAACCATATACTCCACTCAGACCTTGTGTGTTCCAAGGCTTGGATTGCTCTAATGGTCCTAAGAACATTTCATATAGTCTTAAGCCATCTGCTCCATATTCATCACAGATATCATCAGGGTTTACTACATTATATTTAGACTTGGACATTTTTTCTACCTCACGGTCTGTGATATATTTTCCGTCTTCTAAAATAAATTCTGCATCTGCATAATCTGGTCTCCACGCTTTGAATGCTTCAGTATCCAATTCATCAGATGTTCCTTTTAATAAGGATACGTCTACGTGAATCTGCTGAGTCTGATATTCACCGGCAAGATTTTTTGATACATATTGATTGGTTCCATCAATTCTGTAAACAAAAGCACTCATTCCTAAGATCATCCCTTGGTTGATCAATTTTTGGAATGGCTCATCGTGATTGATATATCCTCTGTCTTTTAGGAACATATTCCAGAAACGTGAATATAATAAATGTCCGGTTGCATGCTCGCTACCTCCAATATATAAATCTACCTGTCCCCAATAATCTGAAAGATCTTTTGCACAGAATTCTCCGTCATTATGAGAATCCATATATCTAAGGAAATACCATGAGCTTCCTGCCCAGCCCGGCATTGTAGATAATTCCAGCGGGAATATTGTTTGATCATCAATTAAATCTGTAGCTACCACTTTCTGGTTGACCTCATCCCAAGCAAATGTCTTTGCATTTCCTAATGGTGGATCTCCGTCTTCTGTAGGCAAATATTTTTCAACTTCAGGAAGTTCTAATGGTAAAGCTGAAACAGGTAATGTATATGGCATTCCTTCCTTATAATATATAGGAACGGGTTCTCCCCAATAACGTTGTCTTGAGAAAATTGCATCACGTTGTCTATAGTTCGTAGTTCCGTGACCGATACCTTTCGTTTCAATCTCTGCAATTATTTTTGATTTTGCATCATTATAATTTAATCCGTTTAAGAAATCAGAGTTTACACAAACTGAGTCTTTGGAATCAAAAGATTTTTCCTGAACGTCTTCTTCTGTATCTACAACTTTTTTAATTTCTAAATTAAATTTCTTTGCAAATCTGTGATCACGTTCGTCATGTGCAGGAACAGCCATTACAGCTCCTGTTCCGTAGCCCATTAATACATAATCTGAAATATAGATTGGCATTTTTTCTCCACTGAAAGGATTAATCGCATAGCTTCCTGTGAAAGCTCCGCTCACGTTTTTCACGTCAGACATTCTGTCTCTTTCAGACTTCTTGGAAGTTTCTTCAATATAAGTATCTACTTCTGCTTTTTGAGCTTCTGTAGTAATGGTTTCCACTAATGGGTTTTCAGGAGCCAATACCATAAATGTTGCTCCAAAGATTGTATCAGGTCTTGTTGTAAATACTTCAACGATTTCGTCATGACCTTCTACCTGAAACTGAACCTGTGCTCCCTGAGATTTTCCGATCCAGTATTCCTGAGAGTCTTTCAAAGGCTGTGGCCAGTCTAATTTAGAAAGACCTTGTAATAATCTTTCAGAATATGCAGAAATTCTCATACTCCACTGCATCATTTTCTTTTGGAATACAGGGAATCCTCCTCTTTCAGATTTTCCGTCTTTTACCTCATCATTTGCCAAAACGGTTCCTAGTGCCGGGCACCAGTTCACTGTAGTTTCAGCTCTGTAAGCTAAACGATAATTTAAAAGAATGTCTTCCTTATCAAGATCTGAAGCATTTGCCCATTCCTCTGCTGTAAAGTTTAGTTCGTCGTTTTGGTTGGCATTTAATCCTTCTGTTCCTTTTTCTTCAAAATGTTTGATCAAAGTTTCAATAGATTCAGCCTTATCTGTATTTTTATTATACCAAGAATGATATAACTCAATAAAGATCCATTGTGTCCATTTATAATAAGAAGCATCAGAAGTTCTCAGCTCTCTGCTCCAATCGAAAGAGAAACCGATTTTTCTTAACTGCTCTTCGTATCTGTTGATGTTTTGTTCTGTAGTGATTGCCGGATGCTGTCCTGTTTGGATCGCATACTGTTCAGCAGGAAGCCCGAAGCTATCGTACCCTACCGGGTGGAGCACATTAAACCCTTGATGTCTTTTATATCTCGCATAGATGTCTGACGCAATGTATCCCAGTGGATGCCCTACGTGAAGCCCGGCACCTGATGGGTACGGGAACATATCGAGTACATAAAATTTTGGTTTATCTGTGTTATTGGAGGTTTTATATGTTTGATTTTCCTCCCAGTATTTCTGCCACTTTTTTTCTATCTGCTGATGATCGTAAAACACTTGATATATATATTATATGTTAGACTTTAAATATTTGATTGTTTTTCTTTTAACAAGATTCACAAAATTAATGATTTTAAAAGAAATAAAAATTTAATTTATGATGAATTGTAATCTACCACTCAAACAAAAAAGTCTCACCCGAAGATGAGACCTGTTTTAATATCTTGAAGTACACTTATTATTGTTGAGGATTTACTCTTTTAAAAGTATAGGTTCTTGTTTTGAATACAGTCGGATCCTGGGTTTCTTCTCTGATCGCTAAATTGAGAGTTACTTCATCCAATGAAACAACTTTTGCACTTACAGGCTCTACAGTTCCCTGAACTTTCATCACTACCGCTTTACTGCCTTTATCATAAGAGTAAGTAAAATTACTATCTGGCTGAATATCGCAAGGACCAGGCACAGCAGGGTCTTTTACATCTATTCTTTTTCCCGTAGTCTCATTACTAAACCACCATCTGGACATCATCTGACAATCTGTATAAGTAATCACATCCGAAACCGGTTGTTCATCTACTTTTACAACAGTTACGACTTCTTTAATCGGTTTCCAAAGCCCGATAAGTGGAGCTTCTTGGACAAAATCGTTACTTGTAGAGCATCCGGAGGCTACCAATAATGATAAACCTGAAAACAGTAGTGCTAATTTCTTCATAGATTAATTTTTTCAAGCGCTAAAATTATAATTTTTTTGATTTATATCACCATTTTTTGTGAAAAATTATTTTATCAGCTTTTATTTATATATATTTTAAAACAGTAAGAGCCCATATTGCCTTTATTTAACAAATATTGAATAGCTCAAATAGACTATATTTTATTAAAAAAGTTATTTTTGTAGGAAAGAAAAAAAATGCAAAATATAGCGAAAAACAATTTTGACTTCATCCGTGTTCTCCTCGCTTTCATTGTCTTCGTTGGACATTTGGGAGCGCTAAGTGGTTCAGATCAGCTTACTTTTCTCACACACAGCCCTGTAGAAGTTGCCGTTTTTTCGTTTTTCGTGGTAAGTGGCTTTCTGATCGCCAGAAGTTACGAGAGATCTTCCAGCCTTAAAAGCTATGCAAAAAAAAGATTTAACAGAATTGTTCCTGCTTACCTGCTTGTCGTTTTTCTGTGCGCCACTCTGCTGAGTTTGGTCAGCTCTCTTTCTTTTTCAGAATATTTTAGTAACGCGCAGGTTTATAAATATCTTTTCTGGAATTCATTATTCTTAAATTTCAAAGCACCCTGGCTGCCAGGAGTATTTGGAAATCAGGCTGTAAACGGTGCTTTATGGACATTAAAAATAGAAATGTGTTTCTACATGGCAGTCCCGTTAATGTTTTTATTATTTAGAAAAAATAACAAGTATAGAAATATCAGTTTGATTGTGTTATACTTCCTCTCATTGGTTTTTCTTAATTATTTTGAAATGACAGGAAAGGCATCCATTTCAAGACAGCTACCTGGTTCTCTATGTTATTTCATTGGAGGAATGCTTCTGTATTTTAATTTTGATAAATTTATTAAGCATAAAAATATTCTTTTTATTATTGCTATTATTACGGTATGGCTGGATCTTATTATAAAGATCAAACTATTCTCACCTATGATGATCAGCATTATCGTTCTGTATATTGCTTATTCATTTAAGTTTCTGAATAATTTTGGTAAATACGGAGACTTCACCTACGGAATTTATATATTCCATTTCCCTATTATCAGAGTATTTGCTACATTGGGGCTTTTTGCCAATTACAACCCTTTCCTCATGGGATTGGTATGTATGTTTGTGGTAATTGGTGTAGGAATTGCTTCATGGCATCTTTATGAAAAAAGATTTTTATAATTTTAAATATATTTTAAAGCACGAATGAAAGACCTTGTTTCCATCATCACCCCTTGTTATAATTCTGCAGAATTTATCGAAGAAACGATAGCCTCTGTCCTGAACCAAACCTATGAAAACTGGGAATGGCTGATTACTGATGATCTTTCCAAGGATAATACAGTCGAAATCATCAAAAAATATAATGATCCACGGATAAAACTTCAGATTCTTGAGAAAAACGGAGGTGCAGGAAATGCCAGAAACAAAAGCCTTGAAAGAGCTCAGGGAAGATATATAGCCTTCTTAGATTCCGATGATTATTGGCATCCTGAGTATATTGAAACAATGACCGGTTATATGGAGGAGCATCATGCTGAGCTTGTCTATTGTAATTACTCAAGATGTAATGAACAGCTTCAACCTATTCTAAAGGATTTTCTTGCGGATAAAGTTGTAACCTTTTCCAATCTGTTGAAAACCTGCCGTCTGGCACCTGTTTCCACAATGTATGATACAAAAAGGGTCGGAAAGTTTTTATTCCCTGTAAAAAGTAAACGTGAAGATCATGTAATGTGGTTGAACCTATTAAAAGTAATTCCGGAAGGAATGCCTATTAATAAAACAATGGCAAAGTATAGAATGCGTGAAAACAGCGTTTCCAGAAAAAAGAAAAACATCATTAAAGATCAATATCTGGTCTATAAGGATTTTATGGGATTCTCTACATTAAAATCTCTGTACTACACCGCCAATTGGGCATTGAACGGATTTCTTAAATATTCAAAAATTTTCAATTAATGGAGTATTCAAAAGAGTTTAAAGCAGCGCTGAGTGCTTTTTCAAGTACTGAAAAGGATAAACTGATCTTCAGACTTTTGAGAAAGGATAAATTACTTTCCAAGAAACTGTATTTCGAACTTATTGACCCGGAAACTACCGATGATAAGAGAAATGCAATGGAAGAAAATGTAGAAGAGAAAATTCTTTTAGCATCCAAATATATCGGAAATGCAAAATATTTCCTTACCATAGTCCGAAAAATAAGTGCCGAGATTACGGAACATGTAAAAATTACTACAGATAAATTTGGGGAGGTTTCTCTGAATATTCTGATGATCAACAAGATTTTAGATTATAATAATGAGCTGAGCAGACAGAGGTTTGATAACGTTTATAAACTTTACCTTTATATGATCAATAAGATCTTTAAATCCTTGATTTTAATAAAGAAACTGGATGAAGATTACTGGATGGAAATTGATTAGCTATTCCGAGAAACTCAAAACAAAATTTCTGAGAACAATTATCTCCAAAAACTTTGTATCAATAATGGATTGGACATTAATTGGCTTGAGTGTGACAACATTCCTGAGAATATTGAACAGACGATGAAGGAGATAAAAAGCCAGGGATTTTTAAGATAATATTTTCTGTAAAATCATTTCTGTAGAATTGGGCTTTTCATCAATGAAACTCTTAGCATTCTGAGACATTGTGATAAGCTCTTCTTCATTATCTTCATTTGTCAGAAATAAGACAAATTCTGCTGCCTCATGTTCATCTCCAAAGGATTTACCACCATTCCCGGCAATAAGATCATCTGCTTCAGGGTTCTTTTTATAGTGGTTTCCAAAAATTACCGGAACTCCAAACGTAGCTGCTTCCAGAATATTGTGAAGTCCTGCATTATGAAACCCGCCTCCTACTACCGCAATATCTGCGTAAGAATACAGCTTTGAAAGCAATCCTATGCTATCTATGATCAGAACTTGAGAATTTAAAACTGATGACGATAAATGTTTCAATTCACTATATAATAATGCATCAGGAAATATATTTTTAAGATGTTCCACTCTTTTAAGATCGTGAGGAGCTATAATTATTTTAGCAGCATTATTCTTTTGGGAAACCATCTCTGCAATCTTCTCTTCAGCCTGCCATGAACTTCCAAAAACTACGGCTTTGTGTCCGTTAATAAAATCTGAAATAAACACTACATGATTATCACGAATCTGCAGCTGTTTTACTCTGTCAAATCTTGTATCTCCCGTTACAGAAGACTTTACCAGCCCTACACTTTTTGCTAATGCAAGAGAAAACTGTGTCTGATGAAAAAACCAGTCTACATTTTTCTGTAGTTGCTTTACAAACCATTTCCCATAAGAAGTAAAAAATGACTGACTTTCGTAAAATAAAGCTGAAATCACATAGATTTTCACATCTTTATTCTTAAGCTCTGTGAGTAAATTATACCAATAATCATACTTTACCGTAAAATATAGTTTAACATCAAACTGTGACACAAATTCTTTTACATCAGTCTTTTTATCAAAAGGAAGATAACAGATTACATCGGCAATATGCTTCTTTTTAACAACATTTTCGTATCCTGACGGAGAAAAGAATGTCACTAAAATTTTATGATCAGAAAATCTTTCTTTAAGCCTTTCTAAAACAGGAAGACCTTGCTCATATTCTCCTAAACTGGCAGCATGCATCCAAATAACCTTATCCGTTTTTGAAAACGCAGACTTTACTTTATTCAGAGATTGCTTCCTTCCTTCGACGCCTTTTTTAGTTTTATCATTAAATAATGAAAACACCTTCATCCCAAAAATGAGAAGACTGATAAATATATTATATAGTAAGTTCAATTTTTGACTGCTTTAATCATTAGATTTTCGGGAACTTTCACGAATGGATTTTACGAGACCTATTCCAATCACAGCAAACATTAGTCCCAGAATAAAAAAAACGGCATCACTAAGCTCTTTTTGCTTCCCTTCTGCAACACGGATACTTTCAACAATAATATCCAAAAACAGGATCATTACAGGAAGTTGTAAAGAAAAGAGATACAACTTATGGAATTTCGAACGGCGAAAGCCGTCAGGAATATGTAATAATGGGGAATTAGGATTTCTGGTTGCTCCTATAAACAGAAGATGTACAAAAGTAGCAATACAAGGTAAAAGCCATATTGTTGATCTTCCGGATTCTCCGTCTACGTTCCCCTGAAAGTCGAAATGAGTAGGAATCATTTCTGGTAATCCGGCATACTTAATTCCTGTAAAAATCCACATGCTAATAAGCAATAGGGTATTTACAATTAATAATAAGCCGGAAGTTTTCATAATTTAAATAACCTTTTTAAGGACTCTTAATTTATGAGTATGCTTGTTCATTTCCTGATTAAAGATTCCGGTGGAGTCTAAAGTATCAATTCTCACTTTACCTGATGCATGAATGATCTTCTGATTATCCAGCATAATTCCTACATGAGTAATTTTTCCTTCAGCATTTTCAAAGAATGCAAGATCACCCGGCTGAGTTTCTTCCACAAAGGTAAGTGCCTCCCCTATTTCAGCTTGCTGTGAAGCATCTCTGGGTAACTTAACGTTATGAATTTTATATACCAGCTGAGTAAATCCGGAGCAGTCTACAGCAAAAAAACTTTTACCACCCCATAAATAAGGGACATTAAGGAATTCTTTTGCCGCAAGCGCTATACTTTCTCTTACATCATGGCTTCTTCTTGATGCTACTACAGGAAATTCCACTTCAGAACCCATGGAAAGCAATGTTTTTCCGTCCTTCGTTAAGACTGAGGAAAAATCTTCCGTAACAACAGTCACTTTTCTGTTGGCAAGTTCTTCATCTGTTACAGGCTTAAGCTGTTTGGTATCCATCCATCCTTCATAGCCGTCATAATGCATTTTTATCTTAGTCCAGTTTTTATTAACCTCTACAATATCTGCACTTTCTCCAAACAATATCTCAGTAACAATTTCTGCCCTGTCAGAAGCTTCTGCGCGAACCGGTGCTACTGTAACATTACAAATTCCTTTATTCATTTTATTTATTTAGAAATTAGGAAATTAAAAAATTTGGAAATCACAGTATAATATAATTCCCAAATCTTTTAATCTTTAATTATTTTCTTCTCAGAAAATTTACTCCATCCCGCAAAGGTAGAATAAGATTTTCAAAATCGTCGTCTTTTGCTGCTAAATCATTCAATTCCTGAATAGATTGGGTAGATTTCAACTTAGGATTTTCTTCCAGTACTTTTCCATACCACAATACATTATCAAACATTACGACCGTTCCTGATTTTGTATGTGGTTTTATCAGCCTGAAATACTCAGCGTAATTTTCCTTATCAGCATCTACAAAAATCAAATCAAAAACCTCATCAGTCTCTTGTAAATATTCCTTTGCATCCTGAAGCCTGAAATCTATCTGATCAGCATATTCACTGGATTCAAAGTATTTTTTAGGTAGATAAGCAAGATCTTCGTTAACATCTAAAGTTGTAATTTTTCCATCCTTTGCCAATCCAGAAGCAAGACATAAGGTAGCATATCCTGTAAAAGTACCTATTTCAAGGACATTTTTAGGCTGCACCATTTGAGAAATGATTGTTAAGAGTCTTCCCTGCTGATATCCGGAGATCATATGGGGCTGTGTTGTTTTCTGATAGGTTTCTCTTCTCAGTTTTTTCAGAATTTCAGATTCTGAGGAAGCGTGTGCCTCCAAATATCTATCCATTTCGGGATTCTTTTCTTCAAAAAAACTCATATCTTTTTTTATTTAAACAAATTTACGCATTTTAAACTTCTTTTAATCACCATATCTTCATCCTTATTTTACAAAAAAAGAGAGAAAAATGAATTCCTCTCTTAAGAAAATCTACTTGTGTAGAAAAAGAAATTAATAAGCGATGCAATATTCTCCTTTTGTACCACATACCCATCCTGGGCAGCAATCACTTGTTCTTTGGCAAATAATCTGAGGATTGCAGTCTAAAGAAGCTCCCTGTACTTTTTTCATTTGTCCTCTTGAAAGTTTCGTTAAATTTTTCATAGTAATAATTTTGATTTGTTTTCCTACTCTATAAGATTTTCGGAGACCTCTCTTATTTATTTCCTTTTATGGAGAATTAAATATACGTAATAATTTATCAATCAGATTACTTTAAAAAGAAAAATTATAAGCGTAAAAAAGAAAAATCAATTTATAAATGGGGAAAACCTCATATGAAATACCGTGAAAATACGGATACCTTTTGTGTGGTATTAGTTCTAAATTTGCAAAGACATCAGAAGGGTAAAAACACTAAGAGAAACAAAATGATTGCAGGAGAAAAACCAATTAACCATGAGAATCAAAAAGGCGTCTTATCGAAAGATAGAACGCGATCTTCTGCAAAAAAACCCAAGACTGAAATATCCAATTCATTTTTGCAACGAATTATTTCACTTTTAAAAAAAGAAGAATTAATTTGATTAAAAAAATAAATCCCGAATTTCTTCGGGATTTATTTTATGTATTGTTTAGCAATTATTTCTTTGCCGGAGCAATATCCATTAACTTCATAAACTCATCCAGCTTAGGCATAATGATAATTTCTGTTCTTCTGTTTTCTCCTCTACCGGATACACTCATATTAGTAGCCTTAGGATTATATTCAGAACGTCCACCTGCTGTAATTCTTGCCGGATCTACCCCAAACTGTGTCTGAAGAACTTTAGCAACAGAAGTACCTCTCAATGCTGAAAGATCCCAGTTGTCTCTCGGTAAGTTCACTGAATTCAATGGAGCATTATCCGTATTACCTTCAATTAATACAGAATATTTATCGTAATCATTGATCACTTTAGCAACTTTACCTAACACTTCCTGAGCCGCCGGTAAAATATTATAATCTCCTGTTTTATATAGCATTTTATCAGAAAGGGAGATCATCACTACTCCTTTCAATACTTTCACTTGTACATCTTCATCCGATACATTATCCAAAGATCTCTTAAGCTTGTTAGACAAAGCAAGGTTCAAGCTGTCATTTTTAGCATTGCTAGAGATCAATTGCTTGATATAAGAATTAGAAGCGTTGATTTCTCCTACAAGTTTATCAATGTTAGCAGAACTTTTTCCTGTGTTGGAAAGACAGGCATCAAGTGATGATTTTAGAGCATCATGTTGACTTTTCAATAAAGTATTTTCACCTGTCAATGCAGAATTCTGAGATTTCAAATCCTGAATTTCTCTTTGTCTTTCTCCGATATTTTCAATACACTGCTTGTAGTTTGTGCTCAGGGCATCATACTGCTTCTTGCTCACACAAGATGTCATTCCCAGCGCCATTGCCGAAACCGCTAAAATTTTTAAAATCTTCATAAGTAATCATTTTTAGACTACTCAAAGTTAGGGAAATTCAATTGAATTATATCGGTTATCTTTGCATAAAAGAAATTCTCAACAGATATGTTGGAAAAATCAAGCTTAAAAAATCAATTAGAAAATCTTGTTCATCAGCCGGAAAATCATACGTATCTTCTTGCTGTAAGTGGAGGAGCCGATTCAATGGTTCTAGCCTCATTATTTCAGGATTTCAGAGATACTATTAAAAATTCAGAAGCCGGATTTCAGGTTGCTCATATAAATTACAAACTTCGTGGTGAAGATTCGGATTTTGATCAAAAAGTGGTTCAGGACTTTTGTGAGAAAAATCATATAAAGTTCCATTTGTATGAAGTATCGGAAAAAGACAAAAAGCCGGATCACTCTATTCAGCTTTGGGCAAGGGAACTTAGGTATAAATTTTTCAAAGAAGTACAGGAAAAAGAAAATTTGAAATATTTGGTTACAGCTCATCACCTGAATGATCAGTTGGAAACATTTATCATCAACCTATCAAAGGCAGCCGGAATCAACGGATTGAGCGGAATTCCTGCTAATGACAATAACATACTCCGCCCTCTTTTACATTTCTCGAAACAGGAAATCTATCAGTTTGCGAAAGAAAATAATATTGAATTCAGAGAAGATCTTTCCAATAAAAAAAGTGATTACCTCAGGAATAAAATCAGGAATGAACTTGTTCCAAAATTATTGGAAACCAATGATCATTTTCTGGAAAATTTTAAAAAAAGTTCTTCACATCTTAATCAGACAAAAGATTTTGTTCAAAAACAGATTCAGCAGATAGAAAATAACCTTACTGCATTTAACAAAGGCTATAAAATTCTATCAAAGGAAAAGCTGGATCAGGAAAGCGATTTCGTAAAGTTTGAGATTTTAAAAAAATACGGATTTAATCAGGAAGAAGAAATTCCAAAGATTTTTAAGGCTGAAAACAACAGTACTTTTTTCTCTAAAGAGTATCAACTCATTGTTAATCGCGATGAACTGATTTTAACGCTTAAAAATGAAAAACCGGAAATCAAAAATGAAATCGTATTAATCGACAGTTTTGATTTTCCTGAAAAGCTGGTACAAATCAATATTCAAAATACAATTGAAGCTATTGAAGGAATCAATAAAGGTTTTGAATGGGATTTTGATGTTCAGAAACTCCATTTTCCACTACGTTTGAGAAAACAACAGGACGGAGATGAGTTTTACCCGACAGGTTTTTCGGGAAAAAAGAAAGTTTCTAAATTTTTTAGGGACGAAAAATTATCTATTTTAGCGAGGCAAAAAATTTGGATACTGACTGACAGTGAGAATTCCATACTTGGAGTACTACCACTGAGACAGGATAGAAGATACGCAAAGGATGAGAAAACAGAATGTGTTCTCAAAATTTTTAATGAAACGAAAAATGAAATTTAGAAATTGGTTTTTATTAATTCTACTATTTTTAGCAACAGGGATTAATGCACAGATAAAAAACCCTGTCAAGTTTAAATTCACCATCAACGACCTTGGCAACAATCAGTATGAAGCTGTTTTGAATGCTACCATGGAAAGTGGCTGGCACATTTATTCCAAAGATCTTCCTGAAGACACAGGAATTCCAACGGAATACAAAGTTACAGGGAAAAATATTGAACTGATCGGAAAGTTTACTGAGGCTGGAAAAAAGCATGAAGAGTTTTCTGAGGCATTCGGCGGAACTATTGTTTATTACTCTAACTCCGCGGGATTCAAGCAAAAATTCAAGTTAAAAGATCCTACAAAACCAGCTGATGTCACTTCTGAAATTACATATCAGACTTGTGATGACAGAGTTTGTCTTGCTCCGAATACACTGGAATTTAATCAAAAAGTAACTCCAAAAGGAGCCACCGAGGAAACTGCAACGGAAGAAACCACAGAGCCTGCAAAGGATTCTGTAAAAACTATTGAAACAGTTACTGAAAATCCTGCAAAAACAGAAGCTACAATTTCAGAGGTCTCAAAATTAGATCCTAAACAGCTTAAAATAGAAACACTGGACTTCAAGAATCCATTGACAGATTGCGGAACAGCGACGACAAAGGCAGATGAAAACTACTGGACTTATCTTTTCCTTGGTTTCATCGGAGGTTTAATTGCTTTACTTACACCATGCGTTTTCCCTATGATTCCGCTTACGGTTTCATTCTTTACTAAAGGAAGCAAGGATAAGGCAAAGGGTAAAAGAGATGCGCTTATTTATGGTTTCTTTATTCTTTTGATCTTTGTTTTATTAAGTATTCCTTTCCATATTATTGACGGGATTGCAGGAAATATTTTCAATGAGATCTCTACGAGTGTATGGCTGAACATTGTGTTCTTCATTATCTTTATATTCTTTGCCGGAAGTTTCTTCGGGTATTATGATATTACTTTACCAAGCTCCATTGCCAATAAGTCTTCAAGAGCTGAGGAAGCTGGTGGGATCATCGGAATTTTCTTTATGGCATTAACGCTGGTAATTGTTTCATTCTCTTGTACAGGTCCTATTTTAGGAAGTTTATTAGGAAGCGCGGTTACAGGCTCATCTAACGTTCCTATGCTGCTAACGTTTGCTTTAGCAGGATTTGGTCTTGCTTGGGCTATTGTCTTTGGTTTATTGGCGTTATTCCCGCAAGCATTACAAAGTCTTCCAAAATCAGGAGGATGGATGAATACAGTGAAAGTAGTTTTAGGATTTGTAGAACTTGCTTTGGCTTTAAAATTCTTATCAAAAGCAGACTTAGTATCTAAAACATTCTTCTTAAAAAGAGAGCTTTTCATTGCAATATGGATCATCATTGCATTAGGATTAGCTTTATATTTATTCGGGTTAATCAGGTTCCCGCACGATGATAAGAAACCAAAAATTTCTATTACAAGAAAAGTCTTGGGAGCATTGGGTATCGGTTTTGTTATTTATTTAGTTCAGGGACTTATTCCGTCTGATCGTCCAAAACTTCAGCTTTTAAGCGGTATTCTACCCCCACTGAATGTAAGCTATTTCCATGATGAAAAAGATGGTATTCTTGGAATGCATCCTGAGCATGATTTCTTCAACGCTATAGAGATTGCTAAAAAGGAAAACAAACCTATCTTAATTGACTTTACAGGTTACGGTTGTGAAAATTGTAGAAAAATGGAAGAGTTTGTATGGAGTGAACCCGATATTTTACCAATCCTACAAAATGATGTCGTACTTGCTTCTCTATATGTGGATGACAAGGAAGAGCTTCCTGAGGATCAGAAAACAAAGATTGATCTTGGAGAAGGGCAGATTAAAAAGGTTAAAACAATCGGGGACAGATGGAGCTTATTCCAACAGGTTAATTTTAACAATAACTCACAGCCTCATTATGTTTTAATAACTCCTGACGGAAAAGTAATTAACACCCCTGTTTCAGGATACATGCCAAAGGAAGACTTTAAAAAATTCTTAGAGTGCGGAGTGAATTACTTCAAAAAAAGCAAATAGATTTTTACATCAAAATAAATCAAGCCTTATCAATTCTTTGATAAGGCTTTTTTAATGCACTGATTTTAACAATATTTAAGGATAATTATTTAATAAAATTATAATTTTATTAATGTTTTGTAATTTTAGGTATAAACTTTGCATCAATTCTCCAAAATCACAATCGGATTTTTACCATTTTCATCAAATACCGTTTAACATTTAAAATATTAATTATGGCTGAAGTAATCGCACAAGAGAAACACGGCGGCAAACAAAAGAAAAAGCTGATCAGAGTAGACATGACTCCCATGGTTGATTTAGGATTTCTCCTTATAACCTTCTTTATGTTTACTACAAACTTTACAAAACCCAATGTAATGGACCTTGGATTACCCGCAAAAGACCCTAATCCCATTCCTACTACAACCAATGTGATTGGAGATAAAAACCAGGTAACTTTTATCCTAGGAAAAGACAACCGTGTTTTTTACCATCAAAGCAATGCAAAAGATTTGAATACAACCAATCTTAAAGAAACTGATTTCAGTGGAATAAAAATCTCAAAAATCATTTCAGAGGCTTATAAAAACGCTCCGGTACCTGCCAACTTCACTGTGATTGTAAAACCTACAGATGAAGCTAACTACAAAAACTTTGTAGACATGCTGGACAATCTGGCTATTGCAAAAAAAGAGCGCTACGGGGTAACAGACATCAAGCCATGGGAAGCAAAAATTTATAAAGAGTTAGTTCAATAGAAAGAAGGCTGTTTCAAAATTGAGACAGCCTTTTTAATACCTTTTATTTTTAGCAATCTACCTGATGAAGAGTTCTTCTTTTTTGTTTAAATTTGAAAATAGAATTCAACGGAACTCTCTTATTATATTCATCTAACCTTTTATATTATTGATATGATGCTGAACTTTGAAAAAAAAGGAAACGGAAAAGAAACATTAGTTCTTCTTCACGGATTTATGGAGAATCTATCTATCTGGAGCGACATGGAGCCTCATCTTTCTGAAGACTTCACGCTGTTAAAAATAGATCTTCCGGGTCATGGACAGTCCGATATTCTGGGGGAAGTTCATACAATGGAACTTATGGCTGATGAAGTAAAAAAAGTATTAGATCATCAACACCTTGGAAAAGTACATTTATTAGGACACTCTATGGGTGGCTATACATCTCTTGCCTTTGCTGAAAAATATCCTGATTCTCTAAAAAGCTTAACTTTATTTTTCTCTACGTATTTCGCAGATGATGAAGAGAAAAAACAACAGCGTATCAAAAGCTACAGAATCATTAAAGATGCCTTTGCTCATTACGCAAGAGCAGGAATTCCGAACCTGTTCAATCCCAATGAAAGAGATATTCTGGAAGGAAAAATTGAAATAGCTTTAGAAACAGCACTTTCTACAAACAATATGGGAGCTCTTGCCTGCGTAAAAGGAATGGTAGAAAGAACCGACAAAAAGCACGTAATGCAAAATCTGGAAGCTAAAATATTAGTATTGGCAGGAAAACATGACAACGCTGTTAAGACCGATATCACAATCAAAAACCTTCCTGACAGAACCAATATAAAATCCTATATCCTGGATTGCGGACATAACGGACATTGGGAAAAACCTCGAATCTGCGCAGAAATTATCAATACAGAACTTCTTCATAACCTTCCGAAAAAGCTGGTTTTATAAGTTCCTGACATGCATTGGAGTTAAACATATGTTTATATAAAAATCCTGTATATTAGTAAGGTATAATTTTTTCAATGGGCTTATTCTCGTTCAAAAAAAAGAAACCAGAGAAACGACCGGTTATCGGTCTTACACTTTCAGGCGGAGGAATGCGTGGAATTGCCCATATTGCCGTCCTTAAAGCTCTCGAAGAATACAATCTTAAACCCCATATCATTTCGGGAACCAGTGCAGGCTCTATCATAGGAGCTTTTTACTCATTCGGGAAAACGCCTGACGAAATGATGGAAATTGTAAAGCAAACTTCTTTTTTTTCCAGATCAGCATTAAAATTATCAAAAAACGGAATATTCAGCTCGAACTTTATTTTAAAACTTTTTAAAGATTATTTTCCAGAAGACAATTTCAGCATATTAAAAATTCCCGTTTACGTCGCCACTACGGAAATGACCCACGGCATTGTAGACTTTTTTTCCGAAGGAGAACTTTTTACTCCTCTTCTCGCTTCTTCAAGTGTTCCTTTTATTTTACCGCCTGTAAGAATGGGTGATAAAATATATGTAGATGGAGGGGTACTTGACAATCTTCCTATTGAGCCAATCATGGATAAGTGCGATTTTTTGATAGCATCCCATGTCAATTCAATAAGCTATGATGAATTAAATAAAATGAGTCTTATGAAAGAATTTGACCGAATTCTTCACCTTGCCATTGCAAAATCTGTATATTCAAAGGTAAAGCACTGCAATATTTTTCTGGATCCGCCTAAAATGACAAAATACAGCCTTTTCAATAAGAAATATATGGACGAAATGTTTCAGCAGGTATACGAATATACTTGTATAGAGCTGGAAGAAAAGGGATATAAAAAGGTTTGAGAGTTTGAGTACAAAAGAGTTTAAGAGTATATTAAAATTTAATTTACAATCTTTTCTTTAGCTCACTCCCACTTTTTACAAGTTCTCTTCGATCAGCCTTTTTTTGAATATTTCTATAGTTCCAGATAAAGAATCAAGAGATTTCCCGCCTGCTGCATTGATATGCCCGCCTCCATTGAAGTATTTTCTGGAGAATTGGTTCACATCTACGTCATCCTTACTTCTGAAAGAAATCTTTACGAAATCTTCATACAGGTCTTCCATAAAGAATGCAGACATTTTTACTCCGGCAATACTTAAACCATAGTTTACAAAACCTTCTGTATCTCCTTTCTGGAAGCCAAACTCTTTAAGTTCGTTTCTCGTAAGACTCAGAATAGCGACTCTACCTTCATTCACCACTTCAATTCTTCCCAATACCAAGGCAAGCAGGTGAAGTCTGGAAACAGTATTCGTGTCCCATGTATTGGAAGTAATCATTGCCGGATCTGCTCCTTTTTCAATCAGATTGGCAATAATTCTGTGGGTAGCAGCACTTGTGGAACGAAAACGGAAACCTCCGGTATCAGTCATTATTCCTGTATATAAGCATTCTGCAATATCAAGGTTTACCAGCTTTTCATCTTCCATTGCTTCAATGAAATGATAAATCATCTGTGAAGTTGCAGGAATTACCGTATCAGAATATACAAAATCAAATTGTTCCGGTTGTTGGTGATGATCAATAAGAATTTTCTTACCCTGAGCTTTTACCAGCCAGTCACCCAATAACCCGATTCTTGATGGAGAATTAAAATCCAGACAGAAAATAACATCTGCTCCGGCAATCATGTCTGATGCCAGCTTTCTTTTATATTCTGCAATAATTACCTTTTTAGATTCCGGCATCCATTTCAGAAATTTTGGAAAATCATTGGGTACAATAACCTCAGCATGAATTCCTTTTGTCTTTAGATAATGTTTTAATCCCATGCTGGAACCAATAGCATCACCATCCGGATTATAGTGAGTAAGAATAACTATTTTGTTTTCAGGCGTAAGTAATGTATTGATATCTAAAAGTTCTGCTGGTGTAAACATCTTGTGTTTATTTTCGTTAAAATTAAAGTTTTCAAAGATAGAGCTTTTATATAAATCATTTAAATATTATTTTTGCACCCGAAATTATGTTTCAAATGAAGGTTTATACAAACTTTGATCAAAAAACATTTCATTTAATTTTAAAAAAAGATAATTAAAGTTTGTAACTTATAAAATTTTATATATCTTTGCAACCTGAAAATTAATAGATTAATTACGATTTAAACATATAGTAATGAGTAAAAGAACATTCCAGCCATCAGAAAGAAAAAGAAGAAACAAACACGGTTTCAGAGAAAGAATGTCTACGCCAAATGGAAGAAGAGTTTTGGCTGCGAGAAGAGCTAAAGGCAGAAAGAGTTTAACTGTAAGTGCTGCACGCGCTAAGAGATAATCTTTTTATTATCATATACAAAACATGCTTGAGAAGTTCCTTTTCAGGCATTTTTTGTTGTTAAAATTTATTAAAATTAGAGTCAAATAGACTTCTTTTTTCTATTTTTAAAAGTTGAAATTTTTTTATTAGAAAACAGCCTTTAAAATCAAATTATGCCACATACAAATATCTCCGGAGACAATATTATAAGTTTACAGCACGCCAAAATTGCTCAAAAAAACTTTACTGTTCTTTCTGATGTAAATCTTAACATTAAAAAAGGTAGATTCTGCTATCTTATCGGAAAAACAGGTTCCGGAAAAAGTTCACTTCTGAAAACACTTTACGGACACATTCCATTAGCATCAGGACATGGAGCTGTCGTAGGATTTGATCTGGCAAAGCTAAAACCGTCTGATATCCCTAACCTTAGAAGAAAGCTGGGAATTGTATTTCAGGATTTCCAATTATTATCCGACAGAACTGTTGAGAAAAACTTAAAATTCGTTCTGGAAGCTACAGGATGGAATGATAAAGTAAAAATAGAAGACAGAATCAACGAGGTATTGGGGAGCGTGAACATGAAGAGCAAAAAGCATAAAATGCCACACGAACTTTCCGGAGGTGAACAACAACGTATCGCCATCGCAAGAGCTCTTCTAAACCACCCGGATCTTATCCTGGCAGATGAGCCAACAGGAAACCTTGACCCTGAAACATCGAACGAAATTATGACCCTGCTAAAACAGGTTGCCCTTGAAAATGGAGCTGCTGTAGTAATGGCAACGCACGACTACCATATGATCCAGAATTTTCCTGGTGAAGCAATTAGATGTGAGGACGGAAAAGTTTCTGTGTTAGATACAGCTGAGCTGTTTGAGTAAAAACAAAGGCTACGTAATTCTTAAATATCCTTTTTAAAGACATGAAACTCCTTAGTGAGTTCAAGATATTGGTCCGAGTATATTCTCGGACTTTTTTCTATAATAAATGCTGATTCTTCAGTAATTTTTTCTACCGGAGAAAACTCTAAAATCAGTCTTTTTACATTTGAGTTTTCAATTCCTTTAATATTCACCTTTCGGTTCAGAAATAAATTCCTTTCCGATGCAATCTGAATGAAAATCTCTCCTGCTTCCACAGGAATTATAACAGACAACACCCCTTTTTCAGTCAAAAGAACTGCTGACTTTTCAATCAGTTGCCTGAAATTCAATTCTACAGTCTGACGCGCGATTTTATCTTTTTCCGAACCAGATTCTTCAAAATAAGGCGGATTCGAAACAATGAGATCAAAGTTACTTTTCGTTTCAAATGTTTTAAAATCCTGATGGCTATTTTTAAGTCTATCCCTAAAAGGCGAGTTTTCAAAATTGAGTTTTGTAAGCTCAGCTGCTTCTTCATTAATATCTAATCCAATAAAGTCTGCATTCAGATTTCTCTGTGCTAACATTAATGAAATCAATCCTGTTCCCGTTCCTACTTCCAAAACATGAGAAGCAGATTCAATAGCAGCCAAAGCTCCCAGCAAAACACCGTCTGTTCCTACACGAAAGACGTTTTTAGACTGTTGAATTTCAAATTGTTTAAATGTAAAAGGCTTCACTATAAATTAGTAGGTAATGTAATAATAAATGTAGACCCCTTTCCTACTTCTGATTTCACAGAGATTTCTCCTTTGTAATCTTCGATCATTTTTCTTACCATAGATAATCCAAGCCCCATACCACTGTTTTTAGAGGTGAAATTGGGTTCAAAAATTCTCTCATACATATTTTCAGGGATACCGATCCCATTATCCTGAACAGAAACAATTACCCTTCTCTGATGCTGTTCTACATCTACATTAATGATCAGTTTTCGTTGATCACTTTCTGCCTGTTTAGCATTAGTTACAAGATTGGTAATGATCCTGGAAAGATAAATCCTGTCCATATTGATCATAATATTACTCTTGTTAGCATGCATGAAGATACTGTCATCATTGAATACACGAAGGATATCTTCCACTTCAGTATTCAGGTTAATTACCTCATTATTCTTTTCAGGAAGTTTTGCAAATTCTGAGAACGCAGAAGCTACGGTAGCTATCAAATCGATTTGATCTACCATTGTTTTGCTCATTTGCTTTACTCTTTCTTTAATATTCGGATCTTCGGGGTCAAATTTTCGTTCAAAGTTCTGAATAGTAAGCTTCATAGGAGTAAGCGGATTTTTCACCTCATGAGCCACCTGTTTTGCCATTTCTCTCCACGCCTCTTCCGAAGCTTTGAATCTTAATCTTTCTTTTTGATCCTGAATCTGAAGAATCATTCTGTTATAAGCCCTGGCAAGAGCATTCAATTCATCATTCTTATAATACCTGATAGGACGCATTTCATTTTCAAATAATGTAATACGGGTAATCATATCAGAAAATTTCGTAATGGTTTTAGCAAGGCTGTTAGAAGTTACCCAACTGATCCAAATACTAAACAGAATAAGAAATATATCTACTAAAAGTATATATTTTACATATTGGTGAAGAACCTCCAGATATGCGGATTCATTATGATATAAAGGAATATAAACTACACCTATTGGCTCTAGTTCATTATTTTTCAATAAAAGGTACGAAGATGTAAGCTTGGCATCTTTAGCAGCATCATATCTGGTCATATCAACTCTCGCATCTGTAGCAAGAATTTTGTTGATAATCTCTATTGAAAGCGATTTCTGATCAATCAGACTTTCATCTTTATTAGAAAGCACATAGTTACCTTTCAGATCATAAATAACAATATCATGCTGATTAATATCTGCTATTTCAAAGATTTTATTACCTAAAACCTTTGGAAGATCTTTTGTTTCTACCAAGGTACGGCTTACTGCATAATCCAGATACCTCATTACAGCATTGGTTTTTTCCTGCATATCAATATTACTTTGCTGCAGAGAATTATTTCTCAACACAAAGTAAGGAACCAATGAAGTCGCTACAACACTTAAAAAGCATACCAATAAGAAACCAAAAAAGACACGGTTCCTTAAGCTATATCCTTTATATTTATTAATTGACATCCTACTTTTTAATTAACCTAGCAATATACTTACCAATGATATCAAATTCTAAGTTCACTTTATCACCAATTTTCAGGTGTTTCATATTGGTAAACTCCCAGGTATAAGGAATAATTGCCACTGAAAACTGCGTGTCTTCACTTTTAGCTACGGTTAAACTGATTCCATTCACAGTAATTGATCCTTGAGGTACTGTCACAAAACTTCCGTCTGATTCATACTTCATGGTGATGAAATAGCTTCCGTCTTTGTTTTCAATTCCTACTACTTCTCCTGTTTTATCAACATGTCCCTGAACGATATGACCATCCAGCCTTCCGTCCATTTTCATACAGCGCTCAAGATTTACAACTGTTCCCAATTCCCATTTTCCAAGATTGGTTTTTTCCAGTGTCTCACTGATGGCTGTTACTACATATTGAGTATCTTTAATCTCAACTACAGTAAGACAACATCCATTGTGAGCAAGGCTCTGATCAATTTTAAGCTCGTTTGTAAAGGGGCATGTAAGGGTGAAATCTATGTTACTTCCTTTCTCTTCAATCTTTTCAATAACACCAACTGCTTCAATAATTCCTGTGAACATATTATTTTTTGCTAAATTTGTAAATTATAATCTTCAAAGATAATCAAAATGAGCCCAAAAAACCATAAAGTACGAGTAGGAATTTCAATCGGTGATTTCAACGGCATAGGTCCGGAGATCATTATGAAGTCTCTGAAAGACAAAACCATTACGGATTTTTTCACTCCTGTAATTTTTGGTTCGGGGAAATTATTCACTTATCAGAAAAACATTTTCAAGCTGAATCTTAATTTCAACTATGTTAATGAAGCGTCTCAGGCTCAGCCCGGAAAGCTGAATATGGTGAATCTTACCAAAGAAAATGTAAATGTTGAATTGGGTGTCCCTACTGAAGAATCTACCAAAATGGCTATTGACTCTCTTGAAGCCGCTACCGAAGCTTTAATGAAAGGAGACATTGATGTTTTGGTAACAGCTCCTATCAACAAGGATGAGATGGTAAAAATGGGCTTTAAACATGCCGGACACACAGGGTATTTTGAGGAGAAATTCAGTAAAAAGGGATTAATGTTCCTGGTAACTGAAGATCTTAAAGTAGCTGTATCTACTCATCACATTCCTATTGCTCAGGTTGCAGAGAATATTTCCAAAGATAAAATCAAAAAGCAAATCAAAGTATTAAATCAAACTCTTATTGAAGATTTCTGCATTCCAAAGCCAAAGATTGCCATATTAGGACTTAATCCACATGCAGGTGATGGCGGAGTAATCGGAAGTGAGGAAATTGAAATTATCAGCCCAGCTATCAAGGAACTTTCGGACAATGGAATTCTTGCCTTTGGACCTTTCCCGGCAGACAGCTTCTTTCAGCCGAACAAATACAGAAACTTCGATGCTGTTTTAGCGATGTATCACGATCAGGGGCTGGCTCCTTTCAAGACATTGGCATATGAAGAAGGTGTAAACTATACTGCAGGACTTCCTTTTATCAGAACATCTCCCGATCATGGAGTTGCCTATGATATTGCAGGGAAGAACATTGCTGATGAGCAGAGTTTTATGGAAGCTATTTTCACGGCTATTAAGGTATTTAAGAACAGAAGTGAATACAGCGAGCTGATGAATAATCGTCTTCAGCCAAGAAAAATGGCTGTTGACAACGGAATAGATGAAGATCTACCTGAGGAAACTGAAGCATAAATCGTTGAAACAAATTTTAAATTAATTTGTTTTAGATTTTATTTGTTATTATAAAAAAAATGCATATTTTTGCACACTCATTTTATGGACAAGTTAAGAAACTATGACGTAAGCTTTTCCGGACTTAAAAACGGAAAACACGAGTTCAAGTTTGAGATAGATAAAACGTTCTTTCAATTATTTGACACTGAGCAGGAATTTACAAATCCAAGGATAGAAGTAAATGTATTACTTGATAAGCATACTACTTTCCTGGAGTTTGAGATTAAAATCAAAGGTTTAGTTGAGCTGGTTTGTGATATCACAAATGAAGATTTTGACTATCCTATTGAAAATGAAATTAAAATTCTGGTGAATTTCGGGGAAGAATATGATGACAGTAATGAAGATGTCATTACCATTCCTACAGCAGAGCATGCTTTCAATGTAGCGCATTTGATTTACGAAAATGTAATGCTTTCTATCCCGATGAAAAAGATTTCACCGAATGTAAGTGATGAAGATATTAAAATTCTTGATCAGTTCAGTCCAAAAGAAATTGAGGAAACCGAAGAGGAAGAACATGAGAGCGACCCTAGATGGGATGCTTTAAGAAAGTTAAGAGACAATAATTAAATAGAATAATTTAAATATGATGAGATGATGAATCTCATCGCTCATCAATTAAAAAAGTTATTAGAAAATGGCACATCCAAAGAGAAGACAGTCGTCTACAAGAAGAGATAAGAGAAGAACTCACTACAAAGCTGTAGTTCCTCAATTAGCTAAAGATGCAACAACAGGAGAGCTTCACCTATACCACAGAGCTCACTGGCATGAAGGAAAACTTTACTACAGAGGTAAAGTAGTATTGGAAAAAGAAGTAGCTACTACTGAAGAAAACTAAGAGTCGCTTTTCACTGAAAAAGCCTCATTTTAATACAAAAACCGCCCAATTTTGATAAAATTTGGCGGTTTTTTGTTGTTTTTTGCGTTTTTTTGGTATCTTTGACACCAAA
The DNA here is from genome assembly GCF_059515185.1 of Chryseobacterium sp. CS2K3. Taxonomy (NCBI): domain Bacteria; kingdom Pseudomonadati; phylum Bacteroidota; class Flavobacteriia; order Flavobacteriales; family Weeksellaceae; genus Chryseobacterium; species Chryseobacterium sp. CS2K3. The sequence continues at coordinate 84,975 of NZ_JCAKRW010000006.1, read as the reverse complement.
TCAAATATCAAATTTATGGACATTAAAGACATACAGAATCTTATTAAGTTTGTATCTAAGGCTGAAGTTTCAGAAGTAAAATACAAGACTAAGGATTTCGAAATCACTATTAAAACTCCATTAGCTGGAAGCGATGCTGTTTATGCACAACCTGCAGTATACCACACTGCTCCACAGGCTGTAGCTGCTCCGGCACCTGTTGCAAGTCCTGCTGCTGCACCTGCAGAGAAAGCTGAGGCTGCATCTGATGATAGCAAATATGTAACAATCAAGTCTCCGATGATCGGTACTTTCTATAGAAAACCATCTCCAGATAAAGATGTATTCGTAAATGTAGGTGACGAAGTTTCTGTTGGTAAAGTAGTTTGCGTAATTGAAGCAATGAAGTTATTCAACCAGATTGAATCTGAAATCAGTGGAAAAATCGTTAAAATTTTAGTTGACGACGCTACTCCTGTAGAATACGACCAACCATTATTCTTAGTAGATCCATCTTAATTTAAAGGTTAGATGTTAGACATTAGATGTTAGATTAAATTCTACATTAAAATAACATTATCTAATTTTCAAATTATCTAATTTTCAAATTGAAGAAGATGTTCAAAAAAATATTAATAGCCAATCGTGGCGAAATTGCAATGCGTATTTTACGTACTTGTAAAGAAATGGGGATCAAGACCGTTGCTGTATATTCTACTGCAGATAAAGACAGTCTTCACGTAAGATTTGCTGATGAAGCAGTATGTATCGGTCCTGCAATGAGTAAAGACTCATACCTTAAAATCCCTAACATTATTGCTGCAGCTGAGATTACAAATGCTGATGCCATTCACCCAGGTTACGGATTCTTATCTGAAAACGCTAATTTCTCAAGAATCTGCGAAAAGAACGGTATCAAATTTATCGGTGCTTCTCCTGAACAGATTGAGAAAATGGGAGATAAAGCAAATGCTAAAGCTACCATGAAAGCTGCTGGTGTACCTTGTGTACCTGGTTCTGACGGCTTGATCGAGTCTTACGAGCATGCTGTAAAAATTGCTGAAGAAACTGGATACCCAGTTATGATTAAAGCAACTGCCGGTGGTGGTGGTAAAGGGATGAGAGCTGTATGGAAAGCTGAAGACCTTAAAGAACACTGGGAATCTGCTATTCAGGAAGCTGTAGCTGCCTTTGGAAACGGAGGTATGTATATGGAAAAACTGATTGAAGAGCCAAGACACATCGAAATTCAGGTTGCAGGAGACCAATATGGTAAAGCATGTCACCTTTCTGAAAGAGACTGTTCTGTACAGAGAAGAAATCAGAAATTAACTGAAGAAACTCCTTCTCCGTTCATGACAGACGAACTTCGTGAGAAAATGGGTGATGCTGCTGTAAAGGCTGCTGAATTTATTGGATATGAAGGGGTAGGAACTATCGAATTTCTTGTAGACAAGCACAGAAATTTCTATTTCATGGAAATGAATACAAGAATCCAGGTAGAACACCCAATTACTGAGCAGGTAATTGATTATGATCTTATCAGAGAACAAATCCTTCTTGCTGCAGGAACTCCTATTTCAGGAATTAATTATTATCCTAAATTACACTCTATTGAGTGTAGAATCAACGCTGAAGACCCTTATGCAGACTTCAGACCATCTCCGGGAAAAATCACAGGATTAAATATTCCTGGAGGACACGGGATCAGAGTAGATACTCACGTTTATTCAGGATATACAATTCCTTCCAACTATGACTCTATGATTGCTAAGCTTATTACTACGGCTCAAACCCGTGAGGAAGCGATTGCAAAAATGAGACGTGCTCTAGAGGAATTCTATATCGAAGGTGTAAAAACTACGATTCCTTTCCACAGACAACTAATGGATAATGAAGATTATCTTGCAGGAAACTACACTACAAAATTCATGGAGGATTTTGTAATGGACAGAAAATACGACAATCATCACTAAGATGATGTAAAATAAAACTTCAATAATCCGTCATACAAATTTGTGTGACGGATTATTTTTTTTCTTTATACCTTTGAATACAACCATGAATAGAGTCTTAAAATGGATACTGATCATTTGCACAGGTAGTCTTCTGATTTACCTGGCAACAAGTCTTTTTGCGGTTTTCATGCTTACTTATTTCAGTTCATCGAAGAGGATAAACCATCTGGGAGAAGAAAAATTATTTGAACAGATAAAGAAAGATTATCATATCGAAACTATCGAACGCACTCCTGAATTTGAAAGGCAAATTAAAGATCAGGACACCATTACTTACAGCCTTTATCTTTACAGTAAACACAATTGCGGTATAGAATCTGATTCTATGAAAAACAATGCTTTAGAGATTGCTGAAAAAATCAATACGATTCATCTTGATCCAAAGTATTATAAATATCGACTGATATTTTCCTGTAAATCCTACAACCCTTCCGGATCAGAGATTGACTTTTTAAGAAAAGATTTAAAGAATTAATATACAACATATTAGAATTTATTTTTAAAGGGAAAAGTATAAATATAAAAGAAAATACTAGATTATTACGGCTCTATTTCTAAAGATAGAATACCTGCCACAGTTTATTCGTCCAAGAAATATTCTCTAAAACGCCCCGTTTAAACCCCAAAATACACTTCATTTACAGCTTTACAGTCTACTCCATTTTTGTTCATTCATCTCATTAATATTATGTAAATTTGTGAAAAACCAAACATATGTCAACAGCAGAACAAACAAAAAACTCGCAGTATTTTATTGACCTTGAAGACAAGCATGGAGCACACAATTATCACCCTCTTCCAGTAGTTCTGGATCGTGGAGAAGGTGTTTTCGTATGGGATGTAGAGGGCAAAAAATATTATGATTTTCTTTCAGCATATTCTGCTGTGAACCAAGGACACTCTCACCCAAAAATTGTAGGAGCATTAGTAGAGCAGGCTCAAAAGCTGGCTTTAACTTCAAGAGCTTTCTACAACTCTAAACTGGGAGAATATGAACAAAAGATCACTACTCTTTTCGGGTTTGATAAAGTATTACCTATGAACTCTGGTGCTGAAGCAGTAGAAACAGCGGTAAAACTTGCCAGAAAATGGAGCTACGAAGTAAAAGGTATTTCAGAAAATGCAGCAAAGATCATCGTTTGTGAAAACAATTTCCACGGAAGAACAACCACTATTGTTTCTTTCTCTAATGATCCTGATGCTAACCAAAACTATGGTCCTTTCACCCCTGGATTTATTAAGATTCCTTATAATGATATTGCAGCACTGGAAGAAGTTCTTAGCAGAGAAGCTGCAAATATTGCTGCCTTCCTGGTAGAGCCTATTCAAGGAGAAGCCGGAGTGTATGTTCCAGACGAAAATTTCCTTAAAAATGCTTCTGAATTATGTAAAAAATACAACGTTCTTTTCATTGCTGATGAAGTTCAGACAGGTATTGCCAGAACCGGAAAATTAATCGCTTGCCACCATGAAAATGTTCAACCGGACATCTTAATTCTAGGAAAAGCACTTTCAGGAGGAATGTACCCTGTATCTGCCGTACTTGCCAATGATGAGATCATGAACGTAATCAAGCCAGGACAACACGGATCTACTTTCGGAGGAAATCCAATTGCTTGTGCAGTAGCAGTAGCAGCTTTGGATGTAGTAGCTGATGAAAAATTATCTGAAAGAGCTGAAGAGCTTGGACAGTTATTCAGAGCTGAAATCGAAAAATTAATTGAGAAGTCTGATCTTATCACTAAAGTAAGAGGAAAAGGTCTTTTAAATGCTATCTTAATCAATGATACACCGGAAAGTTCTACAGCATGGAATCTTTGTTTACAATTAAAAGAAAACGGTTTATTGGCAAAACCTACCCACGGAAACATCATCAGACTGGCTCCACCATTGGTAATTACAGAAGAGCAGCTTTTAGACTGTGTGAAGATTATTGAAAAGACAATTCTTGAATACAAATAAGAATTAAATACAATATAAGTAGACACTATTTTAGTGATCTCCTTTCAAAAATGGGTATGGTTTTTATAAAAATCATACCCATAATTTATATACCTTAAGGCTATTAAGAAATGATATTCTGCCGATAAATACATTTAGGAATCGAATTTGCAGTATCAATTCAATAAGATGGTTCTATTTGGATATATAGAATAGTTATAAATGGTAAGGATTCGTTTATAAAATTCAAATTAAAACTTATCTTTGACAGATAAAAAACAGGTTGAAAATGATATTAAGAGAGATAGCAATTATTTCCTTATTAAACAATACGTTATGATGCAAATAAGTGGTTTAATCATAACATACAATGAAGAAAAAAATATACAGGAAGTCCTGGAATGTTTTGATTTCTGTGATGAAATTATCGTAATTGATTCATTCAGTACGGACAAAACTGTAGATATTGCAAAAAAATTCCCTAATGTAAAGGTGATTCAGAATAAATTTGAAGACTTTACAAAGCAAAGAAATCTAGCCTTAGATGCTGCAACTCATGATTGGGTATTATTTCTGGACGGAGATGAAAGAATTACTCCTGCCTTAAAGACAGAAATTATAGAGGAACTGAACAAACCAGAGCAAAAAGATGCTTACTACTTTTACAGAAAATTCTTTTTTGCTAAAAAACCGATCCATTTTTCTGGAACGCAATCTGATAAAAACTTCAGACTTTTCAGAAAGTCGAAAGCAAGGTATATGGCAGACAAAAAGGTACACGAAACTCTTGAAGTAAATGGGACTATTGGAGTTTTAAAAAATAAATTGCTTCATTATTCCGTTTCAGATTATGAATCGTATAAACAGAAAATGATTCATTACGGAGTATTAAAGGGAAAAGAACTGGCTGCAAAAGGGAAAAAGTATAGTGTTTGGGTTCAATATCTTAAAACTGCTTTTAAATTCTTTAAAGCCTATATAATGAGACTTGGTATTTTAGACGGAAAAGAAGGATATCAGCTTTCATATCTGCAATCCTTAAGTGTGTTTGAAACCTATGAATCATTAAAAAAAGAGCAAAATTAGTTGAATGAAGATTTGTATCATTAGTTATGACTTCTGGGATTATGATAAGTATATTGTTGAAGCATTATGCAAAAGAGGTATTGAATCCCATCATATAAAAATAAGTGCTGTTACCCATTCCAACTTCAACGAAAGGGCTGTAAATGCCTTGAGCAAAACATTTTTAAATAAAAATCTTAAGACAGAAAAAAGGCAGAAATACGTTCTTGATTCCCTTGAAAAACTGGGGCATCAGGATCAGATTCTTGTATTAAATCCTGATACCTTTGATCTTATCACTCTGGAAACGATCAAAACATACACCAACCGTCTCATCACTTATCTTTATGATAATCTGGAAAGAGTTCCGGTAGAAGATAAGCTGCATCTTTTTGACAAAATATTCTCCTTTGATGGAATAGACGTCAAAAAGCACGGTTTTGAAAAGATTACCAATTATATTTACCTTCCCCATATTTCGCAGGAAAAACAAAATCCTCAGATGGATATGTTCTATATCACTTCCTACGACAGCAGAAGAGTTTCAATGGTGAAGTTATTGGCTAAGAAACTCATGGATCTTGGATTAAAGTTTCAGATTATGGTAATAGGAAAAAAATCCTGGAGACATCAGCTGACCAATATGTTTATCAAGATTCCTAAAAATCTGTTTCTTATTTTCAGCATTAAAAAGATTCCACATAATGATCTTCCCTCCTATTATAAAAACTCCAGAGTTTTACTTGATCTGATGCGTGAAGGACAGTATGGACTAAGCTTTAGGGTTTTCGAAGCTATGTCTTTGGAAAAGAAAATCATAACGGATAATGAATCTATTAAAACTTATGATTTTTATAACCCGAATAATATTTTGATTTTAAATAAAAATATCACTAATCTTGATCAATCTTTTTTTGAAAGCCCTTATGAAAAGATCCCCGAGGAAATCTATGAAAGATATACTCTTCAAAGCTGGGTAAACAAGGTTTTTGAATTAGGCCTATAATTATGAAAGAAATCAAGAGAATACTAATCCTTACTCGTGAATATAAATGCTCCGCAAATCTTAAGGTAGGCGGAACTGGGATTTTTTATGCGACACTTGCTTCAGAATTAGTAAAAAGAGGAATTAATGTCAATGTATTTGTAATTTCTAAAAAAAACTTTGATATTAATGAACAAGGAGTAGGCATTCATTCAATCAAGGATATTTTCAAAGCCAATCCTTTTCTTGAACTTTTGAGATCTTTTACAGGACGATTTATTTTTTTGGAGAATTTACATTTTAGAATTTATCAACAGGAAAAAAAGATTATTTCTAAAAAAATAAAGGATTGGATGAACAGTAATAATTATCAATTTGATATAGCTGAGACTCATGATTTTGACGGCATTGCCCTTTCAGTTCCAGAACAGATTCCTTATGTAATAAGATGTCATGGCTCATGGAATGCCTTAAAAACCTATTTTGGATATAAAAAGGTAGCGAAAGGAAGGATTTTCTCTGAAAAACAAGCTTTTAAATTTGCAAAAAATATTATTACGATATCAAAGTACAATGAAAAAATCAACGAAAGACTTTTCAACATCGAAAATCCTAAACTGATTTATAATGGTATTGATACAAAATTGTATATGCCTATTCAAGAGAGAAGTATAATCCATAAATCTATTTTTTACTTAGGAAATGTCTCTTATGAAAAAGGAGCAGATACCTTACTCGATGCTTTTATTAAAGTAAAAGCGATATATCCTGATGCTACTTTACATTTCATAGGAAATTCTAATGATTATCCTTCTTCTATTCTGCAAAACCCCAGTCTCTTAGCAATAAAAGATTCTATTATTTTCTACGGAAATAAAAATAATACTGAGATTATAAAATTAATCAATAACGCACAGGTAGTATGCTTCCCGTCAAAAGGTGAAAATTTTAGTTTATCTTTGCTTGAAGTAATGGCCATGCAAAAACCGGTAATATGTTCCGATATAGATTCTTTTAAAGAAATTATTGATGATTCAGTGAACGGACTTATTGCTAATGAGAATAATTTTCATGAAAAAATAAGTATTCTTTTCGAAAATCAGAATCTGGAAAATATTATCTCGAAAAATGCCAGGGCAACAGTAGAGACTGAGTTTTATATAGACAAAATGGTCACTCAAACTATCAATTATTATAAAGAAATTATATGAAAGATTATACATCCCCATTCCTTATAGAGTTCCCAAAAATTGGAGCTCCTTCGTTAGGCTATATTTCAGTAGCAGAAAATGAAAATCTACCGTTTGTTCCCAAAAGAATCTACTGGACTTATTTCACTCCTGAAGAAGTAGAAAGAGGAGGTCATTCACATTTTGATCTACAGCAGATCCTTATTGCAGTTGCTGGAAAAATACAAGTAACAACGGAATTGCTATCTGGTAAAAAGGAAACTTTCGTTTTGGAGAAACCTAACGTTGGACTTTTTATCCCTAAAATGTGCTGGAGAGATATGAAATACAGTCATAATGCTGTTCAAATATGCATTGCCAGTATAGAATATGATGAAAAAGATTACATTAGGGAATATTCTGAATTTTTAAATCATGGACGCTAAAAAACGAGTTGAAAAGTTAGAAAAACAGCTTACACTTCTTAGAAAAAAATATTATATCAAATCATTTTTCAGAAAAGCTAAGAGACTGGTAACTGATTTCATTCCTTTACACTCTATTACACCTGAATACTATACTCAAAGAAAAATAGTAAGAGTATCTGAAGAAATAGAAACGTTTTTACCAAAAATTTTTTCAAAACCTGAAACTTCAGTAAAAACCAAAATCAATTCTGTTGAAATTTTTGAACTTAAAAACGTTTTTTGTATTCCTAATTCTACTTATTTTTTAGATTTAAAAAAGAGGAAAATTTTTTACGAAAAATGGCATGATGACGATAGAACTCATTATCTTTATAATACAACAAATCTTCTTCAGCATGCTATTACATTAGCAAAAGTAAAAAATTATAAAAATTTAACTTTCAATGAAGAAGCTATTTTTTTAGGTGGTACTTTTACATTTAATTATTATCATTTTTTCACTGAGATCCTATCAAAGATAGAGTTCTTTAAGCATATTCCTGATGCAAAAAAGAAGGTTATAGTTGTCTCCAAGGAAGTTGAAAAAATTGAGAATTTAAAGGAACTTTTATTTTTTTTCCTGAAAGACTACAAAATAATCTTTCTGGAAAATGATCATTATTATCATTTTAAAACAATTTGGCATATTACAAGTCCTACTTATACTATTCCAAATGTATTACCTGGGGAAAAATTTGAATCTGGATTTTCAAAACATTCAAAAAAAACTCTGGAATATTTAAGACAGGTCTCTTTTGAAAACATTGATGATCAAAAGATAAAGATAAAACCTATAAAAAAGGTATTCATCTCTAGAAAGTCTACATTCAGAAAATACAATGAAGAAGAAATTGTAGAATTGGCTAAAGGTTATGGTTTTGAAGAAGTTTTTTTTGAAGAACTAAATATACATGAACAGATTTTTCTTGTGAACAATGCAGATTATATTATTGGACCAAGTGGCGCTGCATGGACCAATCTGTTATTTACAAAACCCGGGGCAAAAGGACTAACATGGCTAAGTTCTGTATGGGGAGATTTTTCGATATACTCTACCATAGCAAAGCATATGGATTTTGATTTGTATTTTTATATTTATCCACAAACTTCAGATGATTTTCACGAAGACTATCGTTTAGACCCCAGTACCTTTTCCAATCAATTAGAAAAATTACTTAAATTATGATAAAGATACATCCTACTGCTGAAGTATTAACCGATACTATCGGTGAAAATACAATGATATGGCAATATTGCGTAATATTAGCCAAAGCTAAAATTGGAAAAAATTGTAATATAAACTATAACGTATTTATTGAAAATGACGTTATGATTGGTGATAATGTAACCATAAAACCAGGAGTTCAGATATGGGATGGGATAAAGATTGAAGACAATGTTTTCATTGGACCAAACGTTACCTTTACAAATGATAAATATCCTGTTTCAAAAAACACAGAATTTGAGCTTCTCAAAACTATTGTAAAAAAAGGGGTATCAATAGGTGCCAATGCTACAATTCTTCCTGGAATTACAATCAATGAGGGTGCAGTAATCGGAGCAGGAAGTGTGATTACAAAAGATGTCCCTGCAGGTGAAACATGGTTTGGCAATCCTGCAAAAAAGAGAGGCTAATTATCAACCTTTTAAATTATAAAACCTCATACAATAAAGACAGTAATATATACATATGAATACAGCAAAATACAATTATAAGAAGTTGCTTTCCTCAGGCATCCTCATCTTATCCATTATATATCTTGCTTTTATATGTATTTATTCCATAAACCAGTTTGATCTTGGCTATCAATTATCTATGATAGAGAGAATAAAAGCTGGTCAAAAAATTTATAAGGATTTTGATTATATAAGACCTTTCTTCAGTATTATTTTTTGGGATAATTTGCTTAAAATATTCCCAAAAACATTCAATTATTTGATATTGGTTTCCCGGATTATCGTTATTCTGGAAAGCTTTATGATTTGTTGTATTATTCAAAAATTAATTTTTGAAAAGGTACGCATACAGGTCTCCGTCTTTTTACTGATCTGTTTTTTACATACGTTTCCGATTATGCCCTGGCATACCATTGACGGGATATTATTTTCTGTTCTCTCTTTATTTTTTTTGAAGAAAAGATGGTATTTAAGCTCATTACTTTTTCTTGTTTTAGCATCACTTGTAAAACAATCTTTTTTCATCTTCAGTTTTGTGATAGGTCTAATCATATTAGTGAATGTATACAAAAATAGACAATGGGATAAAAAAGATTTTTATGTTTTTGTTCCAGCAGCAATATTTCTTGTGTTTTCTCTGTTCCATTATGGAATTCTGGAAAATTTTGGAGATTTTTTTAATCAGGTTTTTAAATCTTCAGCTTCTGCAAATTTTTATCAAAGCAGTATAGCTATTTATCTTTCAGATAAGACACTGATAAATTTTGCTTTTATTATAGGCTTGATTGTACTTTATTTTTCAAAAATCAACAGAAGTACAGTTGAGCTATTATTATTGATGCTTTTCCCTGCCGTTATTATCTACCCCCTTTTTAATCAGGGCACATTTTTAGGAATACATTCCTTATTTTTGATTCTTCTTGTTCTATTTTGGAAATATGAGCCAGAAAATAAATTTATTTTTTTCCTGTTATTCCTGGCTTGGTCATCTTCGATTTCGTGGGGTTACAATACTCCTATTTTTTTCATTCTCATTTTTCTTTACAAATTCATTGAAAAAAAGAACAAATTCTTTCTTGCTTTGTGGTTTTTAACACTTATAACATTTTTCTTTCATAGGGTAAAGTATACCTATTTATCAGATAGCTTATTAAATACGGAATATACTTACACAAAAAATATCAGATCAATTTCAGGACTGCTTATTTCAGAAAATGAGTACTTTTACATTCTGGAAGCTAAGAAAATTAACCATTATTATAAGGACGTTATTTTTTTACCAGGTTCTCCTATATTAGATATTATTAATATGAGTTTTCCCAACAAGGCTTCTTGGGAAATGGATGTTGAATATCCTAATTGGAAAGAAGATCTATCAAAATTAAAAAACAATATAATAGCTGTAGATAATACACAAAACTATTATAAGGAAGGATTTTATATCAGTTCTTTTACTCTTGAACTGATAAAACAAAAAAAAATTATTAAGAAAACTAAATATTTTACCATTTATGGAAATTAAATTTCTTGACTTACAAAAGATAAACTTACTTCATCAGGAAGAAATTGAAAATAATTTGTTGAAAACATTTCGCAGCGGATGGTATCTTCAGGGTGCTGAAACAAAAACGTTTGAAAAAAATCTTGCTGAATATATTGGAGTAAAACATATTATTGGAGTAGCTAATGGACTTGATGCATTAAGACTGATTATCAGAGCTTATATAGAGCTGGGAATATTTCAGAAAGGTGACGAAGTTATCATACCTGCGAATACTTATATAGCTTCAATTCTAGCTATTACAGATAATAATATGACTCCTGTATTTGTAGAACCTGATATTAATGATCAAAATATTGACATTAATAAAATAGAAGAGCAAATTACACCAAGAACCAAAGCAATAATGACAGTTCACCTGTATGGAAAAACTGCATATAGCACACAGCTTTCTGAGATTATAAAAAAATACAATCTTAAATTAATAGAAGATAACGCACAGGCAATCGGTGCGGTATATAATAATATTAAAACAGGAAACCTAGGTGATGCTGCAGGCTTCAGTTTCTATCCAGGTAAAAATCTTGGTGCTTTAGGAGATGGAGGTGCTATTTCTACCAATGATGATCAGCTTGCTGCTACTATAAGAGCAATTGCAAACTATGGTTCCAATGAAAAATATGTTAACATTTATAAAGGGCTAAACTCAAGATTAGACGAAATACAGGCAAGTATACTGAATGTAAAGCTAAAGTATATTGATGAGGAAAATGGCAAAAGAAGACATATTGCCGAAAGGTATTCCTGCGAAATAACAAATCCTAGTATTATCTTACCATCTGTGCATACAAATGATCAGGAACATGTATGGCATTTATATGTGATCAGAAGTAGTAAAAGAGACCGTCTTCAAAAATATCTGTCTGAAAAAGGTATTCATACACTCATTCATTACCCTATTCCACCACATTTACAAAAGTGTTATTCTGAATATAATTCCTTAAAGTTCCCTATCACCGAGCAACTTAGCAATGAGGTATTAAGCCTTCCAATAAGCCCTGTTTTAGAAGAAGAAGCTGTAGATTATATTATCGATGCAATCAATAGTTTTGAATAATGAATAATCCGCCTTTAGTAAGTTTAGTCATTATTACGATGAATCATGAAAGATTCATAGAACAGGCTTGTTTGTCTGCAATTTCGCAAACTTACTCTAATTTTGAAATAATACTTTTGGATAATGCATCAAAGGACAGTACCTTTGAGATCGCAGAAAAAGTTCTTTCTTCACAGTTTGAAATCAAGTGTAAACTTATTAAAAATACTGAAATTTTTGGAGTATCTAAGAACTTAAATATTCTTGTTTCTCATGCTTCAGGAGACTATGTTTCTATTCTTTCCGGAGATGATTGGTATACAGAAGACAATTTAGCTGAAAAAATAAATTTCATAGCAAAAAATACTGCTGACTTTATTCTTACAGATGGATATAAATACCTTCAGGATACGGATATAACAACTGATGTATATACTCAAAAAGAAAAAAAGCATATTCTTCAGAATATTGATAATTTTTTCCATGAAAATGTTGCGGAAAATCAAACTGCTAACGTAGGAACTTTTGTAAGAAGACAACTTCTGATAGAACTTCCTTTTGATGAAAATGTAAATACGGAAGATTGGGATATGAATCTTCGCTTTGCCTCTAAAGGTTATAAATTGGGATTTATTGATAAAAAACTATTCTACTACAGGATTCTTTCTACCAGCCTCTCCAGAAACTGGGAACTTATGAAAGATTCTTATGAGAAAGTAACTGTTAAATATATTAATTACATCAAATCTGATAAGAAGCTCTATCAAAAATATAAACTAAAACTTCTTCATTTTAAATTTGAAATTCTTCTATCAAAAGCTCAATCAGAGACAGAAAAAGAAAAATTAAGACTGGAATGGAAAAAAGAAAAATATAGATTGAAGTATAAAAATCCGATTTTATTTTTAAAGCTATTATTGCTAAGGTAAAATATAAATAAACAATCTCTTAAATAAAATTATAGTATAAAAAAGAAACCGCCACAAGGCGGTTTCTTCTATTATGACAATATATTTTTTTATTATTAGTAAGCATAGAAAGGGATACCTTCTGCCACATATTTATACGGCGTCCCGGGAGTTTGCCCCGGAGTTGATGGAGCTATATAATAATGATCTCTCTCACTTCCATTGTAGAATTGATAAATTGGTTTTTTAGAGCTATCCATCGTTGCATAAAATGCAATTCCTTCATAAGAGTAATTCCAAGGTGTCCCCTTATTGATTGAATAGTAATGATCTTTATCACTATTACTATAGAATTGATAAACAGGAACGGTATTGGGAGCTTTATAACTATAAGCTTTAAACATCTCACCTTCAGTCTGATAATTATATGGTGCTCCAGATAATGTAGATAGGTAATGATCTTTATCTCCATTACTATAGAACCCATACACTGAAACCGGAATATAATCCAATATTACCTTATTGTCAATTAGATACTGAATAACATAAGCTTTTAATGCCGCTTTTTTAACCGGATCCTTTACTAAATCAAAAATAAACACTAATCCGTTATTTCCAAAATCTACCAATACTGAGTTATTTACTGTAGAACTACTTTGCCAATTTGCTATATTAATTTTAGGATTATTCTGATCAAGATTTAATTCTCCTATCAAGCCTTTTGAAGGATCTCCTCCTCTTGTTCTAAATGATAATTTTTTAGAAAAGTTTTTATTAGATTCGGATGTATTGACATCATTCTGAACTTCTGCATCAAAAACTTTAAGCATTCCAACTTTCACTCCAATTCTTGCAGCACGACTACGATCTTCGTTGGTGGTCTCAGACTGGAATAAAATATCCATTTTTGCACCCGTATAAATATCTACTGCTACATGAGTTCCATAATCCTGTACAATCTGTTGTGGACTTTTTGTCTGCAGATCCTGTGCAAACTCCGGAGTTATGTAATCTGCCAACATATCTGTCGTAGCGTTCAATCTCAATCGTCTCTGTTTTATTAAAAGGTTATAACTTCCATAGATATACTTAGCATCAAATTTTTGATTAGTAGTAACTGCAGAATTAAACCCTGCAGATAAAACTTTTTTAAATAATGGAATTCCTACTGTAGCATCTATTTTAGTTGAAACCATTTTTGAATAGCTTTCTGCATTTTCACCATATTCTTCAACATACTCCTGGGTATTTGTATTTTCAGAGATCAATCTCCCTCCCTGTTCAAGCTTAAATCTGTCAATATCTACGACTTTAAATCCAGCTGAACTAGCATTAGCATATTCACCAGTAGCATTATAGCCATGTCCAAGAACATCATAAATTCCATCTCCTGCAAATTTTGAAGCTGATAAACGATTAACTTTTTCAGGACTGTCTGAAGTAAATTCATTACTTAGGTTTTCAGAAGAACAAGCCCCCATGAAAAGCAACAACGCTGTGTTGATGCAAAATAAAATTTGTTTTCTCATAATGTGATTTTAAAATTCGCAACAAATCTAAACTTTATATCTCTTAAAAACAATAAAAAAAATGATTAATATCATTAAATATTGAATGCAAAAAAAACCACACAAACAACTGTTAATGAACACAATAGACATCACAAAAACGTGATTTAATTAAATAAATAATTACATTTTCTCATTATACAAAAAAAAATAAATATTGAATAAAAAAGTTATTTATTAATTTAGTATACATAACATAAATTACAAGTAATAATTGCACATTAAAATTTAATAATTAGAATTTTAAAACTTATAGTTCACGACAATGAAAGGAAAGAAAGAAAAAATTACAGTCAAAAAATATAGTGCAATCATAAATCATCCCGTAAACGCATAATTTTAAGTAAATTTGCAAAAATTTAAATTGAAATGGAGAAAGTAAGAGTACGTTTTGCTCCAAGTCCTACAGGACCTTTACATTTGGGAGGCGTAAGAACTGCATTATATGATTACCTTTTTGCTAAAAATCAAGGAGGAGAATTTGTATTAAGAATTGAAGATACAGATACCGCAAGATATGTAGAAGGAGCTGAGGAATATATTGAAGAAGCTTTAGAATGGTGTGGAATCATTCCTGACGAAAGTCCTAAAAAAGGAGGAAAATATGCTCCTTACAGACAATCTGAAAGAAGAGATATCTATGACAGGTATACAGAGCAGATCTTAAAAACAGACTATGCCTACATCGCTTTCGATACTGCAGAAGAGCTGGATGCCGTTCGTGCAGAATATGAAGCAAGAGGTGATGTTTTCTCTTATGATAATAAAACCCGAAACAGTTTAAGAAACAGTCTTGCCCTTTCTGAAGAAGAAGTTCAAAGATTACTGGATGACAAAACTCCATATGTAGTAAGGTTCAAAATGCCTGTAGACAGAGTATTGAATCTTGAAGACATCATCCGTGGAAAATCTGCTGTTAACACCAATACATTAGATGATAAAGTTCTGGTAAAAAATGACGGAATGCCAACATATCACTTCGCCAACATCATTGATGACCACGAAATGGAAATTTCTCATGTGATCCGTGGTGAAGAATGGCTACCATCTCTTGGATTACACACTTTATTATATGAAGCAATGGGTTGGGAAACTCCGCAATTTGCACACCTTTCTCTAATTTTAAAGCCTGAAGGAAAAGGGAAACTAAGCAAAAGAGATGGTGATAAATTCGGATTCCCTGTATTTCCGCTTGATTTTAAAGATCCTGCAACAGGAATTGTGTCTAAAGGATACAGAGAAAACGGTTACCTTCCGGATGCATTCATTAATATGGTAGCATTATTAGGATGGTCTCCTTCTGATGATAAAGAAATTTTGTCTTTAGATGAAATGATTAAAGAATTTGATCTTCATAAAGTACATAAGGCAGGTGCAAGATTCAGTAAAGAGAAGTCTGAATGGTTTAACCACCAGTATATTCAGATGAAATCTGATGCTGAGCTTCTTGAAATGCTTAAAAATTCAGGTCTTGATCTTTCCAACGCTACAGATGAAAAGCTTCTAAAAGTAATTCCTCTGATGAAAGAAAGAGCTACATTCCCTAAAGATATTTATGAAAACGGAAGATTTTTCTTTGAAGCTCCGACCTCTTATGATGAAAAAGCATCTAAAAAAGCTTGGAATGACGAAACTTCTGCCATTTTAGGAGAATTAGCTGCCCAGTTTGAGTCTACAGACTTTGTTGCGGAAACATTAAAGCAAACGATGCATGATTTCGCGGAAAATAAAGGTCTGGGAATGGGTAAAGTGATGATGCCTCTGCGTTTATCTTTGGTAGGAGAGCTAAAAGGACCAGACGTTCCGGACATTCTGGAAATCATTGGAAAAGAGGAAAGTATCGCCAGAATAAGCAATGCTATAAATAATTTTAAATAAAATTACCATAATTTTTCATACATTTGAAAGATTTAATTTACTTCAAGAAATGGAATATTTAAGTTTCGAGCTTCCTATCAAAGAATTGATGGACCAATACCAGACGTGTTCTTTAGTAGGAGAAGAAAGTGGTGTTGATGTAAAATTAGCATGCAGCCAGATTGAGGATAAGATTTTAGAAAAGAAAAAAGAAATCTATGGAAATCTTACACCTTGGCAAAGAGTACAACTGTCCCGTCATCCGGATCGTCCTTATACATTGGATTATATCAATGGAATGGCAGACAAAGGCAGTTTCTTAGAACTTCACGGAGACAGAAATTTCGCTGATGACCCGGCAATGATTGGAGGATTGATTACCTTGGATGGTCAAAAAGTAATGATCATAGGGACTCAAAAAGGAAGAACTACAAAGGAAAGACAACACAGAAGATTTGGAATGCCAAATCCTGAAGGTTACAGAAAAGCTTTAAGACTAATGAAGCTTGCTGAAAAATTCAACATTCCTGTAGTAACATTAGTGGATACACCGGGAGCATACCCAGGATTAGAAGCTGAAGAAAGAGGACAGGGTGAAGCTATTGCAAGAAATATTTTTGAAATGGTTCAGCTAAAAACTCCGATCTTCACTTATATCATCGGAGAAGGTGCGAGTGGTGGAGCATTAGGAATAGGTGTAGGTAACAAAGTATATATGTTGGAAAACACATGGTACACCGTAATTGCACCGGAAAGCTGCTCTTCTATCTTATGGAGAAACTGGGATCACAAGGAAGATGCAGCCAACGCATTAAACCTTACTCCACAGGATGCACTGAGAGAGAAATTCATTGATGGAATCATCGAAGAACCTCTAGGAGGCGCTCACTATGATACGGAGACTACCTATTTAAACTTGAAAAATTCTATTTTACAAAATATTAAGGCTTTTTCTAAATTCACAGGACAGGAGCTTGAAACCCAGAGACAGGATAAATTCATTGCGATGGGTCAGTTTAAAGGATAAAAAACAAAAAAGGTTAAGAAAATTTCTTAACCTTTTTTACTTTAGTTTTCTTCTTCGTTACTCAGCAACATTGAGAGCGATCTCAATATCCTGAGTAATTTTCTTTAATGATGAGTATTTGGCATCACATACCATGGTAGTCAGTACATATTCTCCTTTATCTATCAGAATAAAATTCTGTCCTTTCGCAGGAACACTTAAGTTATAATATTTTTTACCACTGATTTTTACGATCAGATTACAGCTTGATCTATTCTTAATATTAATATATGCTTCATTTTTATTAATATCATTATTAAAAAGATGGGTAAGCATTGCTGCTGTCTTTTTATTCTCCTCACTTGGTCCCGAATTAGAGGTTCCTGCGCTTTTTGCAGACCCTGCTGAAGCATATGCTACTCTTCTCTCTTCTTTCAGCGCATTGATCGCATCATTTATTTTATCGGTATTCTTTATATTGTTTGAAGTGGCTGCTGTATTGTTTGTAGTGATTGTTTTCCCACTGTTCAGCTCATTATTTTTAACTATTTTTTCAATTTTCTCCTTACTGATAGGCTTAATAGTAGGTTTTGCTTCAGGAGAATTATCTGCCATAATAATTTCCATCAGCCTTTTTTTAAAGTAATCTGTTCTGGTGTGCCCCGGATTCTGCTTGATAAAACCGGCAATCACCCTCGCTTCTTTGGAGGTTTCAGCTTCTTGTTCTGTATAAATGATGACTGTTTCTTTTTCTACGACAGCTTTAGATTTTGTTTTTTTCTTTTTTTGAGAAAAACCCAGAGAGAAAATGCATATAAAAAGGAGAAAGAAGACTTTTTTCATTAATCAAATCTTTAAAATAGTATTAAATATATTAATAACGTGAAAAGTCGTTTTTTAGTTTATCATTAAAATCATTATCTTTGCACTGCTTTAAAATTAAGCTAAAAATTAATACTAATCTTAAATAAAAAATAATAGATATTATGTCTTATACACCAGTTGCTGCAGACGTAGCTAAATTAAGAAACCAAACAGGTGCAGGTATGATGGACTGCAAAAAAGCTCTAGTTGAAGCTGAAGGAGACTTCGAAAAAGCGGTAGATATCCTTAGAAAAAAGGGACAAAAAGTTGCTGCTAACAGAGCTGACAGAGAATCTACTGAAGGAGCTGTAATCGCAAGAGTAAATGAGGATAACACTTTAGGTGCTATTATCTCTTTAAACTGTGAGACTGACTTCGTTGGTAAAAACGAAGCTTTCATCGAGCTAGCTTACGAATTAGCTGAGATGGCAATCTTCGCTGCTACTAAAGAAGAATTATTAGCTACAGATTTCCACGGAATGACTGTTGCTGAGAAATTAATTGAGCAGACAGGTGTTATCGGTGAAAAAATCGAAATCGGTACATTCGAAAGAATCGAAGGACCATTCCTAGGAGCTTACATCCACGCTGGAAACAAAATTGCTGCCATCACTTCTCTTTCTGCAAAAGTAGACGGAGCTGATGAAGTTGCTAAATCTGTTTCTATGCAAGCTGCTGCGATGAACCCAATCGCTCTTGACGAAACTAAAGTTTCTCAGGAAACTATCGACAAAGAATTAGAGATCGAAAGACACAAACTTACTGAAGAAGGTAAGCCTGCAAACATTATCGACAATATCCTGAAAGGTAAAATGCAGAGATTCTACAAAGACAACACTTTGGTACACCAAGATTTCATTAAGGATTCTAGTATCTCAGTTGCTGACTATGTAAAATCTGTAAACGCAGATCTAAAAGTAACAGGATTTATCAGAGTAAGCTTATAATCCATACTTCAAAAAAATATTTGATCCCGATGATTTTCATCGGGATTTTTTGTGCTTATCTTTTTCTTTTAATAAGATATCTTCTGTTTATAGTTTAAAAACAATCATATTGGGGAAATTCAATAGAAGAAATTCATTTCCAGCCCCAAACGCACTCTGAATTACTAAATTTACATTCAGGACAGCAATTAATCAAGAATTGGAAATAAACATCAATATTTATTTCCAATTTTTCAAACATATTTGGATTTTTATTTTGTAGAAATCCTAATTCCCACATTCATGAAAAGATTTCTACTCAGTCTGGCATTAATTTTTTTATCAATTAATACCCTTTTTGCGCAAAGGGATACCGAGCATTGGATCGCTCCTTATTTTGTATCACCTGGCGTAAGTAATGTATACAATAACAGATTGTATATTTCTACTGATTCTGTCACTCCTTTTCCTGTCCAAATATTCAGTAATAATACTCTTCTTACAACGGTCACAGTGAGTAAGGGGAATCCACAGATCTATGATGTTGATAAAGCACGAATATCTTCTACTGCTGATGCTGATGCTTTTACTGTTATCAATAAAGGTCTATATTTAAAAGGAGATAAGCCTTTTTATTGTAGTTTAAGAATGGCTCAATCCATTCATGGTGAGATCATCACCAGCAAAGGGAAAGCCGGGATTGGTAAAAAATTCTATGTTGCGACCAGCCCAAGTACTTTTAATTTAGCTACAAATTCATTTTATAATTTTACTGCCGGTATTCTTGCTACTGAAGACAACACTAATGTGACTGTATCATGGAATAACAATGTTACTTTTACGAATAGCGGAACATTTACAGGAAATACAAAAACTTTTATTTTACAGAAAGGGCAGTCCTTTATTTTTACTGGAAATGATAACCCTTCAACTGACAGTAAAGGACTCTTTACCGGAGCAAAAATTGTTTCAGACAAGCCAGTAACGCTTACCAACGGGAGCTGTAATGCAAACTTTACAAAATCTCCAACCGGTTCCGATCCCATTCTTGATCAATCTGTTCCTGTAGAAAGGTTAGGTAATACTTTCGCAATGGTAAAAACCAGATCACTCAGACCAGAGTTAAATATGGAAGGAGGACTTATTATTGCTACAGAAGATAATACAGACATTTATATAAATGGATCAACCAATCCTGTTGCCAGCTTAAGTGAAGGACAATATTACAGAATTGATGAAACCAGCTATGCGCTTCAGCCTGGCGCTGGTAATCACTCCAATATGTATATTTCAGCATCTAAAAATATTTATTTATATCAGTTTATTGGAATTGAGAATAGTGATGCAACCAATGGCTTTAACTATATACCACCATTGAACTGCTTCTTACCAAGAAAAATTGATGAAATTGGTAAGATTAATGAAATGCCTGGTATTGCAACCAATTCAATTAAATTAAAGCTGAATATTTTAACAGAAACAGGAGCCACTGTATTGGTAAATGGTAACCCACCAAGTGCAGATCAGGGACCGTTTCCTTTAACAGGAAATACACAATGGGTAACATATGCAATACCTGAAGTGATAGATAATCTTGTTATTACTTCTACAAAAGCTGTAACAGCTGGTATCAATGGAGGATATGGCTCTGCAGGATATGGAGGGTACTTTGCCGGTTTCTCTTCTATCCCTGTAATTTCGAAAAAATCAGGAGAATGTGTTCCCGGTCTTATTCTGGAAGTAGATGACGGATATGAAACTTACCAATGGTATCGAAATAGTGTAGCTATTCCAGGAGCGACAGCTTATACTCATACCCCTACACAATCGGGAAATTATACGGTAAAAGTAACTATGGGAACATGCCCGCCTGTTACTACACCGATCTACAAAGTACAGAACTGTCTGAAATTAACTAAGCAGACTCTTGCCATCTGTGCTACAAAGGTTATTACACCAGCTTTCTCCTCTTCTACCCAGACTCCGGTGGCGACTACTGTAAAAATCCTTACACCTCCTACAAAAGGAACTGCAGTTGTAAATCCTAACGGCACCATTACTTATACTCCAAATGCCAATTATGAAGGTCCGGATAAAATAGTTTACACATTCTGTGGAGACAATGCTGAGTTTACAGATTGTGAAGAAATTACCCTTGAGCTAACTGTAGTACCTTTCGTGGTAAAAGATGCTTCTATTACTGCTTGTTGGTATGATGTAGATCCTTATGCTTACTTTGATCTTACGAAAGCTAAAGTTACAGATTACACTGCTGTTACTAAAAAATACTACCGTACATTAAATGACTTGAATGCCGGAATAAACGAAATTACTGCAGCGGATAAATTCCCGGCAACCGGAGGTTTTGTATTTGTGAAAATAACAACCAATGAAGGATGTACAGCCAATGCAAAAATTGAGCTCGTTCCTCTTCCTATTAAAAAATCTCCTGTCCTGGTAGATCAATATATTTGTATAGATGCCAGAACGAACCTGGATGCCGGACCTGGATATGATTCATACTTATGGAACACAGGAGCTACTACTTCCGGAATCAGAAATGTGGGTGTAGGTGAATATTCGGTAACTTTAAGTAAAAACGGATGTTTCCTTACTCAGATCGTAAGAGTAAAAAAATCCGAAGATCCTGTAATACAGACTATAGAAATTAGTAACAATAATGCATCTGTAATTGTAGCCGGTGGAAAAGCTCCTTATAAATATGCTGTTGACGGTACAGGTAACTGGCAAGATTCAAATACCTTTACAGGATTATCCAGAGGGCAGCATACTTTCTATGTAAAAGATGCTTATAACTGTACTCCTGTTGCGGTAGAAATTACAGTTCCAAATCTATTAAACGCGATTACTCCTAATGGAGATAATGTAAATGACTTTATAGATTACAGTGAATTGTCTTATAAGGATAACCTTTCTTTTGTAGTATATGACAGATATGGAAATATGGTATTTACCGGAAATAAATTCAACAACTACAAATGGGATGGAAAACATTTTGATAAGAAAATGGTAACCGGCACTTATTGGTACCATATCAATTGGAATGAATCTAATAAAGAAAGAACTCCAGTAAAATACACAGGCTGGGTGCTCGTAAAAAACAGAGAATAACAATTCGAATACAAAATTTCATAAACCACGATATTTAAATCGTGGTTTTTTATTATATTTTCAACAATACAATATATTTTATTATTAAATTTGTGATAAATACGATTACTGAATGAAGAAATTTCTATCTTTTTTACTATTATTTTATTTTTTCTCCTCAACATTCGCTCAATTGGACAGAGAACATTGGTTTGCTCCGATGGTAGACAGGTCCGGCGCACCCAACCCTTATCAGAAACTTTACCTTTCTACGAACAGAACAACTCCGTTTCCGGTAAGTATTTATAACAATAATGTACTGATTGGAACAGTTAATATCAGTAAAAATAGCCCCCAGAAATTTGACGTTTTAAGAAATTATATAATCACAACCCAACAAACCGATTTGTTCACACCCACAACAAAAGGTTTATACTTAAAGGCTGAATTTCCATTTTATGCCAACTTAAGATTTTCTGTATTCAATCATGCCGAAATCATTACCTCAAAAGGAATTCCTTCTACTGGAAATAATTTCTTTGCCGCATCAGCACCCATTTCCGTAAGCTATGACATTCTTAATTTTATGACCAGCGTTTTGGCTACGGAAAACAATACTACAGTTACCATTACAGGCTATAGCCCTTTAGTTCAGTTTTCAAATGGCACAACCGGAGCTACCAACCCTACAATGACATTTACCTTAAATAAGGGACAATCCTACATTATTGACGGAATTGGAAATATCACCGGCAACTTTGATGGGTTTATCGGAGCAAAAATAACAGCAAACAAGCCTGTAAATGTCACCAACGGAAACTTTAACGGACAATATGCCGGAAATTTCTCTACCAGCTCAGATATTTTAATGGATCAGGCAGTACCCGTCAACAGATTAGGAAATGAATTTGCTTTGGTAAAAGGCAACGGAAACATTGGTGCCAATATGGAAGGAGCGCTCGTTATTGCTACCGAAGACAACACTCAAATCTACGTAAACAATGAAACCATACCTGTTGCCACCATTAATACCGGAAAGTATTTTGTAATTCCAGACTCCAAATACAGCAATCAGGGAGGAGGACATTTTAACCTATATATTAAAACATCTAAAAACGCTTATGTTTATCAGCTTTTAGCAGGTGGCTCGGCTACCGGAAATGAAGTAGCTACGGGAGGATTCAATTTCATCCCTGCTCTCAATTGTTATCTTCCCAAGCAAATTAATGAACTCGGATTTATTGATGAAAACTTCGTTCTTTCAAACGGAAATCCTTCAGGAATCCTTAATATTCCTACAAAACTTAATCTTATTACTGAAAGAGGAGCCATCGTAAAAGTAAACGGAATAGATCCTCCCACCAGCAGCGGACCTTATAATATGACAGGAACTACCAATTGGGTAACCTATGGAATCCCGAATACTACCGGAACAATAACCATCACTTCTACCAAAGCCATCACCGGAGGAATTACAGCAGGAAGTGATGCGGTAGGCTACGGAGGTTTTTTCGCAGGTTTTCCTACACAACCTGTTATTTTAAAATCCGGTGGAGATTGTGCCCCCGGAATAGAGCTTACAGTAGACCCTATTATTTATGACACCTACCAATGGTACAGAAACGGAATACTTATCAACGGAGCTACCGGATCTTCCATCACCCCTACACAGTCCGGATATTATACCTGCTCCGTAACAATGGGAAGCTGTGCACCACTGGTTACTGAACGATACAAGGTCTTAAACTGCACCAAATTAACAAACACCGCTTATAATGTTTGTAACACACAAGCTATTACTCCAAGTTTCAGTAATTCAACTCAAACACCAGTAATAAGTACTATTGCAATTACTACTCCGCCCACATTAGGCACCGCTGTAATTAATCCGGCTACCGGAGTGATTACCTATACCATAAACACACCCGGAGTTGCAGGAAATGATACTTTCACTTATACTTTCTGCGGTAATGACACAGATTTCCCGGATTGCGAAACCGTCACCGTAAATATTAATATTACACCGATTACGGTAACAAATGTAACACTATCAGCATGTGATATCAACGGACAGGGAACATTTAACTTAACAACTGCCAATGTAACGTCTGCCTCTCCTGTTAATATCACGTATTACCCGACATTAGCCGACGCTCAAACAGAGAATCCTGCAACATTGATCACAGGAAACACCTCGTATACTGCCCCTAATGGAACAATCATTTATGCCGTAGTAAAAAACAATATCGGATGTAAAAGTATTGCCCAGATTACCCTTTCTCTATACAATAAAGCCATCGTTGTAGATAATTACAATGGAACCTTCTGTGATGATAATCTTGATGGAACAGTTGAAATTACGCTGTCTAATATAACGCCCATTGTATTAAATAACCCTACTTATTTTACAGTAAGATACTACCAGGATTTAACCAATGCTAATGCGGGAAACAACAATACTCTTCCTAATAACTGGAACTATACAGCACCTACTACAATTTATATCAGAGTAGATTCTCCGGATGGATGTGCAACAGTAATCAAACCTCTACAGCTTAGTATCGGTCCCAGAGTTCCATTATTAACAAGAGCTGTTACCCAAAGCGTATGCGATGATGACTTAGATGGTTTAAAGTCTGTAAACCTGGCACAATTTATCCCTCAGTTTACATTAGACCCTGGCGTGACATATACATTTCATGAAAGTCTTGCTAATGCACGAAACAATATCAGCCCGATTGCTCCAACAGTAAATATTACAAACTCTCAGACATTCTATATCCGTTTTGAAAAAAATGGAGTTTGTCCGGAAGTAGAATCTATTACAATCAACATTAAGATTCCTAAAAAATCAGATGTATTAATAGATCAGAGTATCTGCCCTCAGGCAACTACCAAGCTGGATGCCGGACCTGGATTTGATAAATATTTATGGAGTACCGGAGCCACCACTTCTTCTATTAATAATGTTCCTGCAGGAAGTTATTGGGTGGAGCTTACTTTTAATGGCTGCACTTACAAGCAATTGGTGAATGTTACAGAATATCAACTTCCGGTTATCAGCTCCATTGAAATTGATGGTACGAACGTAAAAATAGGGGTAACGGGCGGTAATCCTCCTTATGAATATTCTCTTGACGGAGTAATATGGCAAACCTCAAATATTTTTAATAATGTTCCGAGAGGAGCTCATCAGGTCTTCGTAAGGGATTCTAAGCGATGTGCAGAAGTAAAAAAAGAATTTGCTATTATTAACCTTATCAATACCATTACACCCAATGGGGATGGTCGTAATGAAGCCGTTGATTACTCTGCTTTAATGGCAAATGAAAACCTTGTTTTCAGAATTTTTGACAGATATGGAGCCGAGATTTTCAGAGGTAGCCCGGAAAACAGATATACCTGGGACGGAAGAGTGGGTGGCAGATATGTACCCACCGCAACCTATTGGTATTTTATCAGCTGGACAGAATTTGGATCAACAGTTTCCGTAAAGTATTCCAGTTGGCTACTGGTAAGACACAGATAAAGAATAAGGCTGAAATAACATGTTATTTCAGCCTTATTCTTTATATTTTTCGTCAAAATATAATTTTAAAATGCTTTTATAACACTCATTAACAAATTAATGCTAAAGTTTAATATAACTTTAACCACTATTCCTTATCTAAATAAGCACAAATTGCTGTATTTCTATGTAATTTTGCCAATTATATGAAGAAACTGTTTACTCTGTTGCTATTGATTTTTCTTGCAAAAATT
The DNA here is from genome assembly GCF_059515185.1 of Chryseobacterium sp. CS2K3. NCBI lineage: Bacteria > Pseudomonadati > Bacteroidota > Flavobacteriia > Flavobacteriales > Weeksellaceae > Chryseobacterium > Chryseobacterium sp. CS2K3. Next base: position 59,075 of record NZ_JCAKRW010000006.1, on the reverse strand, counting down.
AATGCTCAAACATACTCTGGAGAGGTATTCTTAAGAGATAACTCAATCCTGTATCTTAATCAGGTATATGTTACCAACCTTAACACCCAAAAGACTGTTCTTACCGACTATAACGGCAATTTTACAGTCCCTGCCAATCCCGGGGATGTTATCCGATTTACTTCTATTGTTACAGAAAGAAAAGATATAAAACTAACTCCACAATTGATGGAGCAGAAAAACCTGGTGGAGCTTAAGATTGCTTATTATGAAATTCAGGAAATTGTACTCAGCAGATTCAAACCTACCGGAAACCTTAGGTATGATGTAAATTCACTTAGAAAAGAAGATAAAGGACTTGCAATTAAAAAGGTAATCGGTCTTCCTGAGCCTAAAGGAGATGGAAATTCACCGGAACTACCTGTTGCCGGATTAAGAGATGGCGGACTTACTTTCAGTCTAGAAAGTATTTATGACGTTCTTTCCGGAGAAAGAAAGAAAAAACAACGTTATCTTGCTTATGAAAAAATGAATAGTTCTGTTACTCAGATTAAAAATTATCTTGGTAAAGACTATTTCCTGAGATTTAAAATCCCTGAAAACCTGATAGACAACTTTCTGCAATTTGTTTACAGTTCTGAAAATATTGAAGCTTATGTTCTTGCAGGAAATTTTGAAGCAATAAAAATCCCTATTGAAAAGTATCTTCCAATTTATCAGAGAAGATTAAGAAATTCTCACCTTCAGGAAATCGTTGACAGTAAATAATTGATTATATTAACAAACAAAAAATCCATGTACAATAATTGTGCATGGATTTTTTATTATATAATCATGATTATTGAAACTTTGTCTAATACTTTTCGCAAATATTCAAAAATATATGTAAATTTATGTCACGATCAAGTGTTTAAAATAAAAATAATACTATTTCGTTATTAAAAAGAAAGACTATAGACCTAAACACAGATTAAGAGAAGTACACCATTTCTAACTTAATATTTATTAATGAAAAGAATACTTTTACTTATTGGCTCAGTCATGTTTTTTAGTCTGTCTGCCCAAAAAAGAGGGAAAGACTATAGTAATATTATCAAAAGTAATAACATCTATGAAATCAACGCTTTTTTGAGGGATGCCCATCCCGATGATCCAAGACGCTCAGTACTGAAACCAAGGGTAATGGAACTGATGAAAGAATATATCAAAAACGCCCATCCCGCAGATCAGAAGGTAAAAGATATGCAGGAAATGCTTGCTTTGCTCCGAAGAAGACCTTCTACAAAGATTACTTTTGATGAAATGAATGCGATCATTAAGCAAAAACAAATTGCAAAATACAAGGCTGAGCTGGCCGCCAAACAATCTACCACGGTTTACACTCCAAGTAATGCCCAAAATACATTTGTTGTAAATACCGCTTCAAATGCAGCAATCCCCAATGCTGAAGCTGAAGAGTTTAACATGCTGATGAACATATCACCTGTAGAACATCAGAATAAAACGGTGAAAATCCTGAATTCTCTGTTTGATAATGATCCTAATGCAAAGGAGTGTATTGTCCTGATTCAGAATCAATCGGACTGTAATATTATTGTAAGAATGGAAAGTGTAGGGACCATAAAATACAGGCTTGCTATCCCCGCTCACAGTGATAACTCAATCGTTATTGAGAAAGGGCAATACCTTTTCAGCAGCCTGGTGTGCGGTGCACAGTATGCTTCACAAAAAACCATTCAAAAACCTATTATGGTAGCACTGGGAAGCACAACAGCAAAATAATCAAATCAATATAATAACTTAGCCATAGGTCTTTTAGTTTTAAAACCCCTTAATTCTATGTAAATTTTAGTATTTTTGCAGTCATTTTATAAATGACTCAATGGGCAAGAATAAATTAGCAAGATTTGCAGAAAACAAGATATTACCAAATGTAATTCAACCTACAAGAGAAGATGCTTTAGCAGGCTTTGAACTGAAAGGTAAATGGAGAGACAATTTCTTCAAAAATGATCATCCTATCGTTCTTGAACTAGGTTGTGGTAAAGGAGAATATTCTGTAGGACTGGCAAAAACGTTCCCGGAAAAAAACTTTATCGGGGTTGATATCAAAGGAGCAAGATTTTGGTTTGGTGCCAAAGAAGCAGTAGACAATGGAATGAATAACGTGGCTTTCTTAAGAACGCAGATTGAGCTTGTAGATTACTTCTTTGCAGAAAATGAAGTGGATGAAATCTGGATTACTTTCCCGGACCCACAAATTAAATATAAAAGAACAAAACATAGATTAACTCACCCTGACTTCTTAAACAGATATAAAAAGTTTCTTAAACCAGGCGGAATCGTTCATTTAAAAACAGATTCAGAGTTTCTTCATGGCTATACTTTAGGATATTTGCAAGGTGCCGGATATGAGATCATTTCTGCCCACCATGATATCTATGGAGCGCCCGAATATGATCCGGATACAGAACATTTGAGAGATATCAAAACATATTATGAAGAACTGTTCTCATCTAAAGGGAAAACAATTACTTATATTAAATTTCGTATCAACTAATGAACTGATTCAGTTTATTAATCTATCAAGGAAAAATAAAACGGTATGAAAAAGCTATTCGTTCTCGCAGGAGTATCACTGATTCTTACCAGCTGTAATGTGAATTATGGCGGTTATCCTATCAGGAACCCTTATCCAACTAATAATCGTGGTAATGCGGGTAATGCAGCCAATACGGAAAGAGAATACAATGAGCTTATCAAAACCTATAAACCGGAAACAACAGAGGTACTCAACGATCTTCTCAATAATGATGATCCGGCTAATCCCAGAACTTCCATCTCTGTAGAAAATAAGTCCCGTTGCAATATGGTACTTACCGTAAGCGGAAACAATTTCTTTAAAAAGATTCCCATAGGTGCCGGAAAAATAGGTTATACAATGGTTCCTAAAAATCAAAACTACAGATTGTCCGGAATGCTTTGTAATTCATCTTATCAATCTACAAAGTTTATTACGAGTTCATACTCTATAAAACTTACAAATTAAAATAAAACCCGCAGACATACTGTGGGTTTCCTTTTTCATAGTTAAACGGTCAGTATAGCTATTAATAATGGATTAGTCTCAAACTGGGGATTACATTGTTAGGTGTTATGGAATTTAATTTGACGCAAAGTTTTATAATCTTATCTTATATTCTTAAGAAAGCAAAGGATGAATTAATTTCATTGATTCTTTCTAAGCGAATACCTATTCACAAAGCTTTTTCAGCGACACAGTTGCCCTTCTTAGCTTCCTAAAGTAAAACATTTGACGTCTTTCTTTACGATTAAAAAAAGTGTTTCTTCCATAAAATTAGCTCCAATTTTTGCCCCCTCATTCAATCATTTTCCATTTTAAGAAAAACCATAATACATCATTACAGAGATACTTTAAACTCATTTTGTATAAACAAAAAAACGCTGGACCTAGATCCAGCGTTTTTCCTATATTAAAGAAAACCTTTAATTATTCAGCATCGAAATCAGCATCTGTATCAGCAGATACTTTTTCTCCTTCTTCTTTAGATTTTTCTTTATCAGCTTTTCTTTGAGACTGACCTTCTTTGATAGATTCAGAAACTACGCTAAGGATCATATCAATAGACTTAGAAGCATCATCGTTTCCTGGGATAACGAAATCAACTTTTCTTGGGTCAGAGTTTGTATCAACGATACCGAAAACTGGAATACCTAATTTCTTAGCTTCAGTTACCGCGATGTGTTCTCTTAAGATGTCAACTACAAATACAGCAGAAGGAAGTCTCACCATGTCAGCGATAGAACCTAAGTTCTTCTCTAGGTTAGCTCTTTGTCTGTCAACTTGTAATCTTTCTTTTTTAGATAAAGTTTCGAACGTACCGTCTTTTTTCATTTTGTCGATAGAGTTCATCTTCTTTACCGCCTTTCTGATTGTAACGAAGTTCGTTAACATACCTCCAGGCCATCTTTCTGTAATATAAGGCATATTAAGTTCAGAAGCGTGTTTTGCAACCACTTCTTTCGCTTGCTTCTTAGTAGCTACGAAAAGAACTTTTTTACCTGCAGAAGTTAATTTTTCTAAAGCGCTGCACGCCTCATCTAATTTAACTGCTGTTTTATGTAAGTCTACAATGTGAATACCGTTCTTCTCCATAAAAATGTATGGAGCCATATTTGGGTTCCACTTTCTAGTCATGTGACCGAAGTGTACGCCAGCCTCTAAAAGGTCTTTTACATTTGCTTTTGCCATGTTTTCTGTTTTTGTTAGTTTACTTTCCGTCTTTTAAACAATCAACAACTTCTTTAGATGGGAGAAGCGTTTGGATGCTAAACGTAACGGGCAATTTTAAATTTAAGATTAATAGATTTCAGATATAAGATACCAGACAAAAAAAGTCCGAAATCTGACATCTCCAATCTGATGTCTGAAAAAAAATTAACGTTTTGAGAATTGGAATCTCTTTCTTGCTTTTTTCTGACCTGGCTTCTTTCTTTCCACCATTCTTGCGTCTCTTGTAAGTAAACCAGCTGGCTTTAATGCTAATCTGAACTCAGCGTTGATTTCGCATAAAGCTCTTGAAATACCTAATCTGATAGCTTCTGCCTGACCTGTATTACCACCACCGAATACGTTTACGGTAACGTCATACTGACCAACAGTCTCAGAAAGGATGAACGGTTGGTTTAATTTGTAAACCATCACGTCTGTAGAGAAATATTCTTTAGCATCTTTACCGTTTACTGTAATGTTTCCAGAACCTGGTTTTACATAAACTCTAGCTACAGAAGTTTTTCTTCTTCCGATTTTGTGAACTATAGACATAATTAATTATTTAAATTCGTTAACATTAATTGTTTTAGGCTGTTGAGCTTCATGTTTGTGCTCAGTTCCTTCATATAAATAAAGGTTCTTAAGGATAGCAGCACCTAATCTGTTTTTAGGCAACATACCTTTTACAGATTTCTCTAATACCTTTAAAGAATCTTTCTTTTGAAGTTCAGCCGCAGTCATAGACTTCTGTCCACCAGGGTATCCTGTATGCCAGATATAAGTCTTATCAGCCCACTTGTTTCCGGAAAGCGTAATTTTCCCAGCATTCAAAACGATTACGTTATCACCACAATCTACGTGAGGTGTAAAGTTCGTTTTGTGCTTACCTCTCAAAATCTTTGCAACCGTAGAAGCTAGTCTTCCTAACGGCTGTCCTTCAGCGTCTACCACAACCCATTCTTTATTAGCAGTAGCTTTGTTCGCTGAAACAGTTTTGTAACTTAATGTATTCACACGTTTTAGTTAAAGATTAAACATAATTTACCCCTAAAAGGGTGTGCAAAGGTACAAATTATTTTTGTAACCCAAAAACATATTTCATTTAATCTATAGAATATCTGCTATTCAGCCTTCTACCATTATATTTTAACAGTTTTTATATTTTGGCATAAATCTTGTAAATTGTTGCTGCGATGAAAAAAAACGCTTAGAAGATTCTAAGAACACAAATATGATAAAGCAAGAGTTTCTTCCCTCAACTCTTTCTTTATTCACTTTCCTTACTATTAACTTTTATCTGCTATCTCAGATTGGGTCGTTTTAAAATATTTTTATTCATTTTATATTTATATTAATATTTTCTTCAAAAAGACATCATAATCTTTATTTATTTCATTAAATAATTATCTTTGTCGCAGAAGAAACTACCCATGAGTCACGGAAAAATCAGAGAAGATAAATCCTGCCTGAACTGCGGGCACCACGTCGAAGAAAGATTCTGCCCCCATTGCGGACAGGAAAATACTGAACGCAGACAACCTTTCTATTTCCTGTTTACCCATTTTGTTGAAGATTTTACCCATTATGACGGACAATTTTGGGGCACAGTAAAAAATCTGTTATTTAAGCCCGGTAAACTTACCAACACGTACCTGGAAGGTAAGAGACAAAAATTTGTTCCTCCTGTAAAGCTTTATATTTTTGTCAGCTTTATTACATTTTTTGTATTTGCACTATTTCCCATGGTAAATACAGGATCCAGTGAAAAACATAATGAAAAGCAAGGTGATACAGGTCTTGCAAAAATTATGAACCCCATTAAAGCTATTGGAACACAAAAAATAATAGACAGTATAAAAGCAAAAAAAGCATTAACCGAACAAGATTCTCTTGCTATTGAAAAACTAGAAATGATTCCTGATTCTGCCGATGTGGAAAAAATACTGGATATGGACAGTACAATAGATTCAGGTGATGGAAACTATAAAACAAAAAAGTCCTATGACTCAGCTAAAGCTAAAAACCCAGGGCTCTTTGATTTTGTAGAAAGACCGATTATTCATAAATACTTTGAGCTTAAAGAACACGGGGTTACTAAAAAGGAGCTATTAAACAATATGTTAGAAAAATCATTTCACAATCTGCCTAAAGCCCTCTTCATCTATCTGCCTTTGTTTGCCTTCTTCTTATGGGTATTTCACAATAAGAAAAAATGGTGGTATTTTGATCATGGAATTTTTACCCTGCATTACTTCTCTTTCTTATTACTCATCGTTTTATCGATATTCCTATTTGGAAAGCTAGCAAAACTAACAGAAATTAAAGCTCTTAATGCACTTATCTATTTCGTAATGACTATCATTACCATATACAGTATGGCGTATTTCTTTATTGCTCATCGCCGGGTTTATCACTCACACGGACTGGTAAGCATTATAGTCGGGATCATATTATTTGCTATCAACTTCTTTGCATTCATGTTTTTACTGGCAGGGCTCGCTCTGGTAAGTTTTATGATGCTCCATTAAATAAAAAGAGACTATATTAAATAAAAAAGGCTGTCCATTGGGCAGCCTTTTGTTAGTTTTCATTTTCTTAATGATCTATTTCCTTAATGATTTCGTCCCTCTAAAACTTGCAATTAAATAATAGGCTACAAAAACCATAGAAAATTTCAGAATAGATGGAATAGCCAGCTCAAGTTTAAAAATCAGAGTCCCAATAAGAACAAGAACTCCCATAGCAACGAAAGATAAACCTAGTTTCTTAGGTAATGTAAAATCCGGAGTATCCAGATAATAGGCAGTTCCCCATGCCGCACCAAAGGCAACAGCATAATAGATTTCCAGTGCTATACTCTCTGAACTTATAAAGAAATAATTAATAAGGAAGCTCACCACCGTTCCCAATGCGAAATATATCAAAGCTTTTTGCATGTCTGTAAAATATGGTGCAAAAATAAAGATTTAATTCTAGTAATTACCGACCTACTGATTTCTAAACAAAATACGTTAATTCTTTTTGATTCTGTAACCACCGAACCTCAGCACTTTGAAATCATCAAACATTAAATTGGAGATATTTTATTAAATAACCCAACACACAATACTGATATTCAACAATATAAAATCAAACACAAGGTTCTTTTTTTATTATTATATTTGAAAACTTAGAAACTTTCTAGAATTTTTATGGAAACCCAAAAATATACTCCAACCAACAAGGTAAGAATCGTAACAGCTGCCTCATTATTTGACGGGCATGATGCTGCGATCAATATTATGCGTCGTGTCATTCAGGGAACTGGATGTGAAGTTATTCACCTAGGACATGATAAATCAGCAGAAGAAGTTGTAAATACGGCTATTCAGGAAGATGCCAACGCTATCGCATTAACGTCCTATCAAGGGGGTCACAATGAATATTTCAAATATATCTATGACCTTTTAAGAGAAAAGAATTCCCCACAGATTAAAATTTTCGGTGGTGGCGGAGGTGTAATTCTTCCGGAAGAAATCAAAGATTTAATGTCTTATGGAATTGACCGAATTTATTCTCCAGACGATGGTCGTGAACTTGGACTTCAGGGAATGATTGATGATCTGGTACACAGATCAGACTTCGCTACCGGAAAGGATGTTACAGCAGAAGACCTGGAGGCAATCAGCTTTGAAAATTCAACAAGCATTGCAAGAATTATTTCTGCTGTTGAAAACTTTTCTGATGAAAAACCTGAATTGGTAAATGCTATTGACGAAAAAGCAAAAGATTTAAATATTCCGATTATTGGTATTACAGGAACCGGTGGTGCCGGAAAATCATCTTTAACAGATGAATTGGTAAGACGTTTCTTACGTGCCAATACTGATAAAAAAATTGCGATTATCTCTATTGACCCTTCTAAAAAGAAAACAGGAGGAGCGTTATTGGGAGACAGAATCCGTATGAATGCGATCAACGACCCTAGAGTGTACATGCGTTCTATGGCAACCAGAGAAAACAATGTTTCTGTTTCTCCGTTCATTCATTCCGCCTTGAATGTCTTGAAACTGGCTCATCCGGATGTAATCATTCTTGAAACTTCAGGGATCGGACAATCAGGTTCTGAGGTTTCTGATTTTGCGGATGTTTCCATGTATGTGATGACTCCTGAATATGGTGCATCTACACAGTTGGAAAAAATCGACATGTTAGACTACGCTGATCTGGTAGCCCTAAACAAATCTGACAAAAGAGGAGCTCTTGATGCTCTTCAGGCAGTAAGAAAACAATTCCAGAGAAACCACCTTTTATGGGAAAGCCCACTGGAAGACATGCCGGTGTATGCTACTAAGGCTTCTCAGTTTAATGATCACGGAACAACGGAGCTTTACAACAGATTGGTTTCAAAAGTAAATGACAAGTTCGTAGATTTAGGACTGAAAACGTTTGTTGAACAGGAAATCACAGATGAAGTAACCATCATCCCTCCAAAAAGAGTTCGTTACCTTTCCGAAATCGTTGAAAATAACAAACAATATGATGCAAACGTTGAAAAACAGGCTGCTCTTGCAAGAACTATGTACCATATTGAAGGAGTAAAAAATATTATTTCCAATGAAGCTTTAGACACAGAATACCAAAAAGCAGAAAAAGAGCTTCAACAGGAAAATATTGACTTTCTACAGACATGGGATGATACTAAAAAAGCCTTCCATGCTGAGTTTTATTCTTATTTTGTAAGAGGAAAAGAAATAAAAGTAGAGACTTCTACAGAATCTTTATCTCACTTAAGAATTCCTAAAATTGCATTACCAAAATATAACGATTGGGGAGACCTGATCAAATGGAAAGGACAGGAAAACCTTCCGGGAAGCTTCCCTTATACGGCAGGAATCTATCCATTCAAAAGAACTGGTGAAGATCCTACAAGGATGTTTGCCGGAGAAGGAGGTCCGGAAAGAACCAACAGAAGATTCCACTATGTATCTGCAGAGATGCCTGCAAAACGTTTGTCCACAGCTTTTGACTCGGTAACGTTATATGGACAGGATCCTGCCTTACCACCGGATATCTATGGTAAAATTGGAAATGCCGGAGTTTCTATTGCTACATTGGATGATGCTAAAAAACTTTACTCAGGATTTGATCTGGTAAATGCATTGACTTCGGTTTCAATGACGATCAACGGACCTGCTCCGATGCTATTGGCTTTCTTTATGAATGCTGCTATCGATCAGAATGTTGAAAAATACATTAAAGAAAATGGTTTAGAGGCTAAAGTTGAAGCTAAGCTAAAAGAAAAATTTGATGATAAAGGGTTAGAAAGACCTAGATATAACGGTGAACTTCCTCCTTCCAATAATGGGTTGGGATTACAGCTTTTAGGATTAACAGGAGATGAAATAATCCCTGCTGATGTATATGCTGAAATTAAAGCTAAAACAATTGCTACCGTTCGTGGTACCGTTCAGGCTGATATTTTAAAAGAAGATCAGGCTCAGAATACCTGTATTTTCTCTACCGAATTTGCCTTAAGATTAATGGGTGACGTTCAGGAATACTTCATTAAAGAAAAAGTAAGAAACTTCTATTCAGTTTCCATTTCAGGATACCATATTGCAGAAGCGGGAGCCAATCCTGTTTCTCAGCTTGCCTTCACTTTAGCAAATGGGTTCACTTATGTGGAATATTACTTGTCAAGAGGTATGGATATCAATGATTTTGCACCAAACTTATCTTTCTTCTTCTCTAATGGTATTGACCCTGAATATTCAGTAATCGGACGTGTGGCAAGAAGAATCTGGGCTAAAGCAATGAAACTGAAATACGGAGCAGACGAAAGAAGCCAGATGTTGAAATATCACATTCAGACATCAGGACGTTCTCTTCATGCTCAGGAAATTGATTTCAACGATATCAGAACTACACTTCAGGCGCTTTATGCAATCTATGATAACTGTAATTCACTTCATACGAATGCCTATGACGAAGCGATCACTACACCTACCGAACAATCTGTAAGAAGAGCGATGGCTATTCAGCTGATCATCAACAAAGAATTAGGTCTTGCTAAAAATGAAAACCCACTTCAGGGATCATTTATTATTGAAGAGCTTACAGATCTTGTAGAAGAAGCTGTATATGCAGAGTTCGACAGAATTACGGAAAGAGGTGGCGTACTGGGAGCAATGGAAACGATGTACCAGCGTTCTAAGATCCAGGAAGAATCTATGCACTACGAGTGGTTGAAGCATACAGGTGAATATCCAATTATTGGTGTGAATACCTTCTTAGGAAAAGATGGCTCTCCAACTGTACTTCCTGGTGAAGTTATCCGTTCTACTGAAGAAGAAAAGCAGGCACAGATTGAATCACTTCATAATTTCCAGAAAGCAAATGAAGAAAAATCTGAGGATGCTTTGAGAAAACTTCAGCATGCAGCGATCAACCAGCAGAACTTATTCGAAGTGATGATTGATGCTGTAAAATACTGTTCTTTAGGACAAATAACCAATGCTTTATTTGAAGTAGGTGGTAAATACAGAAGAAACATGTAAGCCTTCTCATCAATACTTACAAAAATCATATATCAAAACCTCAAGGATTTCTTTGAGGTTTTGTATTTTTAAAGATAATTAAGAACTTAATGACCAAAAAATTTCAGATTAAAGAACCGTGTAAACAAAGATGGGAGGATATGCAGAATGTACCGGATGGTAAATTTTGTGAGGTATGTACTAAAAAAATCTGGGATCTTGACTGTTTTTCCGAGAAAGAAATTGAACAGATTTTAGAAGATGAAAAATCTATCTGTGGAAAAATTTCCTTTTTAAAACCTGCCTTATCAAGCGTAATGTTAGCTTTAACTTTAACGTCTGCAACACATATCCAGGCTCAGACAAATACTTCCGTGGTGGAAAATGTTTATCAAAAAAATATAACCATCAATGGTAAATTGATCTCTATAAACAATGTAAAGCTCAACTCAGGAGAAATTTCTCTGGTAACATTGGGAAAAATTTATACAGCAAAGGCAGATGAAGAAGGAAACTTCACTTTAACTTTTCCCGAAAAAGTTTTAGGAAAACAAAATATCATCAGAATAGATTATTCTGTAACGGGTTCCAATAATAAAGAATTTATAGATTATACCACTTCTATTCTACAACCCAACGAACTGCTGAGCAAACAGAATTTTGAAATTGAAAAAAAATATGTCACTATTGGCGGGATTTCAATTACGGATCTACAGCCTCCCGATTATTATTTTTTCGATGGAAAAAAAGTTGGAAAAAGAAAATTTGAGAGGATAAGACAAGAACATCCTGAATATAAGTATCTGGCTTTTTATGATCAAGTAACTGCCAAAGAATTATCCGGTAAAGGCTTTATCGAAAATTTGTATTTACTCTATTCCCATTAATTATTCTGGACAATATCATAAAAATACATTTATAATTTATCTGTATAACAATACATGAAATCTCCTTATTTTTGGGAGATTTTTATTTTTGAAAATGAAACCAAAAGCCTTATTTAATTGGAGCAGCGGAAAAGACTCTGCATTGGCTCTTTACAAAACCCTGAAAGAAGATCAATACGAAGTTGCTACTTTACTAACCAGCGTTAATAAAGAATTCCAAAGGATTTCTATGCATGGTGTTCATGTTTCCCTTTTAGAACAACAGGCTTCTCTTCTTAACATTCCTCTTACTAAAATGGAACTTCCCAAAGAGCCCTCCATGGAAGAATATCAGGAAATTATGAGTAAAACAATGGCTGAAATACAAGCTCAAGGCATTACCCATTCTGTTTTTGGAGATATTTTTCTTGAAGATCTTCGTAAATACAGAGAAGAACAATTAAATAAGATTGGAATGCAAGCCGTTTTTCCACTCTGGAAACAAAATACTTCAGATCTCATCCTGGAATTTTTACAATTAGGATTCAAAACTATTGTAACATGTGTCAATGGCTCCTATTTAGACAAAAGTTTTGCAGGAAGGATTATTGATCAGCAATTCCTTAATGATCTGCCGGAAAATGTAGATCCTTGCGGAGAAAATGGAGAATTTCACACCTTTACTTTTGAGGGTCCTATTTTTAAAAGCCCCGTTCAGTTTGAAATTGGAGAAACAGTACAGAAAACTTATCCCAAGCCTAAAGCAACACCAGAGGATGAGGATGGAGAATATACCTTTTGGTTCTGTGATCTGCTCCCGAAATAAAATATTCCCGGGAATGTTTATTTGTACCCTGAAAAATCCTTCTTAGCACGCATTTTGCTTCCTATAATGCTCTTAAAAATTTCAGTATCTTTAAGAGTATCAATGTTAATTTCAAAAAATAAACACCCGTGATCAAAAATTTAGTATTCCTCATTTCTTTTTGTTTTTTACTATCATCCTGTAAAACAGAAACTTCCCCCTCTCCTATCGATAAAAAAGCAATTATAGACTCTACCGTTACTGCTTTTCAAAAGACCCTTTTAGAGCAACAGATTGATTCTGTTTTTAAAAAGTATCATTTTAATGGAAGTATTGCCGTTTTTAAAGACTCTATTCCTCTTTACAGAAAAGAAAGCGGATATTCTGATTTTAAACGAAAAACAAAAATTGACAGCAATACTATTTTTGCGATTGGATCGGTAAGTAAGCAATTTACTGCAGTAATGATCTTACTTCAGATGGAACAGGGAAAACTGAATGTGACGGATAAAGTTTCAAAATACTTAAAGGAATTTCAGCTTAAAGAATACGAAAATATCACTATTCATCAACTTCTGAATCATACTTCCGGACTGAATATGATGGGTGGAAAACTTATGTTTAAAAGCGGCTCGGATTTCTATTACTCAAATGACGGATTTAATGCGCTTGGAAAAGTTGTAGAAAATGTAACCGGAAAATCTTATGATGAAAATGCACGGGAGCTTTTCAAAAAAGTTGGGATGGCTCATTCATCAACAGGTACTATTTTTCAAGGAAATAATTTCGCCTCCGCTTACGTAGGAAATAATAATACGGCTCAAGAAGTTCCGAATATGCCCAAAAGGGTAGGTGGAAAAGAAATAGGTACTCCCGCCGGTGGTATACTTTCTACCATTGATGATCTTCACACCTGGAGCAATGCTTTATATGGCGGAAAAATCCTTAAGCCAGCAACTCTCACTCAATTTATGGCAAAAAGTGCGGAAAGACACCATGCCATCTTTGGAAAAATGGGGTATGCTTACGGCATCATGCTCAATATCGGAAAGCCCAATTCTTACTTCCATAGCGGATATATAAAAGGGTCTCCGTCTCTGAACATTTACTATCCGGAAACGAAAACCTCTGTGATTATTCTGTCTAATATTGCAGATGAAGAAAAAGGAAAAGGACTTGTTTTCAGACCTCATATCGAAGTGAAAAAGATTACAGATAATCTTGAAAATACTTTAACACAAATTAAATCAAAACATTAGTCTTTTTTCTAATTAATAGCTGAGATCAAAATAAAATATATTATTTCGAAGATGTATTGATGCTAAGAAAATCTTGCATTTTCAACAAACTCTTTTTATGTTCGAAAAAATTAAGTAAAGTAAAAATCACACCGGTCTGAAGTATAAAAGGTACGATCAATGTAATCATAACCATCAATAGACTTACCTCATTCTGTTCTCTGAAAAACTGATATGCGTAATGTCCGTTTTTGGTAGTGATCTGAAACATAGAAATAGTACAAATCAGCATTAATCCTATATTTTGCTGATACATTGTATAAAAACATCTGCCCCTGTATTTAAAATCTGTTTTCATATATTTCCAGATTTTAAAATTCATGATCCATACCACTCCGAGAATAAGTAAAAACAATGCATTAAATGATCTGAACAAAATTCTATAAGTCTCCTGATTATTGGAAATGAAGATTAGCAATATATTGATCCCAAAAGCTAATATCCCAGCCAGAAAAGACGTTTTCATTAATCTGTTATATTTCTCCCTGATTATTTTCTTTGCAATAAAAGGAATGGGCGTTGAAAAAAACATCCAGTAGTTCACCGGAACAAATTCTCCTTTCCAGGAATCTTTTACTTTTGAAAATGCTTCTTCAAAGTCAAGTTTTTCTTCCAACTCTAAATCCATAATCTGGTTGATCATATGGTCTCTGATCTCCACGAGAATATCCACTGAAATCTGTTTGGAAACCAGATAATCTGTTATGCTGTTTTCTTGTGTCTGGGTTATCATATGTTGAAGATTGTTTGCAGGTTTACCAGATAACTTTTCATTTCATTCTCCTGATCTACCTGCTGTTTCTGTCCTTTCTCAGTAAGCAGATAGTATTTTCGGTCTCTTCCATTGATCTTTTGAACTTCTGAAGTAATCATTCCATCACTTTCCAGCTTATGCAATAATGGATATAAGGCTCCTTCAGTCATTTCAAGTTCTCCTTGGGTAAGTTCTTTTGCTCTTTGGGTAATTTGATAACCATACATTTTAACTTCTTTTGCAAGCAGCTTCAAAATGATATTCTGTAAAGTACCTTTATAAAGACTATTCTTTTTCATGGTGTTGCTTTTATACATTGCAAACATATGCATAATTTTCTTATGTATATAAATTTTATTAAAATTATTTAATTTGCCATCATGAAAAAGAGGTACTTTATTGCCATTTATCCTCCCCGGGAAATAATAGAAGAAGTCAAAATTTTTAAAAGAGACTTTGCTATTTCATATGACAATTCCAAAGCATTAAGCAATGAGGCACATATTACTCTTTTACCTCCTTTTCTCAGAGAATTGGAACTGGAAAATGACATCCATATTGCTTTTCAAAAAATTGATACACAGATACCATCATTCGAGGTTGAACTCAACGGATTTGGAAGTTTTCCAAACCCTAAAAACCCCGTGGTCTTTGTACATCCTGAAGATAATATTCATCTAACAGATCTTCACAACAGAGTAAAGCGGCAGTTCACTTTTGCTAAGCATTCTTTTAACCCTCACATGACCGTAGGTTACAGGAATCTCACATGGGAAAATTATCTTAAAGCATGGGAAAAATATCAGACTAAAGAATACAAAACTAAATTCATAGTTGATAAAATTTTATTATTGCGGCATGAAGGAACATGGGTGCCAATTGCAGAAAAAAATCTTCTCGGCTAAAATTCTAAAGGTTTATAAATCGTTTTAGTACTTCTTCTGCTTTAAATATTATTTTATAAAGTCATATCTTTGAACCAATGATTTCAGAGAAAATAATTTTAGGTATTGACCCAGGAACAACGGTTATGGGTTTTGGTCTTATTTCCGTTAAAAAAGGTAAAATGGAAATGGTTTCTATTCATGAATTAATTCTAAAAAAATATCCTAATCATGAAACCAAACTTAAATATATTTTTGAGAAAACATTAGCCCTTATTGATGAATACCATCCCGATGAAGTAGCTCTGGAAGCACCATTCTTTGGAAAAAATGTGCAGAGTATGTTAAAATTGGGACGTGCTCAAGGAGTTGCAATGGCAGCCAGCCTTTACAGAAACATCCCTATCACAGAGTATTCTCCAAAAAAAATTAAAATGGCTATTACAGGAAATGGTAACGCCAGTAAAGAGCAGGTAGCTGGAATGCTTCAGAATTTGCTTAAACTAAAGGAATTCCCAACAAAATATCTGGATGCATCGGACGGTCTTGCGGTTGCCGTATGTCACCATTTTAATTCCGGAACAATTGCAGATACAAAATCCTATTCCGGATGGGATAGTTTTTTGAAACAGAATCCGGACAGATTGAAATAATAGTTTTTCACTAAATTGAAATTCCAGATAAATTTTTTTTTGAATAAATAATTCTAAAAAGTACATTTTTGATCGTGTAAATATTAACGTTGGTAAAATTACTTGGTAAAACATAATACTATCTTTTACATTGGTATGATTTTTAATACTACCTTTGTATAAATTTTCAGCTATGAAAACAAACCAACAAACTATAAATCAAGTGAATCATAAAATAAATTGGTTCCAGAAGTTTCTGATGCTCTGCTCCGGCGGAAACATCCATATTTTAAGAAAAACACCTAGTGAATGGAATAAATTCTCAGGAATTGGAGGAATTGTACTCTTTACCGCAGTATTTGCAACATTATCTGCAGGCTATGCCATGTATACAGTATTTGATGACATTTGGACATCTGTAGGATTCGGTATTTTATGGGGATTAATGATCTTTAACCTTGACAGGTATATTGTTTCCTCCATTAAGAAAACCGGAACATGGTGGAATCAGATTTTAATGTCTATCCCCAGATTGATTCTTGCTACGTTCTTAGGAATTATTATTTCAAAGCCTTTAGAGCTTAAAATATTTGAGAAAGAGGTAAACAAGCAACTGAATACAATTATTCAAAGGAATAAAAAGCAGCTTCAGGGTGAAATGTCCGGAAGGATTCTCCAGCAAAGCGGTCCTTTTGAAACGGAAAAGAAAGAGATTTCAGAAAAAATTGCAGTATATCAGAAAGCGTATGACTCTGCATCTGTAGAGCTTGAAAAAGAAATCCTGGGGAAACAATCCGGCTTAACGAGCGGTAAAGAAGGTTTCGGATCTAATGCGAAGCGTAAGCAACAATTAAAAGAGCAGCGCAGACAGGATCTTGAAAACTATCAGAAACAAGCTGCTCCAAGACTAGAATACCTCGATAAAGAGATTTCAAAAGTATATACAAATCTGGAAACAGAAAGAAAATCAACAGAAACTTTTGAGGATAAATTCAATGGTTTTGCAGCCAGATTACAGGCATTGGACGAATTGGGAAAAAATTCTGCCATCATAGGTCTTGCAGCAACTTTTATCATGGGATTATTTATCTGTCTTGAGATTTCTCCTGTTCTCGTAAAGCTAATCTCTCATGTAGGTCCTTATGACTACCTTTTAGAAAAAACGGAAAATGACTTTAAACTTTATTCTAAAGAAAAAATTGAGAAAGGAAATGCTTTAACGGATTTTAGGATCGATGATTTTAAGGATAATTTAAAAAAATAGTATGTTTTTACATATAAAATTGTTGATAAGAAATAAAGTCAGAAAAAGCTGAATGCTTACAATATATTAAAGGAATATTTTTTGCAGGAATCTGAATATGCCATCCAGTGTTGTTAATAGTTTTATATACTTCCCGGAAACTGAAATATTGAGAATTGTATATCAGTCAGGAGCTGTTTATGATTATTTTAAAGTTCCGTTTACCATTGCGGAGAATTTTGGAAAGGCAAGTTCTAAAGGAAAATTTCTGAATACGGTTATTAAACCTAAATTTCGATATCGTAAGATTAAATAAAAAATGCCTCCATTTTGGAGGCATTTTTATATATTTTAAATCAAAAGATTATTTGATGATCAATTTCGAAGACTTACTGTCTTTACCATTAGAGATCTGAATCATATAAACTCCTTTTTCTAATTGTTGGTTTACTTTATAAATTCCGTTTCCTTCTTCAGCTACATCTGGGCTTGCTACCAATCTTCCAGCCATATCAGAAATTGAAACTTTTAAATTTTTACCGTTTTTAGCTTTGATGAAAATTTTATCACCAGTAGCTACCGGGTTAGGATAAACTACCAAATCATCATTATTAGCTTTTACTTCGTTGGTTGCTAAGCTTGTTACAAATGTTACAGAATAATCTTCTATTTGTCCGTAATTTAAGTTTCCACAAGCAGTTAGAGGTCCACCAATATCAGCTAAAACTCTCATACGAAGAGGAGTATTCATTGTTGCTGTTGCAGGTGGGGTGAAAGTAGCTGTGAAAGTCCCCCAATCATCAGCTCCTGCAGGAACATTATTTCCTGAAGCCACCAATTCATTAGATTCAAAAGTTCCGTTGTTGTTATAATCAATCCAAACTCTTATTGACTGATTTAGATTTGTTCCTTGTACAAAACCTACTTCAATAGTTTGCTGCTGACCTATCACTAATGGTGTATGAGCATTTGCTAAACAATTTTGAGTCGTATAATCAATATAATATCTTAAATCTCCAGGCCAAGCACCTGAAGATGAGTTATTAATATTTCCAAGCTTTACAGATGTAGGTCCAGCAAGAGATACTATTCCATTTGGACTTCCTACACTTGGGTTAGTAACTCCAGCAGGATTACAGGTAGCAGCAATAGGAGTAGTTGAAACACTACTTGCAACAGGTGCTGTTGCTCCTTTTGAAGTTGTTAAACTATTTCTGATTAACATAAAGAAGTCATTAATTCTTTGCCCTTGTCCTGCAGTAAATTTCTGTGCAACAGAGTTTGTATAATTCATCATATTATACTGTACACCCTGATAGTTTACCCCTGTACAAGGATTCACTGTAGAATTGGAAGGAATCGTTGGCCAGAATGTATATGCACTTCCTGCTCTTTCAGTATCACATACTTCATCATCATCATTGGCACAAACACCTGTTGTAGGAGGACAATAATCCGGATCTCCTGGAACAGCGTCATATCTACCTCCGTCAAAAGTATGATATAATCCCATTGCATGACCAAATTCGTGTGCAAATGTTGTATCATGCGGGTTGGTTACTACACCAGTTTTCATAAAAGACTCGTATCCTGCATCAGTACTATTCGGGAATGCGGCAAACCCCATTAGACCAGCATTTGGTGTATTGCTTCCATCAAAAGTAGTAATTACATAAATATTAAAATAGGATGCTTCTGGCCAGTGCGGAGCCAAAGCTTTGATATTAGCTCTACTTGCTCCATTTGTAGTCTGATAAGCCATCCCCGATGTATTATATCCAGATAATGATGAACCGTTGTATCTTATAATACCATTTGTTGCCGTACAATTAGGTGTTCTTTTTGCTAGTACTAATTTAATTGGAAAAACGGCAGAAGTTCCAAAATCACTAGGTGTGCCTGATGCCGGCCAAGGATATGTACCTGCATACATTTTATTAGCATTATCTATCCAAGCCTGGATCTGAGCATCTGTTCTGGTATAATTGGCATTACTTCCTTCAATAACGTGAACAACCACTGGAATTTCATAAACTCCATTTACCGTTTTAGCAGATTGAGATAATGGATTAGCTTTTCTGTCAGCCTGAATTTTTCTAACTACTTGATCAAACACCTGTCTTAATCCAGGATTTTCTTTATCCTGCACTTGTAAAGTTTCATCAAAGCCACATATTTTAGCTTGATGTTGCTGTTGCTGCGCCGTTAACGAAAGCGAAAATAACATCGCTCCATAAAGGAAAGTTTTCTTCATTTCAATAATTTTTAAAAAGTTTTTAAATTTACAACATTACAATAAAAAAATGTATTTTTTACTTATTTTCATCAATTAAAAAACAAATAAAACACAAATATCATTACAGTTAGTAGTAAAAAATACTTTTTTGTTACATTAATCAAAATTAAAATTTAATAATTAAAATAAATATTTTTTAAACCAGATCATAAAAATAAACGATTTTAAGAAAAAACTCATTTAAAATAAAATTTATTAAAATCATAAGATTGCGAAACAAATACCTAATAATCAACACTAAAAAAGTATTTAATCAAATTAACTCTAATTATAGACAAAAATAAAAGCCGCACAGACGTGCGGCTCTTTTATCATATGAATTATATTCGTTTATAAAGAATAATTCGGAGCTTCCTGAGTGATGATAACATCATGCGGGTGAGATTCTTTCAATCCGCTTCCTGTAATCATTACCAATTTGGAATCTTTCTGTAAAGCTTCAATATCTTTAGCTCCACAGTATCCCATACCGGCTCTTAAACCTCCCGTCAACTGGAAAATTACATCTTCTAATTTTCCTTTGTGCGGTACTCTTCCTTCAATTCCTTCCGGAACGAATTTCTTAGCTTCACTTTGGAAATATCTTTCTTTTCCTCCTCTCTTCATTGCAGAAAGACTTCCCATACCTTGATAAGACTTGAATTTTCTTCCCTGGAAAATAATTTCTTCTCCCGGAGCTTCATCTGTACCAGCTAAAAGAGATCCAAGCATTACTGCTCCTGCTCCACTTGCAATAGCTTTTACAATATCTCCTGAAAGCTTGATACCTCCATCAGCAATTACTGTTACATTTTTAGATTTTGCGTACTCGTATACGTTGTAAATTGCTGATAACTGAGGAACCCCAACTCCTGCAACTACTCTTGTTGTACAGATAGAACCAGGTCCTACTCCTACTTTAAGAACATTTGCTCCTGCTTCGATAAGATCTTTTGCTGCTTCCGCAGTTACAATATTTCCTCCAACGATATCTAAGTTCGGATATGCTTTTCTAATCTCAGAGATTTTGTCTAGCACACCTTTAGAATGTCCGTGAGCAGAGTCAATAGCAATAATATCTACTCCAGCCTGAACTAAAGCTTTAATTCTGTCTAAAGTATCTTCTCCTACACCAACTCCGGCTCCTACAATAAGGCGTCCGTTTCCGTCTTTATTGGCATTTGGATATTCTAATTGATTATCAATATCCTTGATCGTAATTAATCCAACAAGTTTGTTATCTTTATCTACGATAGGCAATTTTTCCACTCTGTTTTTAAGAAGGATTTCTTTTGCTTTTTCAAGGTTAGTATCTTTGTCAGAAGTGATCAGGTTATCTTTAGTCATGATCTCTTCCACTTTTATATCAAGATTTTCCTGATATTTCACATCTCTGTTGGTAATGATTCCGATAAGAACATTATCAGCATCTACCACTGGTAAACCTGAAATTTTGAACTTGGACATCATTTCCTTAGCTTGTCCTAAAGTATGATCTTTAGAAAGGGTAACCGGGTCTGAGATCATTCCGTTCTCGGAACGCTTTACACGGTTTACTTGTGCTGCCTGCTCGGCAATCGTCATGTTTTTGTGAATAAAGCCTAAACCTCCGACTCTTGCCAGGGCAATTGCTAAATCACCTTCAGTAACTGTGTCCATCGCAGCGGAAACTATCGGAACATTCAGCGTGATTTTGTCGGTAAGTCTTGATTTTAATGAAACCTGGTTAGGTAAAACTTCTGAATAAGAAGGGACTAGAAGAACGTCATCGAAAGTGATGGCTGTCTCTACAATTTTGTTATGAATAGACATCTTTACTTTCTTTGCAAAATTAGGTTATTTTGACGAGATATGAAAATCCTTTTTGATAGTTTACATAAAATTTAATAATCAATAACTTAAATCGAAAAACCATTCCTTTATAGGAACGGTTTTTCTTCACAAAATAATTTTGAATTGTACGAATTACTTGCTTTATTTATTATTTACAGTAACGGAATTGATCATTTTTGAAATATCATCAGGGGTAAAATTTCCTTTTACATCTACAAAAACCAATTCTTTATTCTTAGAATCTACTGTAAGTAGCATATTTTTAATACTCTCGCCATCCTGCTTTACTCTTATATTAATATTATCACCATCATGTTTTATGGTTGCCCATTCTTCATAATGATTGTCATTTAAATATTGAGCATAATCATTCAGCATTTCTGCATTTCCATCGGTTACCGTAAGAACTTTTATTTTAGATGCTTTCTTTATGAGATTAATTGTCTCTTCATTTTCTCCTTCTTCTCTTAATGCTTTTTTAATATAAGACTTTGCGAGAAACATCGGTACATTAACACTCATAAATTTTGCTCCTTTAAAATCATATTTTGCATTAGCAAAGAAGTCTATATTGGGTTTCTTTGAGACAACACACGACTGAAGCATAGCTATTGTCAAGACAACTAGAAAAATGTTGGTAAGAGTTTTCATAGTTTTTGTTTTATTTCACTTGTTTAAAGCTTCCTCCTGATACTTTGTCTATTTTTGCATCCAGCTCAGGATCTCCTTTTAGCTTAACAGCAGCACCGGATGACACGCTTACTTTTAATTTATCTGTTACGAACAGAGAAAGGCTTGATCCGGATGTAGATTCTACTATTGCAGTATTTACTTTAAACTCATCCGCCTTACATGAAGAACCACTGTTAACATTCATATTAGCTGTATTTGCAGAACCTGATAAACCAACACTTGCTCCACTTGAAATATCTAAATTGATTTTAGGAACATTAATTTCAGTTTTTAATATGGAACCGGAGCCTACCACAACATTAGCAGCCTGTTTAATATTAAATTTACCTTTAATAATGGAACCTGATTCCGCGTCGATGTTCACGGCATTTTCAGCAATAGGATTCACGGCAGTAAATATACTTCCAGAAGAAGTTTTTATCCCGTTAATATGAGGCGATGAAACATTTACATTTAAATTTTTAAATCTCAGGTTTCTAGCTCCTTTATTATCTACATAGATCTTTAATACTCCGTTTTCAACTTCGGTAATTACGTTATGGAGTTTATCCGCATCAGCGATTACTTTTACACTTCTTGGGCTCTCCTGTTTATAGACAACATTTACTCCCATGCTTACGTCTATCCTTGAGAATTCTCCTACGTTTCTATTGTCTCCGTTAAGG
This sequence comes from Chryseobacterium sp. CS2K3, assembly GCF_059515185.1. Lineage (NCBI taxonomy): Bacteria > Pseudomonadati > Bacteroidota > Flavobacteriia > Flavobacteriales > Weeksellaceae > Chryseobacterium > Chryseobacterium sp. CS2K3. The sequence continues at coordinate 36,336 of NZ_JCAKRW010000006.1, read as the reverse complement.
TAAGAAGATGCATTTTCTGCCGTGAGATCATTCTTTAAAGCTGTTTTTGCCGGAACGGCTGCAATTTCTCCAGAGCTAATGATTTTATTAACATCGGACATCTTCATTTTCCCATTGAGAATAAAAATAACATTCTCATCTTTTGAGTCTACATTGAAAACAAGATTTTCAAGATAGTTATCCCTTTCTTCTTCAGCGAGGAATTTCATTGAGGCACCATCACTGTTCAGTGTCATCAGTTCGTTGAAATTCAGGGATTGTAAAGCGCGGTTAACTTTTTCGCTTTGTAGTACATTCAGTTTTATGTTCTGAATATTTTCATCCTTTAAATCATCCGGAAATGTTATTTTTGGGATAATCAGGATCTTAAGCCCATCAACCTCGTTCAATATAGGTTTTATTTTTCCAACATATGCATCATTAACATCTATTGTGTTCAATAGTTTGAACATAGGTTTTTTAATATTGATAGATGTAACTCCTCCATTCTTTTCAAAATCCTGAAAAAGTTTATTCAATTTATCAGTTTGCGCAGAATAAGTCGCAAAGCTGGTTAAAATCATTGCTATTATAAAAAATATTTTTTTCATGGGATTAATCAGGTTTTTTAGTATTCGCTGTCAAGATTTTCGTTTTTTTGAGAAGATGCTACAGTCTTTTTAAACTCGTTTCCAAGTTTCATAAAGGAATATTTTGCAACATCGATGGCTTCTTTTTCACTACTGATCCTTTTTCCGTTTACAATTACGTAAGAGTCATTATACATTGTGGAATCATTGGAGGTTTTGCTGCTAATAGAAGAATTATCTGCATATCTTGGCTTTCTTTCTTTTTTCAGCCTTCCTCTTTTTGGCAATATCTCATCCAGAACATCTTTTTCTGCAACAGAATTTTCCTGGAACACAGAATCCTTTTTTACTCCAGAAATTGAATCTGTATGATTCACTGCTACTTGCGCTTCATGATCCTTATTTTCTTCAATGAAATTTGATTTCTGTCTTAGCACTTCATCTTTTACCAGTTTTTCTTTATCCGACATCCCGGAATCTTTGTTATATAAGAATAATCCGATACCGAAAACCAACATTACACTGGCTGCCATCCAGAACCATTTAGGAAAAGAAGGCTTTTTCTTTTCTTCCAGCGGAATGATAGGAATTATATTTTCTTCAGATGCTGTACCTTCTGCTTTTTGAAGAAAATCTTCAAAACTCCAGTCCATTTTTTCTTCCTTTATATCCTGGAAGACTTTATCATATTTATCTTGTAATTGATCTTTTTTCATAGCTCATCAGTTGTGAGATTTGTTCTTTTACTTTTTGTCTCGCTCGCATAAGGTTTACCCTTACTGCATTTTCTTCCATTTCCAGCATTTCAGAAATTTCAGAAACATCATAGTCTTCTACATCTTTCAAGTGGATGACCATCTTCTGTTTTTCGGGGAGCTGATTGATAAATCCTATAATATGTTCCTTAAGGTTATCAACTTCCATACTATAAAGCTCCGATCTGTGAAGCTGCATATCCGCAAAGCCGATCTTTACATCGTGATGCTTAAGCCGGTTCAGACATTCGTTCCGGACGGACTTTAGTGCATAGGATTTAAAATTTCCAAACTGCCCAAGCTCATCCCTTTTCTGCCAAAACTTCATCATGAGATCCTGTACTACATCTTCTGCTTCATCGCTGCTCATGACGAATCGCTTCGCAAAACGATACATCTCGTCTTTGAGAATAAACACCGTATTCTTGAAAGTTTCCTGGGTCATGAGTTTTGTTTCTTATAGGTAAGACAACTAAAGTTTCAAATCTATTACATCAAAAATAAAAAAACTTCAAAAAAATTGAAGTTTTAAGTATAATTGGATTAATATGTATCAAAAATATGTTTAAGGATAGCCTTATCTTCCTCTGTTAAAGCCACTTTTCGTCTTGCCATAGCTCTTTCTGCCACTTCATAAACTTTATCAAGTTTAAATCTTTCATCATCTTTCAAGCCACCCCACGAAAAGTTCTCCACAAGATTGGGTGGAAAACCGGGTTTAAAAATATTGGAGGCAACCCCAATCACAGTTCCTGTATTTAATTGTGTGTTGATTGCCGTTTTGGAATGATCTCCCATAATAAGCCCGGCAAATTGTAATCCTGTATCTTCAAAAGCTTTGGCTCTGTAACTCCAAAATTTTACATTTCCGTAGTTATTTTTCATATTTGAAGAATTCGTGTCTGCACCGAAATTACACCATTCACCGATTACGGAATTTCCTACAAATCCTTCATGCCCTTTACTTGAGTATCCGAAAATGATAATATTATTGACTTCACCTCCTACTTTACAGTGTGGTCCTATTGTAGTTGCTCCGTAAATTTTTGCACCAAGATTGAATTTAGAATCATCACAAAGTGCAATTGGTCCACGAAGATGGCAACCTTCCATCACTTCAGTATTTTTACCGATATAAATTTTACCGGTTTTGGTATTGATCGTTGAAAATTCTACATAAGCTCCTTCTTCAATGAAAAGATCTTTTTTATCACCTAAAAAACCGTTTGTGGAAGATAATTCCTGAGAAATTCTTCCTTTGGTAACCAGATCAAAATCGAAATCGATGGCATGTTGATTATAAGTAAAGAGATCTTTAGGTTTTTTAAAGAAAATCAATTCTTCTTTGATATCAGTCATTTTTTCGATCTGATTCAAAGAAAATCCTCTCATATTAATTTTTGCAGCCACCAATTCATCTTCATACACCAATGCTTCTCCCTGCTTAAGATCTTTTATCTGCTGGATAACAGTTTCTGTGGGAATAAAGTTCGGAACCAGAAAGAGACTTTCTTTATCTTCCGGACTTTTAAATTTATCCTGAAGATATGTTTCTGTAAAATAGGTAACTTCGTTATTTCCCAGAATTTTTTGCCATCTCTCCGAGAATGTAAGGATTCCGCATCGCATTGCTGCAACAGGTCTGGTGAAAGTAAGCGGAAGGAAGTCTTCCCAATATTGTGCGTCTGAAAATACTAATTGCATTTTTTAGAAGTTAGAGATTAAAGGTTAGAAAACGAGAGACCAAAGACGAACTTTCAGTTTCTGCTTCTGTCTCAAACAAAAATACAAAAAGATGGGGAAAATTGGTGTAGAAGACAAGAGATAATAGACGAATAGATAATAGACCTGGAATGGGAAGGTTATATTTCACAATATTCTTCAATACTGTGTGGGGTTTGACTAAAGCCGATGGAATTTTTTTATTTTTTTAATGAACTAAAGTCCATTTCTATTGAATGGTAGGAGAAGAAAATATGAATAACTTATTCTGGATCGCTCCTGGATTATAGAAATAATAATGACATAGAACGTTCAGTAAAACATTGAGCTTGTCATTTGCAAGGATCTAAACACTCCTACAAAGCAAAAATAAAATTTACTCTGGTCTAATTATTTTATTTAATAATCTGTATCAGATTTTCAGGATTAGTCATATCCTACAATAAAAAAGTCTCCCAAATTATTGGAAGACTTTTTTATATTTTAAATTACAAAAATTACTTAGCGAATTTTTTGTATTTGTTCATGAACTTATCAACTCTACCTGCAGTGTCAACTAATTTAACTTTACCAGTGTAGAAAGGGTGAGAAGTTGAAGAGATTTCCATTTTGATTAGTGGGTACTCTTGTCCTTCGAACTCGATAGTGTCTTTTGTTTCTGCAGTAGACTTGCAAAGAAACACCTCGTCGTTACTCATATCTTTGAAAACAACAAGTCTATAATTTTCTGGGTGAATTCCGTTTTTCATAATACAATTTTTAAAAAAATTAAAGTTTGCTTTCGAAATAGTAATGGATATTTCTCTGCTAATTTTAGGTTGCAAAAGTACAACTTTTTTTCTAATTTCCAAATACTGAATCCAATATTTTTTTAATGATAAGAAATTCAAAGTATTTTCGTTAAATTTGGAACCTACTTAAACTTTAATTTCGATGAAATTCAAATTATTACTGGCTTTTTCTTTCTGGATGCTACTTGTCGCAGTATCATGTAATAAGGATGACATTACGTTTGATACTCCTTCCCAGCAGTTAAGTTTTTCAAAAGATACAGTGTTCTGTGACACGGTTTATCATCAGGTACGTTCAGAAACTTATGTTGTAAAAGTATATAATAATGAAGACAAGGATATTTTAATCCCAAGGGTGAATCTTGAAAAGGGGGCTACCTCATTATATAGAATCAATGTGGATGGAAAACCGGGATATGATTTTAAGGATGTTCCTTTAAGAAAAAAAGACAGTCTTTATATTTTCGTTGAGATTGCTCCGGTAGCCACAGGTCCAGAGGCTATTGCTGAGGACAGAGTAGTTTTCACAGGTCCGGCTGGGCAGCAGCATGTGACTTTATTTTCTGTAGTTCAGGACGCTGAGTTCTTTATTCAGACTCCTACCAATCCTAATATTATAACTTCTTCTACAACGTGGCATAATAATAAGGCTAAGATTATCTACGGAAATCTTACTATTGATGAAAATGTTGCTCTGGATATAGATCCGGGTACAAAAGTATACTTCCACAAAAACAGTGGGATGAAGGTTGCCAAAGGTGGTGTTTTGAATATCAATGGAACAAAGGATAATGAGGTAATTCTCCGTGGGGACAGAAATGATCCTTATTATGATACGATTTCTAAAAACTGGAATTCTATCAGAATGGAAGCTAATTCTATTCTGAATATGAACCATGCAAGACTTTTCGGAGGGACGAAAGGATTGGAACTTAGACAAACAAAAGCAAAAATTACGAATTCGTTTATTCATACATTCTTTGAATATGGAATTTACGCTGTAGGAGCTACTATTGATGCGAACAACCTGGTAATGAACAATTGCGGATTATCCTGTATCGGAATTTTCAGAGGTGGAAAGCATAATTATACTCACGCAACGATTGCCAACTATTCAAAATCTATGGGAACGTTTGACAGAAACGGTATTTTCGCAACGAATGAATGGAAAAATGATGCGGGACAAACTGAGCAAGGCGCTTTACAGGAGCTTAATATTAGAAACAGTATCGTTTATTCGGACAGAGATAATTCTGTACAGTTTGAGCAGACTCCCGGGCAGCAGTTTGAGTTTTTAATTCAAAATTGTCTGCTGAAATATTCCGGAACGTCTGAGGCTGGTTTCCCTTTTGATAATAATACAAAGGTGATACAAAGCATTAAAAATGAAGAGCCACAGTTTATGAATTATTTTATGGCAAAAATGAACCTGAGAGTAAAGTCTACATCTCCGGCACTTAATAAAGGAAATGTATCGGTTGCACAAACTGTACCTTTTGATATTGTAAATGTATCCAGAACTACTAATCCTACTCTTGGCGCTTATCAATAATGGAAATTACACAATTACAACAACAGGTTGATGAATGGATCAAGACCATCGGCGTAAGATATTTTAATGAGCTGACCAATATGGCAATGCTGACCGAAGAAGTAGGTGAAGTGGCAAGGATCATTGCAAGAAGGTATGGTGAGCAAAGTGAAAAGGAAAGTGACAAGAGTAAAGATCTTGGAGAGGAACTGGCAGATGTGCTTTTTGTAACATTATGCCTTGCTAACCAAACTGGAGTGAATCTACAGGATGCTTTTGACAGAAAAATGAAGATCAAGACGGATCGCGATAAGGACCGTCATCAGAATAATGAAAAATTAAAATAATTATAGATTATGAGTTATCAATCATCACGATATTGCTGACTCATAATTTTTTAATATCATGCAGTAAACAATAATGAAGAAGCTGGAAAAATCAAAATTAACAGGAAATAATACAGTACAGATCAGCGGTTCGAAGAGTATTTCGAATCGTTTATTGATTTTGGAAAGTTTATTTAAAAATATAACCATCGGGAATTTATCTAATTCTCAGGATACTCAATTACTTAAAAAGGCATTATCTGAAGTTACAGATGTGGTGGATATCCATCATGCGGGAACGGCAATGCGTTTTCTTACTTCATATTATTCTATTCAGGAAGGGAAAACAACTGTACTTACCGGCTCCGGAAGAATGAAAGAAAGACCTATTAAAAATTTGGTAAGTGCTTTAAGAGATCTTGGTGCTGAGATTGAATATATGGAAAATGAAGGTTTTCCGCCTTTAAAAATTACCGGAAAAAAGATTACACAGACTTCGGTGAATGTTCCTGCCAATATTTCCAGCCAGTTTATTACTTCTCTGCTTCTTATTGCAGGTAAGCTCGAAAATGGTTTGGAGATCCATCTCGTGGGTGAGATTACTTCAAGATCTTATATTGAAATGACTCTTGATATTCTGACAAGATTCGGAATTAAAAACAGTTTTGAAGGAAATACGATTAAAGTAGAGTCTTTCAATCCGGGTAATGAATCTGTATCAGACAGCTATGAGGTAGAAAGTGACTGGAGTTCGGCTTCTTACTTCTACTCTATTTGTGCGTTGGGAAGAGAAACTATTCATCTGAAAAGCTTTTATAAAACTTCTACTCAGGGAGATTCTGCAATTGCAAAAATATATGAAGATTTCTTTGGGATTAAAACGACTTTTACTGAAGAGGAGCACAAATTAACTTTGGAGCCTCAACAAGATTTTATTTTCCCTGAAAAGATCGTTCTGGATATGAATAACTGTCCGGATATTGCCCAAACGCTTTGTGTAACGGCTGCTGCTTTAAAGATTCCTTTTGAAATTTCAGGATTGGGAACGTTAAGAGTAAAAGAAACCGACAGACTTCAGGCATTATATAATGAACTGAAAAAACTGGGCACAGAGACAGAAATCACAGACCTTACCATTAAATCTGTCAGCTTTGGAGAGCCTGAGAGTGATATTTCCATTAAAACATATCAGGATCACAGAATGGCAATGAGCTTTGCACCGTTCTGTCTTATCAATGAGCTTACAATTGAAGATGAAGATGTAGTAGAAAAATCTTATCCGATGTTTTGGGAAGATCTTTCGGCTGTGATGCATTAATTTGAAAACTTTGTGAATGTGGTTATTTGAAAGGGTATGTGTACTTTTTCAAATGATCACATTCATTATTATATAACCACCATTTCATGAAAAAGTATTTATTTTTATTTGCCTTAGCACTTCCTTTGTCGCTTTGGGCACAATATCTTCTTCCTAATGAAGAAATCCTCTATTCCTTTGAGACAAAAGCCGGAAAGAAAATGGCTTTGGTAAAAGATAAAAAAGATGCCTATATCCAATACCGATTCGGAAGTAAAAATCATGTAGAAATGGAGTTTCCTGCTGAAAGAACAAAAGACAGCTGGAAAAAATTCAAATACAGATCCTATATGCGTGGCGGCGGTAAACAAAATGCTGCGATGGAGCTTAATTACTTAACTTTTACTAATAAGGATTACCAATATCAGCTATATAAAACTTATTATGCAGAAGATGGTTCTTACAATACAGGCATTACTGTAACTGATCATAAAGGCAAGGAAACTGATATTTCCGGAATCTATAAAACAATAAAAGGCTGTATGTGTAAGCTGGAGGAATCTGCATTGATAGAAAAAGAAGACACCGGATTATAATTTATGACTAATTATATGAAAAAGTTGCTCCCAACACACAACAACTTAATCATCTTTTAAAGTTAAATTAACTCCTGATCGTTTGAAATATTATTATTTTTAAGATACAATTAAAAATATAAACTATGTTCAAACACCACATGAAATATGTAAAAAGTTTTACACTTAGTATTTCGACGGCAGCTGTTTTATTTTCCTGTTCAGAAGGCACGCTTGAGAGAGATTCAAATGAGATGTCTACTATTGAAAAGGCAAGTTATAAGGTTGCTTCTCGAGCTACCATTGAAATGAACAGTTGGATGTCCGGTTTACAGGATAATATTTCAATTTCAAAAATTTCAATCCCGGGAACTCATGATTCCGGTGCGCGTGTAGATGCTCCTGTAGTATCAGGCACGGCGAAAACACAAGACCTCAGCATTACTGAACAACTGAATGCAGGTGTCCGTTTCCTGGATATTCGTTGCAGACATATAGATAATTCCTTTACGATTCATCATGGTGCGATTTATCAGAATTTAAATTTTGATGATGTGCTTAATGCCTGCTATTCATTTCTGGAAAGTCATCCTTCGGAAACGATTATCATGTCTGTAAAGGAGGAGCATGATCCTTCAAATAACACGAGAAGTTTTGAAAAAACGTTTGATGCATATGTTCAGAAAAACTCAGCAAAATGGAATCTTGGAACAAATATTCCGACCCTTGGAGAAGTAAGAGGAAAAATCAGATTGTTAAGAAGGTTCTCTGCTGAAACGGCAAAAGGTATCAACGCGACATCATGGGCGGACAATACAACTTTTGAAATCAATAATCCGGGTGCTCAATTAAAAGTTCAGGATTATTATAAGGTAACCAATAATGATGATAAATGGAATGGTATTTCCAATCTGCTCAACGAAGCAAAAAGCAGTAACAGCGACAAGCTTTTTATCAACTTTACAAGTGGTTATAAGCCTGGGATATTTGGTATTCCAAGTATTCCTACTGTTTCCAACAATATTAATCCAAGACTTAAAACATTCTTTCAATCCAATACGAAAGGGACTTTTGGAATTATGCCAATGGATTTTGTAAATGCAGAATTATCCGGGCTGATCGTGAAGACCAATTTCTAAATTAATTTATTTGTTAGATTTATTGTAAGGCTGTCTCTGTTTGGGATAGCCTTTGTATATTTTAAGCATTTTTACTCAGCTTAAGAAAAGAAAACGGGCAATTGTGGATAACTTCTATGTTATTAACATTTACAGATAAAAAAAAAGACTGTCTCAAAAGTGAAACAGTCATTATTATCTTTAAAACGGGAACCTATTTCTGAATCCCGTAAGCTGCAAGTATTTTATTAAATATCTCTGTATTTTCAAACAACCCTGTGAACTCTTTGGAATTCGGTCCGTATGCGAAAACACTTGAAGGAATGGAAGTATGATCATTGGTACTGAAATTTCCGAATATCCAGCCATCTTTTAAGCTTCCATCCAAAAGCGTCAGACCTCCGGTTTCGTGATCTCCTACTACCACAACCAGTGTTTCTTTATTTTCATCAGCAAATTTCATTGCTTTTCCTACAACATGGTCGAAATCTAACAACTCTGTTACAAGCTGTTCAATATTATTGCTGTGTCCGCCACCATCGGTTTGGGAAGCTTCCACCATCATAAAAAATCCTTTTTTGTTGTTCTTAAGATCATTTAAAGCAAGATCAAAGGCATCAGCAAGCCAGCTTCCTCTGCCGTCCGTTATACGTTTTGATGCTAAAGGATCAATAATCAAAGTCCGGTTATTAATTGTATTCACAGACTTCAGGTCATGATACAGATCTACTTTTGCGTCTTTTAATTTTTGTTCTGCCTCCTGTGTTAATCCGCTTGTGGGACCTCCAATGAGTATTTTTGCTTTGGAAGTGGCAAAATCTTTAAGAATAGGTTCCGAGCTGTTTCTGTTATCTGAATGTGCATAAAAATCTGCCGGCGTTGCATCCGTCACATCACCTGTAGAAATCAATCCTGAAACTAAACCTTTTTCTGCAACAATATCAGGAATCTGAGCCAGCGCTTTTCCCATATTATCTACGCCTACAAATGTATTTTTAGTTTTTACTCCTGTCGCAAAAGCTGTAGATCCCGGTGCAGAGTCTGTAACATAAGCATTGGAGGAATTGGTTTTGGATAAACCTGTAGACTTCATATTGAACACGTTCAGTTTTCCTTTATTGGCTGTAAAAGCTGCGTAATATTGTGGTAATGAAGTTCCATCAGGGATCAGAAGGATTACATTTTTCACTTTTTTATTTACTCCGTCTGTTTTATAGGTAGGAGCGTAAGTGCTGTACTCTTTTATATTTTTATAGAAATTTTTCGGAATAGCATTCATGAATTTTTTAAGGTCCGGAATATGATCAGTGTTGATATAATCTACTCCAATATCCATTAAATTCACCCAAGCATTAGGAAAATCAGGAGCTCCGTAAAAACGCATTGGCTTTTGCTGTGCATGAGCTTTCCCAACAGCATTTTTAATTTTTTCTGTTTCTTCATCTCTTGGAATACCTTTTCCATTCCATTTTACCAATCCTGGTAAATCTGCACTGAACATTCCTACTCTTTTTAGCTGATCAGGTGAATAATTTTTATCCAGATCGCCATCAAAATAAAGATAGCTTGGATAGTTTTTGAAATCTGCAGGTTCCGGTCTCCCTCCTGTTATGACAATTTTCACTCCTGAATTTCCGGTAATCTCAGGATATTTTTTTAATGTATTGACTAATGCTGAAAGCGTTGTTTTATAATCCTGCTTAATATCGATGAGCAACTGTAATTTTCTGGTTGCATCCGGATAAATATTTCCTTTATTCTTTTTTATCTGTTTTGAGATATTGTCCAGATACAGGCTTTCCAATGTTTTGTCTGCCGATAACTCCTTTTCTGTATGAGCCACCCATAATTTCCCTTTTACCAGAAATACATCTGCTTCAATGGAACCGAAATTGGCATAATAAGCATTCCAAAAAGGAACTTCCTGCATATAATCATTGTGAGAGTGAGCATTTCCTACATTATAATTTAAATAATTCTGAGCCTGACCTTCAGAAAAAAAAGCAAGTGCCAAAACACCTAATATCTTTGATAGTTTCATACGTATACTTTGATTGTTTTTATGGTAGCGGAATATTGTTTTAACATTCCACAAAACCCGTTAAAATACTATATCACCACAGAAATTCCTGTGATGATATAGTGGATAATATATAAGGTTAAAATTTACCAACCTTCGTTCTGTTTGATAATTCCGTGGCTATTTACGATCTCTACCTGCGGAACTGCCCATACATTATGGATTGTCGGATTGAAGTTTCTTGCAGCCCAAACCTCTTCTCCTGTAACTCCGTGTAAAGGTTGTGCATAAGCTGTCTGCGCATCTCCCCAGCGTACGAGATCTCTGTGTCTGTCTGCCCATTCACCGGCAAGCTCACAACGTCTTTCATGCTTAAGGTCCGCCATTTTACAATTGGTTTTTGGAGCTAATCCTGCACGCTGTCGGATCATATTAATTTCTACATCTCCATTTTTCCCCTGCATAATCAATGCTTCTGCTTTAATAAGAATTACCTCAGCATAACGCATAATCGGAATAGCAAGATCTGTACACGGATAATCTCCGTTTGCGCTTACATGTCCGGCTTTTAAATCATATTTGAAAGCATCCATATATTTATTGAACTGATATCCCGTGCGGCTGTTTTCCTTCTGATAAATTCTTGGTTTCGCATTAAAGGTAAACTGATCTCCCGGCTTTAGGATGGTTACACTTCTTCTAAGGTCGCCTGCTTCATATTCATCAAACAATTCTTTTGTCGGCTGAAAATATCCCCAACCGTTATATTCTCCCCAACCTTTATTTTCAAGCATTACACCTGGCAGGATACTTCCCCATGCAGTAAATTTAGGGGTACTCGGAACAGACCAGATGTATTCTGAACTGTAGTTATTATCTGCTTTGAAGACGTCTGCAAAATTCGGCAGCAAACTTCTACCTCCTTTTGTGATTACTTCATTTGCCCAATATTCTGCATTCTGATAGTCTTTCATAAACAGATATACCTTTGCAAGAAGTGCCCATGCAGCTGCTTTATGGGGTCTTCCGTAATCTGTTAGTGGCAATTCAGCCTGGCTGGGTAGTAATTCTGCCGCTCTTTTAAGGTCTGCTACGATATAATCATAGTTCATCTTAACATTAGCAGCTCTTGGAATTGGATTAGGGTCCGGTTCTTTTGTGCGGTCTATGATAGGAACTCCTGCCTTTTCATTTCCATAATTGGAAGCCAGCTCAAAGTACATTCTGCTGCTCATGAATAAGGCTTCCCCAAGATATTTATTCTTAACCGCTACAGAAGTCTGGATATTATCAATATTACGGATCACACGGTTTGCTACCCCTATTACATTGTATCTTTTATTCCATTGCGTTTCAAGATCACCCGCTGCGATGTAGTTACTGCTGAAATTCTTAGCATTGTCTGCCTCACTTTTTGTTCTTCCGGTTACCATATCATCACTTGCATTGATAAACCAGAAAAGCCCTCTACCGTAGAACTCTTCATTGAACAAGGGCTTATACATTGCATTCGCTCCCGTAATAAGGTCATTTTCCGTTTTCCAGAAACTGGCTTCTGTAGGAGTTCCTTCCGGCTGAACATCCAGTTCTCCTAAGCAGGACGTAAGCATTAAAACCATTCCCGATACTAAAAATATTTTATTGAAAAATTTCATTTTTTACTTTTTTTAATGTTAAAAATTATAATCCTACTTCCACTCCAAAGATGAATGAACGTGCTTGAGGATATCTTCCGGTATCTACACCGTAAGAATTCATTCCTACTTCAGGATCGAAGCCTGTATATTTTGTAATGGTGAATAAATTATTAGTGGTTACATACACTCGTACCCTACTCACATCCAGCGTCTTGTAAAGCTCTTTTGGTAATGAATATCCAATGGTAAGGTTCTTCAGTCTTAAATAAGATCCATCTTCCACATAGAAATCTGATACTTTTGAATAATTTCCTGCCGGGTCACCTTGTACTACTCTTGGGATATTTGTGTTTGTATTTTGAGGGGTCCATGCATTCAGGATATCCCGCTCCATATTATAATTTTGCCCTGTTCCGCCCGGATTCAGAGAAATAAACTTCAGCCCGTTGAATATTTTATTACCATAAACTCCCTGGAAGAATACATTTAAATCAAAGTTTTTCCACGTCATATTGTAAGAGAATCCATATGAGAATTTAGGATAAGGACTTCCTAAATTGACAAAGTCTGTATTATCAAGAGTTCCTGTATTTCCATCTTTTTTCAGGAATTTGATGTCTCCCGGCTTTGCATTGGGCTGAATTAAATTCCCTTTGGAATCTCTATAATTATCAATTTCAGACTGAGACTGGAAAATTCCGCCGGTTTTGTATCCATAAAAAGAATATAAAGGATCCCCGACTTTTACACGGGTAGGTTTCAATACGCCTCTGATACCATTATCATTTATAAATATCTCATCTACATTCGCCAGCTGCTTCACCGTATTTTTTAGTTGACTGAAAGTAGCTCCTATGGAATAAGTAAAATCACCTGACTTTTTACTGTTGTAATTGATGCCTACTTCATATCCTTTATCCTGGAATAATCCCGCATTTACATACTGATTATTATAAGTAGCGGTACTTGGTAAGCTTACATTAAAGATCTGATCTTTGGAATTTTTCACAAAGTAGTCAAACTGTAAGGAAAGGCTGTTTTGTAAGAAAGAAGCATCTACACCAAAGTTGGTTTGCTCAGATTTTCCCCATTTCAGATCCGGATTAGGTCGGGTAGTCGCATAATAAGCAATATTCTGAGATGGATCTTTACCGAAAATAATATTATTATCTCTGGTCATTAAAGGATTTACAGCCTGTGGAGAAATACCGCCAAGGTTTCCTAAAATACCGTAACTGCCCCTAAGCTTTAAACTGGAAAGCCATGAAAGATCTTTCATAAAATTTTCTCTGGAAACGACCCAGGCTCCTGAAAGGGCATAATAATTTGCAAAACGGTTCTGCTTTGCCACCAATGAAGATCCGTCACGTCTTCCCAGTACACTTACAATATATTTTCCTGCATAATCATAGTTTACCCTTGCCAGATAAGAGACTAAAGCCTGCTTGTATCTATAACTTGAAACATCTTTATTGGTATCTGCGGCGTTCTGAAGATACTGGAAAACCTCTGCTTCACTTCTGAAATCAAAAGATCTCGCAAGAAAACCATCTTCTGTCGTTTTCTGAAAAGTAAAACCACCAAGGAAATCAAAATTATGTTTGCCAAGAGCCAGTTTATAGGTAAGAAGCTGCTCTGCAAGAACTGTTGCGGAATTGTTTGATTGATATTCCAGATTATTGGTATCAAAAATTTTCCCGACTTCAAGAACTCTGTAAGTAAAGTTTTTGGTATCTCCTATTTTAAAAGTCTGTGAAAAATTGGATCGGAATTTTAAATCTTTTGCTAACGTAATTTCTGCATAAGGATTGATCAGGATCTCGTGTGTAGGATTTCTGAGATTGATTCTTTTAAGATAGGCTACCGGATTGATCATATCTCCATATCCTCCCGCCACGTTGATCGGCAACCCAGAATAGGCACCTGATGGTGTATATACCGGAACATTGGGCGGATAATACATTGCTGCTACAATGGCACCAGTGTAACCACTTTTTGTGTCTGCTGTATTTCCGTCAGAGTAATTATAGTACATATTTTCTCCAATCGTTAACCAGTCTTTTACTTTATGTTCGGAATTAACTCTGAAGTTATATCTTTTTGCCTGAGTATTTAATAAAATTCCCTCAAGGTTTCTATGATTCATCCCAACGAAATATCGTGATTTTTCATTTCCGCCACTAAGGTTCATATTGTATTCCTGGATGGTTCCTGTACGGAAAATTTCTTTCATCCAGTCTGTTTTGGTAATTCTTCCTTCCGGATATAGCTCAGGATTGAATGCTTTGGGTAAACTTCCCAGCTTGTCTGCATTTTTAAATGCCTGATACATTACATCCTGAAATTCTGCCGCATTTAAGGATTCTTTCAGCCTCCATGCCTGATTCACCCCGTATTTAACATCAAAGTCTACTGTTAAGTTTCCTTTTTTCCCTTTTTTGGTCGTAATTAGAATAACTCCTCCTGAAGATCTTGCTCCATAAATGGCAGCTGAGGCATCTTTAAGAACAGAGATATCCTGAATATCATTCGGGTTAATAGAAGGTGTTCCATTAAATACCACTCCATCTACAACATACAGTGGCGTCTCTCCATTTATTCCTCCCAGACCACGTATGTTTACTTTAGGTGAGCCATTAGGATCTCCTCCTTCGTTCACTACGGTAACGCCCGGAGCTTTTCCCTGAAGTACATCTCCTACTCCGGATAAGGATCTGGAAGTAAGTTTATCTAAAGAAGCTTCCGTAACAGCACCGGATACTTTACTTTTTTTCTGTGTTCCGTATCCTACAACAACAATCTCATCGATGGATTTTTCTTTTAAGCTGTCTTTTTTTTGAGATAGAAACATCGGTGAAGCTGATATTGCCCCAATAAGTAATACCCTACCCGTTAAATAAGCTACTGAGACAGGGGTTTTAAATACAATCATGACATCCTTTTTAATTAGATGCAAAATTAGAACAGCCCTTTCTCTCTTATCATTAAGGTTTTCTTATGTTTTTATTAACAAATTTTAGATATTTTCAAAAATACATCAACCATAATTCGTGAATAAACAATACTATAAATGGATAAAATAATTATTTTATTAATATTCAATACATAATTGATATTAAATTTCTTTTAATTTTATTATCAAACGGAGACCATATAAAATTCGATTGAAGCTATTTTTCAGATATAATAAATGACAGACTTCATTATTCTTTTTTTACATTTGCTGAAAATAGATTTTACCTTGTTCATTAATAGACAGGAAAAAATTAAACAATATAAAAATCATAGGATTAAATGACCATTATTATCACAGGAACCTCATCAGGAATTGGATTTGCATTAGCCGAATATTTTGGTAAAAAAGGGCATAAAGTATACGGTTTGAGCCGCAAATACACAGAAAGCCAACACTTTCAATCTATCCCGACTGATGTTACTGATAACACGGCTGTTCTGAATGCCATTGCAGAAGTTCTGAAAACTGAAACACGAATTGATGTGCTGATCAATAATGCCGGAATGGGAATGGTAGGCGCTGTAGAAGATTCTACAAAAGAAGATATCCTGAAGTTATTCAGTCTGAATCTTGCAGGTGCTGTTCAGATGATGAGCGCTGTTCTTCCGAATATGCGTGGGAATAAATTCGGAAAAATCATCAATGTATCCAGTATTGGAAGTGAAATGGGACTTCCTTTCCGTGGTTTTTATTCCGCTTCAAAGTCTGCATTGGATAAGGTAACTGAAGCGATGAGGTATGAAGTATACCCTTGGAATATTGATGTATGCACGCTTCATTTGGGAGATATCAAGACCAATATTGCAGATAACAGAGTCATTGCACAGGTTTCCCAACCTTATAAAAATGTATTTGATAAAGTATATTCTTTAATGAATGCTCATGTGGATGAAGGAACAGAGCCCGTAGCAGTAGCAGAATACATTGAAAAACTTTTAGGAAAAAAGAAGTGGAAGGCTCATTATTATTTTGGTAAATTCGGGCAGAAGATAGGTGTTCCGTTGAAGTGGCTTCTTCCGCAGAATACTTATGAGAATTTAATGAAGAAATATAATAAACTGGATTAGTTTCAGTTATTAAAAAGTTAATTAATTACTTTAAACCTTACTAAGCATTAAGCTGTTTCTAAAAATATTTTTTGTTCTTTTCTGCGTTTTTGTACAAGCGCAGAAAAAGCAGTATTGGCTTATTGATACAGAGACAAAGGTTAAGAAAAAAGTAAAAGATTCCGTTTCTGCAGTAAAGTTCCTGGACTCTCTGGCTCAGAACAATTATTTTTTTACTCAGCTGAAAGATGTAAAAATTAAAGGTGACAGCACGGAGATTTTTTATGATAAAGGAAAGAACTTTAATGAAACCTATGTGAATCTTTCAGATTCTATTGTTCAGAAATTAAAAGTTCAGAAAGATTTTTTCACTAAAAATTTAGATTCTACAAAAAAAAGTATCAACAAAAGTTATATTGATGACGGATATTCTTTCAGTAGAATTAAATCAAAATATAAAGGACAGAAAAATGGTTTTCCCGTTGTAGAGCTTGATATCAATAAAAATGATAAAAGAACGATTGACGGTTTCGTTGTAAAAGGTTACGAAAAAGTTCCCAAAAGGTTCATCAAAAACCTGGAAAAGGAATTTAAAGGGAAAAATTATGACGATAAAAACCTTCTTGCCATCAACAAAAATTTTCAAAGCCACCCTTTCCTGATCCTTGAAAGACAGCCACAGACTTTATTCACGAAAGATTCTACCAATATTTACCTGTTTTTGGAGAAGAAAAAGACCAATACCTTTGACGGGGTAATCGGTTTTGGTAATGATAAGACTGATAAGTTTACTTTAAACGGAACCATGAACGTAAATTTCAGAAATATGTTCAATGGCTTTGAAGCAATTAATCTATATTGGCAGAGAAACCCTGATAAGGGGCAGACTTTCGACCTCCAGGTGGATATCCCTTATCTTTTAAAGTCTAATATCGGGATGAATACAAAGGTGAATATCTACAGGCAGGATTCCACCTTCGCAAATGTAAAGTTTCTTCCTGCTTTTTATTATCATATTAACAACCGTAATAAAATCGGGTTCAGAGCGACTCTTGAAACATCTACAATTATTGATACACTGTATACTCAAGGAAGGGACTACAATAAAAGAGGAATCGGAGTATGGTTTGAAATGACGGAGCCTACAGATATTGATCTTTTTCTTCACAAAACAAGGATCAATGCCGGATATGATTATTTAACAACCACTTATACCGAAGGAAATATAAAATCTACGCAGAATCAGTTTTATTTCTCAGGAGAACATAATTACCATATTTCCGGAAATCATTTTCTGAATATTAAAGCAGAAGGTGCACTAATGGATTCTAAAATGGCGCTTTCCACCAATGAATTATACCGTTTCGGGGGCTGGAACTCTATGCGGGGCTTCAATGAAAACTCCCTCGCCGCCGATTTTTATTATTACGGAGGCTTAGAATACCGATACCTCATCGGAAATCAGGCATTCTTTGATCTCTTTGGACAATACGGACAGCTGAATAATAAATCTTTGAATGTAAAACCTAAGCTCTACAGTGTCGGGCTCGGTTTCAATTTCTTTATTCCGATTGGGCTGATGAGTTTCCAGCTTTCTAATGGTAATGAGTTTGGAAATCCTTTTAAATTCAATGATATCAAGATTCACTGGGGAATCTTGAGTAGATTTTAGGTTTCCGACATCCTGCTTAACAGAGTATATTCTAATTATTTCTATCCATATATCATTGAAAATTACTGTATCACAAAGGTGCTCAGTTATTTTGAACTTCAGTACCTTCCATCATATTATAATAAAACAAAATTTTCTATACGGGCTGCTTTATCTATTTTACCAATTCGTTAATTATTTCCATCAATAAATACATAAATCGTATTTTTATTTTAATATGACCTTAAAATACACGTAATAATGCGCGGTTAAATTTGCATTCAAAAAAAATGAAGAAAACTTTAGCCACGTGTGCAGTTTTTTTGCTTCCCTTATATATTACAGCTCAGGAAATTAACATTTCAGGAAATGTAAAATCTGAAAACGGCATCAGTGTTTCAGGCGTCAATATCACTGATAAAAACACAGGAAATACCGCCACAACAGACGAAAACGGGAATTTTACTATTTCAGCTAATCCTAAAGACATCCTTGAATTCTTTTCACCTGATTTTTCTTTATATACGGTAGAAGTTTCTTCAAAAAAGCAATATTCTGTTGTTTTAAGGAAAACCAATGAAAAACAGATTGAAGGTGTTGTAATTACCGCGCTGGGAATCGCCAAGAAAAAGGAAAAGATCGGATATTCTACACAGGAAGTGGGAACGAAACAATTTGAAACGATCACTACTCCAAGTATTGGTAATTTATTTTCAGGACAAGTAGCGGGATTGAATGTTTCTAACCCTACGGGAATGCAGCAGGCTCCACAGTTTACATTAAGAGGAAATTCCAATTTGGTTTTTGTGATTGATGGAGTGATTGTGGAAAAAGAGGTTTTCCAGAATTTAGATCCTAATAATATAGAAAACATCAACGTACTGAAAGGTGCCACTGCTTCGGCTCTTTATGGCTCAAGAGGTAGATACGGAGCAATTCTGATCACGACAAAAAGCGCTAAAAAGAAGGGATTTTCTGTAGAGTTTTCTCAAAATACAATGATTACAGGAGGGTTTACCAATCTTCCGAAAACTCAGACGGAATATGGTAACGGTTCTCATGGAAAATATGAATTCTGGGACGGAGCTGACGGTGGGGTGAATGACGGAGATATGATCTGGGGACCAAAATTTGTTCCCGGATTAAAAATTGCGCAGTGGAACAGCCCTATCAGAGATAAGGTAACCGGACAGGTTATTCCCTGGTATGGAGCAGTAACAGACACTCAGTATAATGATAAATCAAGATATGAGAGGGTTCCTATTGAATGGAGATACCATGACAACCTAAAGACCTTTCTAAAGCCGGCTGTTATCAACAATAATAATTTCGCGATCAGCTATAGGAATAATAAAGATGTATACAGGCTTTCCGGAAATTTCATGAATTATGATGACAGGGTTCCGAATTCATATCTACAGAGATACGGAGTGAATTTTTCTTCTGAAAACCACATCAGTGATAAATTTGTCTTTGATACGAAATTTAACTTCAACCAGACTTTTACACCTAACGTTCCCAACTACGAGTACAATCCGAGCGGACACATGTATACCATCCTGATCTGGATGGGTGGCGACGTAGATGGAAAAGCTTTAAGAAATCATATGTGGGTGCCTGGAAGAGAAGGAGTGGCACAGGCAAACTGGAACTATGCCTGGTACAACAATCCCTGGTTCGGAGCTGAATATTATAAGAATCAGAACAGAACGAATATTATTAATGCCCAAACAGGATTAGAGTATAAAGCGACAAAAGATTTCTCGGTAAAAGGTAAAATTTCCCTTGTTGAAAATCATAGTAAATCTGAAACCTTCAGCCCCTATTCCTACTTCAATTACAGCGCACCAAGAAGCGGAGGTTATATTTTAAAAGATTTGAAGACCTGGAATCTGAACTACGATGTACTCGCCACCTATAAGAAAAAGATTTCTGAAAATTTTGATTTCACCATCAATGCCGGAGGTTCTGCATTTTACTTTAAAAATAACAACAATGAAACTTCTACAGATGGTTTGAGAGTTCCTGAAGTTTATACCTTCGAAAATTCCATCGGGAATATCAAAAAATACAGATACCTGAAGGAAAAATTGATCTATAGTGCTTATTCTACGATTGATATTGGATTATACAATGCATTTTTCATCAATATTTCCGGACGTAATGACTGGTCTTCTACACTTCCTAAAGCCAACAGATCGTATTTCTATCCATCAGCTTCCATCAGTGCCGTTATTTCCAACCTGGTAAAACTCCCTGAAGCTGTTAATATGCTGAAACTTTCTGCTTCATGGGCAAAAGTGGCTTATGACTTCCAGCCTTATTCCATCAGGAATTATTATATGAATGATAAAGGAATCAGCTTTAACGGCAATCCTACCTACTATTATCCTACAGCTTTAAACATTGAAAATTCATTAAAGCCGGAACAGACCAAATCTTATGAATTAGGATTAAGCGCAGGGTTTCTTAATAACAGAATCACTTTAGATGCGACCTATTTCAGAACACTGGATTACAACAACATTCTTGAATTCCCGACTGCAGAATCTTCAGGCTTTATTTCCCAGTATGTGAATGGAAATGAATACACAACCAAAGGATTTGAAATCTCTCTTGGAATGGTTCCTGTAAAAACATCGGACTTCACCTGGAAAACGTTGATCAACTGGAGTACTTACGAACAAAAGCTGACTTCTATTTATGATAATATGCCTAACTACAACAACATCAAGCTAGGTGAAAGAATGGACAGCTATTATGATTATACCTGGCAAAAATCTCCGGATGGAAAAGTAATTCTGGACGCGAAATCAGGAATGCCAACGAGAGCTGATGCTCCTAGTAATCTTGGGCACTTCAATCCGGACTGGACTTTTGGTTTCAACAATACCTTTAAATATAAAAAGCTTTCTCTCAATATAGGGATCGACGGAAGCATCGGTGGTATCATGAGATCGCAGGTGGTGGAAAAAATGTGGTGGGGCGGAAAACATCCGAACTCCGTTGCTTACAGAGATCTTGAATATGCAAAACCAGGAAAGTATTATTTTGTGCCGGATGGTGTAAACTATGATCCTACTACGGGTAAATATACTAAGCACACCAAAGCAATCAGTTTCCAGGACTGGGCACAGAACTATCCGTATCAGGCAAGGGTAACACAGGATGAAAGTGAAGAATTCGCGAATGTTTTTGACAGAACCTTTATCAAGCTAAGATCTGTAGTGCTGGAATATGATTTCTCTTCATTACTGAATCCAAAAGGAATGATAAAAGGTTTTACAGCTAATATCTCCGCGTACAATCTTGCTATGTGGAAAAAATCAAAAAACCTTTATTCTGATCCTGACTTCCAGATCAAAACAGGAAGAAAGGATGATGTTACGAATGATATTCAGGATCCTTCAAGCAGATGGTTCGGATTAGGGTTTAATCTTAAGTTTTAACTAAAAAGTACGTCTATACAATGAAAAATAATATAAAGGCAAAAAGGCTTATCAGGTCTGTATTTTTTGCAGGATTACTATCACTAGCTTCTTGTGAATCCAGTCTGGATCAGATTAATGATAATCCCAATGATCAGGCAAATATTGATCCTAAATATCTCTTAACTTATGTTTCAAAAAACACCTTCCAGGTGAATGCAGATAATATGTATGCTTCGAGAATGATGATCGGGACAGATGGTGAAAATACATATCAGTATATGAAATGGAACAATACCTCTTTTGAAGTATACACGAAGCAACTTCTGAATACGGTAAAAATGATGCAGGAGGCAGAAAAGATCAATAATAAAAATTATGTTGCCATCGGTAAATTCCTTAGAGCTTATCATTTCTTTACTATCAGTTTAAAAGTAGGAAGTGCACCATATTCTGAAGCTGTAAAAGGGGAATTTGGGATCACCCAGCCTCAATATGACACTCAGGAAGCGATCATGTCCGGAATTTTATCAGAATTAAAAGAAGCCAATGACCTCATCAATACCCATGATAAGATTGAAGGCGATATTGTTTTCAACGGGGATGCTCAAAAATGGAAAAAACTGATCAATTCTTTCCGTCTGAAAATTTTAATAACCTTATCGAAGAAAGCTACGGTAGGAAATTACAATATCGCAACGGAATTTGCTGCCATTGCAGGAAGCCAGCCTCTGATGACTTCTATTGCTGATAACGGCGAGCTTAAGTTTGTAGACGTGGCAGACAGCAGATATACAATGTTCAACAATAGTGGATACGGATCCAGTTTATATATGGCGGATTATTTTATCAACCTTTTTAAAGACAGACATGATCCCCGCTTATTTACTTTTGCAGCACAAACTACCGGAGCTAAAGAAGACGGAAAAGCCATCACAGATTTTACCGGATACAACGGAGGAAATCCAACTTCTTCTTATTCTGAAAATGCAGATTTGATTACTGCCAAAAATATTTCAAAAGTAAATGACCGATTTTATAAAGATCCTACCAACGAGCCTTCCTCTATTTTAAGCTATCCAGAGCTGGAATTCATTTTAGCAGAAGCTACCGCCAGAGGCTGGATCTCAGGATCAGCAAAAGGTCATTATGATAATGCTATTAAGGCAAGCTTTACATTCTACCAGACGTATGTAAAGAATCCTGGGCAATACTTTACCGGCTTTGATGTGAATCAGTATCTGGCAACTCCTTTGGTAGTGTATAACAACTCAGCTCCTTTGCAGGAACAGATTGAAAAAATCATCACGCAGAAATATATGACAATGTTCCATCAGGCACAATGGACATCTTATTATGATTATTTAAGAACCGGATACCCGAATTATCCTTTGAAACCAGGTGTTCCAGCACCATTCAGATTCAGGTATCCTCAATCTGAGTATAATTATAACAGTGCTAATTTAAAGGCTGCTCTTTCCGCTCAATACGGAGGAAATGATAATATTACCTCCAAACCTTGGTGGTTACAATAGAAATCTGAATTATTTTTATACAAAACAAAGAAATCGCAGGAAAATCCTATTAACTTGCGGTTTCTTTCTTATTACGATTGATCATGAACAGAAGAGAATTTTTAGAAAAATCAAGTATTTTATTAGCCGGATTAGGAACCTCAAGTGTTCTTCATCCTTCCATTTTAAAGGCATTAGCTATTGAACCCGCTGCCGAATCCACCTTTTATGACGCTGAACATGTGGTTATTCTGATGCAGGAAAACCGATCTTTCGATCATGCTTTTGGTGCGCTTAAAGGAGTAAGAGGATTTTTAGATAAAAGAACTTTTGTAAAACCGGATGGACATTCTGCATTTTTTCAAAAAGGAAATAACGGACAATATGCTGCTCCGGCACGTCTTGACCTCAAAAATACCAAATCTACATGGATGAGCTCACTCCCCCATTCATGGGATAACCAACAGCATGCACTGAATAAAGGGAAATATGATCAATGGCTTCAGGCAAAGGCTTCGGGGAATAAAGATTATAAAAATATCCCGCTTACATTAGGATATTATAACCGTGAAGATCTACCGTTTTATTATCAACTGGCAGATGCTTTTACCATATTTGATCAATACTTCTGCTCTTCACTTACAGGAACTACTCCAAACAGGTTATTTCTTTGGTCCGGAACCTTAAGAGAACAGCAGAATGGTAAGACAAAAGCCAATGTTGTCAATGAAAATATTGACTACGACAAAGCCAGACAGGCAAAATGGAAAAGTTTCCCTGAGATTTTAGAGGAACAGAATGTATCATGGCGAATCTATCAGAATGAGATCAGTCTTCCGAAAGGATTATCCGGAGAACAGGAGGCATGGCTGAGTAATTTTACAGATAACCCTATTGAATGGTTTGAAAAGTACAACGTTAAGTTTTCAAAAGGGTATTATGAAAATATTCCTAATATGATTGCTTCTTTAAAAAAGGAAATCGAGAAAAACCCTGCTCAAAAGGAAAGATTGGAAACGATTATTGCTGAACTTAAAGACGATCAGGTAAAATATCATCCGGATAACTATTCTAAACTTTCTCAAAAAGAGAAAAATTTACACGAAAAAGCATTTACCACCAATCATAATGATCCTGATTATCATCAACTGGAAATTGGAAAAGATGAAAACGGAGAAAGATTGGTAGTTCCTAAAGGGGATGTTTTGTTCCAGTTCCGTAAAGATGTGGAAGAGAAAAAACTTCCGTTGGTTTCCTGGCTGGTAGCTCCTGAACATTTCTCTGATCATCCCGGCTCTCCTTGGTATGGTGCCTGGTATATTTCTGAAGTGCTGAATATTCTGACAAAAGATCCTGAAACATGGAAAAAGACAATTTTCATTATCAATTATGATGAGAATGACGGGTATTTTGATCATGTACTTCCTTTTGCTCCGCCAATGAATCCAAGTCAGCCGGTTGATATGAACGGAAAAGATGGTGCAGAATATGTAAACAGATCTCAGGAATACATGGCTGATCCTAAACTTAAAGATTATGAAAAGACAGAAGGAACAGTAGGGCTCGGTTATAGGGTTCCGATGATTATTGCTTCACCTTGGACAAAAGGCGGTTTCGTAAATTCTGAAGTATCCGACCATACTTCGGTATTACAGTTCCTGGAAAAATTCATCATGAAAAAATTCAGGAAAGATGTTCATGTAGACAATATAAGCGATTGGAGAAGAGCCATCTGCGGAGATCTTACCTCTGCTTTTAATACTGCGAATGTAAAGGCTCCACAGATGAATTATCTGAATCAGAAAGATGTTGCAAAAACAATTAATTCAGCGAAAAATAAACCTGTTCCTAACCTGAAATGGTATTCTGAAAACGAATTGAACGATCACCTCCTTGAAGTTCAGGAAAGAGGAATAAAACCATCTAATCCGCTTCCTTATGATTTCCATGTCAATTTAGAAGGGAAGCAAATTAAAATGACAAACCTTAAAGATAATGGTATCCCATTGCTTCTTTATGACAGAACCAAGCTGAATGATCCATCTGGATACCATTTTTCTTATACTCTATATTCGAAGCAGGAGCTACCACATTCTGTTCATTCAGGAGCATATGATTATGAAATTTTTGGTCCCAACGGCTTTTTTAGGAAATTTAAAGGGAATAATATTCCTAAAATTGAGGTTATTTTAATTAATAATTCATCAAAAAATCAAGTTGAATTTATTTTCAAGAATCCCCAAAAGGGAAATATCAGTTTAACAATGGAAAATTTCTACGAGAAAAGTAAAAGGACTATTTCAATACAAAAGCCAGAAGAAAAATTGATTATTGATCTTGGTAAAAACAAAGGCTGGTATGATATTAAAATAGCTGCAGACAGTAATATATGGCACTTTTCAGGAAGGATAGAAACCGGAAAAGTTTCTGTTTCCGATCCTCATTGGGCATAAGAGTCATTAAAAAAAAATACAAAAAATCCTGTACATATTGTGCAGGATTTTTCATTTCCAGACTATAATAATTCACAATTATATTATCCAAAAAAGATCAAATAATCAACAATATAAAAATTATTATAAATTTATTTCATAACATGCTGAATTTAATTATATTCACCTAACTAATTATCAGCATCATGAAAAAACTAAAATTAACGATTGCAATGTCTTTATTTGCAGTTGCTGTATCTGGAAATTTAAGTGCCCAGGATAACAATACAGATAATCATACGATCACAATTTCTATTCCTGAAGTTGCACTGGTAGACATTGAACCTGCCGCTACAAAAAATATTACACTTGGATTCTCTGCTCCTACAGACGCTGGTAACGCTATTGTTCCAAGTGCAGCTAATAATACACTATGGCTTAACTATTCTTCCATCAAATCTGCTGCACATCCTACACGTAAGGTAACAGTGAGTCTCAATTCAGTCATTCCCGGAGTAGATATTCATGTGACAGCTGCGTCTGCAACCGGATCAGGAGGTGGCCATGTAGGTAATTCCACAGGTCTTCTTACACTGAATACTACAGATCAAACAATTATTTCAGGGATAGGAAGTGCCTATACAGGAAATGGTGCCGATAACGGACATAATCTTACGTATGCTCTTGCTGCCGGAAGTGGTCCTGGAGGGGTGGCAATCTATGACAATCTAGAGGCTACAGCAGCTGGATCAGTAACTGTTACGTATACAATATTAGATAACTAGTATTCACTAGATTTTATCCCGACCCATATTCAAAAACAAGGAGAAATTGTCTTTCAGTTTCTTCCTGTTTTTGTTATTTTAATTATCTAACTCTATACATTACATAATGACAAAGCGTATACTTCTTTTGGTCACCCTGATATTACAGTTCAGCTTTTTACATGCCGGCATTGTGATTCTCAACGGGCTTACGCATTCCTACAAAATAGAAAACGGAAAGGTTTATAAAGGAAAAATAGCTATTGAAAATACAGGTACTCATCCTCAAAGTGTAAAATTATTTTTACAGGACTTTACTTATCATGCAGATGGAACAACCAATTATACTGCCATAAAAACAAACAAAAGAACCAATGGGGAATGGATTAAGCTAAATACCAACCTAATTACGCTTAAAGGGAAAGAAAAAACAGAGGTATTTTATGAAATCACCGTACCCAATCAAATAATAGATCCTGGAAGCTACTGGAGCGTACTGATTGTAGAACCTGTAGATGATATAAAACCTAGTGATAAAAAAATCGGGGTCAATATTACTTCTATGATACGCTATGCGATTCAAATTATTACAGATTTCGAAACTGAACAAGCAAAGCCGGACCTGAAATTTGAAAGTGTAAAAGTAGAAAAAGAAGAAGGCAGGCAAACTGTACAAATAGCAATAGCTAATAATGGCAATCTTTATTGTAAACCTACAGCTTCCATTGAAATCTATAACCGCAAAACAGGAGAAAAAATAGGAAATTACTCAAGTTTAGCTATGGGTTTGTTACCTTCTACATCAAAAATTTTCCCTATCGATATCAGTAAAGTCCCACCGGATAAATACAACGCAACTATAATGACAACAGATGAAGAAGAGAATGCATTTGCACTCAATGTGGAACTAGAAGTAAAAAATGATTAGAACCTGGACATTATTTATAATTATACTCTTATTTCCGGTAATTACTTTTTCTCAGAACCAGTCTGAACGATTGATCAGTAAAAAAGATAGCCTTAAGCCGGGAATGTCTACTTCTATTCCCTTCACTCTGGAAAATAGTTCTGCTGAAAATAAAATATATGATATTTCAGCTACAACATCCAGTCCTCACATTACTCCTATTTTAGCAAAAGGAGAATTTCAGATTAATGCACACCAAACTTCTGTATATCTTGTTCCTGTTCGTATTGCAGGAGAGACAGCGCAAGGCAATTATACCATTACTTTACAGATTACAGACCGCCAGAGTGGAATATCTTTGGTGAAAAATTCAACGATTACGATATCCGCAAACAGAAAAATTTCTCTTACTGCATTAAATTCTCCTGAATTCATCAGAGCCGGAGAGACCATCAGTTCTTCGTTCTTATTAAAAAACAATGGTAATATCACTGAAAACATTGTTCTTGGCAGTAGAAACGGAATCATTGATCAGGATCATCTGCAAACATTGGGACCGAACGAATCAAAAGTAATTACAGTTCATAAAGTCACCAGTCCTGATCTTCAGCAAAATGAATTTCAAAATCTAAATCTTTCAGTATATTCAAAAGACAATCCTCAAGAAACTCAAGATGTGTATGTAAGTACACAAGTTATTTCTATAAAACCCTCAGAATCCGATATATATCATAGACTTCCTATTGTAGCTTCTCTTTCTTTCATCGGAATGAAAAATATGGGGATTTACAATGATGGTTTTCAGGGAGAAATATATGGAAAAGGAAGTTTAGATAAAGACAATAAAAATCAAATTGAATTTCATGCCGCTACTCATAGCCCTATTGAGCTTAATACATTTACGCAATATGAAGAATATTTTGTAAACTATAAAAGGGATAAACTTTTCATTCATTTAGGTGATAAAACGTATTCTTCTTCCTATCTGACGGAATTTGCACGATACGGACGAGGAGCAGAAATCCGCTATAATTTCAATAAAGTAAGCTTAGGAGGCTTCTATAATCGTCCTCGTTTTTTCAGAGATATTAAGGATGAGCTTAATATGTATTCAACATTTAAAATCCGAAAAGAGTCTGAAATTACTGCTGGATACCTTTATAAAACGCCTATGAAGGAGGAAGGTAATTCCAGAAATATACAATTAGATTCTGAAGCACATCTTCCCTATACGAAAGGAAAATTTAAGATCTCAAAGAATATTATCCTTTCAGGTGAGTTTTCCTATAGTACTACGAAAAAGACAGAAGGAACTGCTTATATGGCACAGGCTGATATCAATTTTGATAAAATCAACGGAAATTTAATCTATATAAAAGCCAGTCCTGAATTTGCAGGATATTTTACTAATACCAATACTGTAAGCGGATATGTTCAGTACAAGTTATCTAAAAAAATCAATGCTTTTGCTAATTATATGCAGGACGCTAAAAATTTCCAAAGGGATACTTTATTTCTGGCAGCTCCTTACAGAAAGTATTTTCAATATGGTTTACAATATAAATATCTGCCGAGTGGATCTATTATGGTTAATAACGGTTATCAAAAATATCAGGATCGTTTAGAACCCAAACAGTTTGATTATTACGAACGTTTTTTTAGAATTACTGTAGATCAGCGTATTGGAATATTTCAGATTAATATTAACGGACAATTTGGAAAGACGGACAATTATCTGACAGGCTTTAACGGTAATTCAAGTTTATATACGGCTAATCTTTCTTTTGAAAAATTCAGAACTTTGTTTAACATTTATGGAAGTTATGGAAGTACTTCAAGGTATCAACTTCAAAATCAAAAGCAGCTGTATTACGGAGCAAGAGTTTTCACTAGATTTACTGATAAAACAAGCTTAAGTATTTTCTATCAGAACAATTATATTCCCGAAGAATACTTTAAAGACAGAAATTTATTTGAGCTTATATATCATCAACAGCTATTTCCAGGAAATTCACTGGATTTTTCAGGCAGGTATTCCTTGCAGCGTGGAGAAATAGGAGATAAAGATTTCATATTCTCGATGCGTTATACATGGAGTCCCAATATTCCGGTGCAAAAAATTGCAGAATACACCTCCCTATCAGGAAATATAAGCAATCTCGGCATAAAAAAGACAGAAGGCATCAGATTAATGCTGGGCAGCTATCTATCTGTGACAGATAAAGAAGGAAATTATATGTTTAAGAATGTTATTCCCGGGAATTACTTCCTTGAAATAGATCGCTCAACTACTGAGATCAATGATATTCCAACAGTTGTTTTTCCTGCAGCGTTATCTCTTCTTAACAAAGAGAATGTTTTTAATTTCGGAATAACTACTGCAGCCAATATCCAAGGGCATATTCATCTTACAGAAAACCTTGAAAAAGATCAGGCAGATATTGAAACATTACAGAATAAAACAGGGAAAAAGAAAAGAGAAAGCATTATTATAGAAGCAATCAGCAATGATCAGGTATACCGTAAAATATGTTTTATAGATGAAGATTTTGATTTTACTTATCTCCGACCTGGCGATTGGTCTCTTAAGCTTTATAGAAATGGTTTGGATAAACGTTATAAGATTTTAACTGATAAATTCCAGTTTACCTTAAAGTCAGGAGAGATAAAAAAAATAAATGTTCAGATTGTTAAGCAAAAGAGAGAAGTCAAATACCAACAGGAATCCCTGAAAGTAGGATATAATGAAATAAAAAATAAGAAATGATGTTGAAGCGCGCTATAATATTAACCACTTTCATTCTATCTGGTTTGTTGCATTCTCAGGCTACTGTTAGTCTTACATTACCTGTAGTGACTTTGATGGATGTGGAACCTACCGGAAACATTACGCTGAACTTTATAGCACCTACTGAAGCCGGAAATCCTCTTGGAAATCCTACTCCAAATACTTCAAAATGGATCAATTATACTTCAGCCATTACTTCCGGAGGGGCTACCAGAAAAATAACGGCATCTGTGAATCAGGTCATTGCCGGAGTGAATATCAGATTACAGGCTGCCGCTGCATCCGGAGCCGGAGGCGGCACATTAGGAACTCCCTCTGCGCAAGTGACTCTTACAACTACTCCTGTTACCATTATCAGCGGAATTGGTGGTGCCTATACGGGCAATGGTGCCAATAATGGTCATCGCCTTACTATTTCTCTGGTTCCGAGTACCTATGCCAATTTGGAGAGACTAACCAATACATCCGTTACAATTGTGTATACCATCACAGAATAAAACTAAAATGAAAATAAGCAGCCATTATATCAGAAATGTTTTTTTACAAAGAAATCTATCTATTATTTTTTTAATAATGAGTTCTTTCTTTGACGCTCAGACTGTAAATGTTTCGGGAAACTGGTCACCCGTTATTCCTGCTATTACCGAAGCAGGAAATAATTATGCGGGAACTTATGACAATACCACTACTACCCCTACAACAATCACGTTATCCGGAAATTTACCAGGGACATTCCTTAATCTTCTTTCAAGTTCCGGTGCAAAAATGACCATGCGCTACACCCCTAGCCCCTGGAATAATTCATTAAGCCTTTCAGCAAAAAGAACTGGAGGATCCACAACGATACATGGAGTTTGTGTCCTTTGCACAGCCACGATTAATGGGGGAACCACTTATATCCCAATATCAGAAACAACTGATACAACATTTGTAACTTTTACCTTTAGTGGTCTTTTAGGACTGGGTAACAGTGTAAGTTTCTCAGATATCAACTTAATTTTACAGTTAGCAGGAGTTTCTGTAACGCTGCCTGCCAGTACTTATAGTGCAAGGGTGGTTTTTACTATCGTTGCCAATTAGAGTAATTGAAAGTGATCACTCTTTTAAAATTAAAATTCATCATAAAAAATAATCCTTCCCAAAATTTGGAAAGGATTATTTTTTTAAAGCATGTTCAATTTAGTGTTTTGCCCACCAAAGAGGGGTGAGCACAGCATCTTGTCCGCCCAGTAATTGTATAGCTTTTGCATATCCATCCTGGTCTGTATTTCTGAAAGTACTTGGATATCTTAGTCTCTGAGGGAAATTCTGAATAGAGTTGGTCATATAATTTCCGGAATTCAAGTTCGGTAAATTAACTAATGGTGTTTCTACTGCAGGATTTTCAAAGAAAGGCAGTCCCAGTCTTCTTTGATCACTCCATGATTCTAACGGAAGCCACGGCATATTGGCAATATACTTTTGGGTAATGATTTTCGTAAGTTTATCATTCTTCACAGAACCGTTCTTGTAAATCGTATTTACAGGATATTTAATATCTACAGAAACTAAATTTCCGGTTACAGGATCTTTATACTTCATCACATGGCTAGCACCCGGCTCCGTGGTATGAGAATAAGAAACGGAAGTACCATCGCGGTTATACGCTGTTGAGGTAATATATTGTCCATAAAATTGTGAAACGCCGTTATATGCAAAGCTATCCTGAATTCCTTTATTATAGGCAGCTTCATCACTCATAGGAACAGCCCATCCTTTCAGAGCAGCTTCAGCCATCAGGAAGTATGTTTCCCAACTTGCAAAGAAAATTCGAGAGTTCTTACCTTCTCTATATTGTTTTCCTAAAGCCGGCATACAGCCAACAACCCCTCTTAATCCGTTTCTCTGTCCTTTTACACCCCAATTCCCTATTGTGGTCGTATTCCACGTATTTACGGTATTAATTGTAATTTTAGAACCGTCAGCGAAAGTAAGATCACCATGATTGGTAGTTGCCTGATTGGTATAAGTAGGATAAAGTGAATAAATCGGATTGTTGAGATCTCCGGGAATATAAAAAGTTTTATAAGCTCTTGGATCTATGGTATTAGGAAGCCCGTCAAGCCAATATCCTGCACTAGGATCATTCGTCATCGTTGAGAATTGTTCCTCATATTTTACTCCGATATAATCAGAAGCTTTTACTGCGGTGTGCTGCCCTGCCGGTAACTGATCTGTAGAATTAATTCCTCCTAAACCGATATACATATTATTAAGAGTAGCAGATAAAAGCTGTGAATTCCATTCTCTGGACATTACCCCTGATAAAGGATTCCACCCCGGATCTTCTTTTACTTTAAAGTTATCATCGCTTGTGCTGATCACCATATTAGAATTCGCAGCTGCTTCAAATTCTGTTTTTGCTTTTCCCGGATCTACTTCAGCTATTCTCATAGCTATTCTCATTCTCATGGAATTGGCATACTTTACCCATTGGCTCCATTTAAACCCATATACCATATCGTAAGCATTAGGATTTGAAGGTGCGGGTTGGTTGACATCCATTTTAGCAGCTGCATCTTTCAACTCTTCTAAAATAAAATAATACACTTCTTTTTCAGAATTAAATCCCGGGTTTATTCCTTTAAATGCCTGAATAGGTTGTGGACCAAAGTTGTCGGAAAATTCGCTCATTAAATAAGCTCTCCAGATTCTGGCTACCTGGGTAAGATTATCGTAATGCGCTTTGCCTTGACCTATTGCTTTCTTTTCGTTAACGATTTCAATTGTTGTATTGGCATTATTCAGCCATTCTGAAATTCCTTTCCAATATTCTACAGTCCAGGAATCATCATAAGATCCACCAGCAATTCCTGTTGTCAAATGTTGTCTTGCCGCAGTTTTCCAATAAAGGACAAAAGTACGTTCAGCAATATTGGGATCCTGTTGAGCTCCTAAAATAGAATTGTTTAAAAAATATTCCGGTTCAGCTTTATTAATATCCACTGCAAACGGATCATTATTCATGTCTTCAAAATCATTACATGATGTACAAACTGCAGCCAGTGTAATGAGAGATAAAATATATTTTTTCATGATATTATTGATGTTAAAAACCTAATGTAATTGTAAATAAGTAAGATCTTGTAGTAGGAAATGAAAGGTTTTCAAATCCCACAGCATTAGAATTGATCGCAAATACAGATTCCGGATCTATTCCTTTTGCTTTACTGTAGATCATCCATACATTATTGGCTGTAAAGGAAACTTTAGCACTTTGTAATGCAAACTTTTGAAAAATACTCTTTGGGAAACTGTAAGATACCTGAACATTTCGTAATCTGATATTGGTAGCATCATAAATATTCTGCTCCGTAATTCCTAGATTCCCTGCCGTTACAGCTGACCAATAATCCTGTTGGGTAATTTCCTTTGTATTGGCTGTATAGCCACCTCCCGTTTGCTGTACTACTGCATCAAGAACAAAATTATCTCTTCTTCCTCCGGGAGCCGTCTCTTCAGCAAGCCCCACCTTTTGCAAGGCTGATTGGGTAGAAGAATAAAACTTTCCGCCAATACGCCCATCAACCTGGAAAGAAAGCCCGATATTTTTATAACTAAAGCTGTTGGTAAGCCCAAACAATGCACGAGGAGTCTGATCTCCCAAGTAATGCTGATCAGGAGTTGATTGAGGCAGCCCGTTAGCTCCTACAATAAGTTTTCCAAAATTAGGATCATTAGCATCCTCTACTCTTAAGAATTTTGTTCCATAGATTACTCCAAAAGGCTTGTTCAGCTCTGCAAAAAATGTAACATTATCAAAACCGTTTAATGGATATTTCGAAATAGAACCATAAAGTTCTTTTACTTCACTTTTTAATTTTGAGAAATTAGCATTTACATTCCAGGTAAAATTTTCATTTTTAAAAATATCAGTATTTAAAACCACTTCAATTCCACTATTTTGAAGTTTTCCACCGTTAACTTTCATATCCTCATACCCTGAGAGAGGATTCATAGGCAGGCTAATTAATTGTTTTGTGGCTGTGTTGAGAAAATAACTTACATCTAAAGAAATTCTATTAAAAAACTTAAGATCTGCCCCTACTTCAAAAGTTTTTAATTTTTCCGCTTGTAAGCCAGCATCATAAAGAGTCTTTACTCTTTCTAAAATAGCATGTCCGGTAGGATCAGCAGCTAGTCTGTAAACATTATATAATTCGTAAGGATTTAAACCATTACCGGTAGAAGCATATGCAGCACGAAGTTTGGCAAAAGTTAATGTTTTAGAAGTGGTACCATTTAGTTTATTCAACATTTCCGTTAAAACCAAAGATGTACTTAAGGCTGGATAAGAATATGATCTGTTCTCTACACTCAAGGTTGAAGACCAGTCATTCCTGAACGTAGCATTAATGAACCAATACCCATCATAATTAATTTCCAGCGCTCCGAAAACGGAATTAATTTTCTTCCATATATCAACTTCGTTATTTGCAATACCTGCAAGATCACTGGTATTCGTTACGCTAAAAACATTGGGAACAATTAAATTTTGAGTACTAAAATAAAGAGCTTTAGTCCTTGTTTCCATTAATTGTCCATACAATGAAAATGAGCCGCCCCATTTACCAAATAAATTATCCTGTTTAGCCGTAATGCTGGCTATATAATTATTTTCATAAAATTTCTCTTCACTGGTAGCATATGCATTTCTTCTTGAAGAGCCTGTCCATACCCTTGCATCTGCATTCAAAGCATAAAAGTCAGTCCCTAATCTTACATCTGCACTTAGCCAGTCATTAAACTGATATTTAAGGTAGCTATTCAATAAAGCACGGTCTTTTTTATCGGCATTAAGACTATTATATGCAGACCAGTAAGGATTAATACCATTGGGTGAAATCCAGTTAGACATTACATTATTCTGCGTCTGTCCTTCACGGTAATCACGGATATCAATATCCTGTGGCATAAGAAGAATATTAGAATAATAATTTCCATCTCCTCTTCCTCCTGAAGGTCTGTTTTTAGCCTTTGTACTTATATATTGTACCTTTATTTCTGAAGTCCATCTTTTTTCCCTGCCAAAAACTGAATTCATTTTAGCCATCAAATTGAACCTCTCAAATTTAGAATTCGGAATCTGGCTATTATCATTTAAATAATTGAATGATGTATACAAGCTTGTTCCTTCACCCAGATTCTCTTGAAAATTCAACGTATGTTGAGTATTGATTCCTGTTTTGAAAAAATTTCCAAGATTATCATATTTCTTTCCATTTTCAATAGCTGGTCCCCACGAAGTTGTATTGTCACTGTTCGCAGGATTCGATAATCCATTTTGTCCTAAGCCAAAACTTTTCTGCATATCCGGCTTCATAAAAATAGTCTCAAATCCTAAATTAGTAGAATAAGTAATTCCTAAACCACCTCTTTTCTTTCCTGTTTTGGTTGTAATAAGAATAACCCCGTTTCCACCTCGGGAACCATATAATGCAGATGCGGCTCCCCCTTTAAGAACAGAGATACTTTCTATATCCTCTGCATTAATATCGTTCAGCCCATTTCCCATATCCAGATCTGGATTCCAGAAATCATTATTGTACCTCCCATTATTTTGCTTAGCTTTCACTCCCATTCCGTTACTTAACGGGATTCCGTCAACAACAATCAAAGGTTGGCTATCTCCTATAAAAGAGTTAAAACCTCTCAAATTGATCCTTGATGATGACGCGGGACCAAAACCTCCTTTAATAACCTGCATGCCCGCTACTTTTCCCACTAAAGCATTAGTGACATTCGTTTCTTTAGCATCAACAAGTGCCTGCCCTTTTACATCCTGAAAAGAATATCCCAAGGTTTTCTTTTCTTTTTTAACTCCGTAGGCTGTAACAACAACTTCATCAATCTTTCCTACTTTAGTAGAATCTGTATTTTGTGCAGATAATCCAGTCAAGCAAAAAAATAAAGATGAAAGAAGTCCTGCCTTAACTATCATTCTATTCATAATTATATTTAATTTTTTAAAATCAAATATAATATTTTAACAGTATTTAATAGTATACCGATAAAAAATAAGAAGAAACCATAAAATATCATTGAAAATATGAATGTTATGATTAAATAGTAGAAATAAACTTTGATTTTTAACTGAAATAAAAAAAATTTAGCGTGCAAAAAACTTTAGCAACAAATAAAAAATTACAGCTTATCATGCAAATGCTGTCAGAATATATCTGTACAAAATGAAGGAAAAGAAGAAGAAAAAAGATGATTTAAAGGTTATTTGGAAGAATAAAAAAATGAATCATCATCATTCAGAATATTCAAAAATAAGATCTGCATTGGTTTATTCAGTATTCAATAGGAATGGGCTTTAGCCCATTTAAAATAAAAAATTAATCTTCATTCGGCTTTAGCCAAAACGGGAGGTATGTGTTTCTGAACTTTCCTTCTTAGCTATGTAT